>BOCC01000261.1 GCA_026002715.1 Synergistales bacterium
GGTATTGTGATGGCACGAATGGTGAATCCGCTTATCTACGATACAATCAAAGCAGAGGGAGGCCTCTTTGTCGCGGACCTCCTCGAAAAAATTTGCCTTGGCGCCGGGCCGTTTCAAGGAAAAGACGACTACCTTGTACCGAAAGGCCTTCAGCTTGCAAGCGAGTATGGCCGGGCGTATCACATAGCAAAAGCTCAGTGGGCCGATTTCATCGACAAAAAAACCAAAAGGGATACGAATTGCAAGACGATGACGCTCTCCTTCGTCAAATCTTTTTTGCGTGACGTATTGGGATACGCCACCGCGCAAGAAAAAAATGAACCTATCGGACTTGGAGAGACGCGATACCCCATCTCCATTATGATAAACGACCGGCTGCCGGTGGTGGTTGCGTCTTATAAAGAGCGCCTCGATGAGTCTTCGACAAACTTTGGCGTTGAAAGCTCGAACGGAAGAAGAACCAAGAAAACACCGTTTCAGCTCTTGCAAGAATTCCTGAACGCGACTCAAACCACGCAGTGGGGCATCGTCACAAACGGCAAAACAATCCGCCTGCTTCGCCGCTCTAATTCTCTGACGCGTCCGCGTTTTTTGGAGTTCGACGTAGAACGGATAATGGAGGAAGAACGATATCCGGACTTCCGCGCGCTTTGGTTTACGCTTCATTATAGCCGCGCGCGCTTAGAGAACAAGCCGGAGGAGCCGATATGGGAAGAGTGGCGCGTCACGGGCATGGAAGAGGGTTCGAGAGTCCGGGAGAAACTGCGCGAGGGCGTCGGGAGCGCTCTGCTTGCGCTTGGCAACGGCTTTTTATCACATATCGATAACGAAAAACTCAGAAGTTCCCTTATTGGCGGCCAATTTACCGCGCGTGATTTTTACGGGGAGCTTCTGAGGCTGATATACCGGATGCTTTTTGTCATCACCATTGAGGAACGCGCGCTGCTTCACGAAGGTGTCGAAGCGACAAAGGAAGCCGCTGAGATTTACGGCAGCGGTTATTCGTTCAGGCGTCTTAGGGACAGGTCGGTAAGGCGGGTAGAATCAAATCGCTATTCGGACCTGTGGTACGCCATGAAAATCGTCTTCAGGGGCTTGGAGAGAGGCGAGGCGCGTCTCGCGCTGCCGGCGCTGAGCGGACTTTTCTCGCGCGTCCAGTGCCCCACGCTTGACGAATGTTCCCTCTCGAACAGCTCGCTCATGCAAGCCGTGCGCAACCTCAGATGGGCGGAGATAAACTCTGTGTTGTCGCCGGTCGACTACCGTAATATGGGGCCGGAGGAACTCGGCTCTGTCTATGAAAGCCTGCTCGAATACGAGCCGGTTGTCGAGATGAACGCTGACGACGGACAAAAATTCAAACTTCCCGGATTTGGCGCGGAGGAGAAAACCGCCGGCAACGAACGCAAAACGACGGGGAGCTATTACACACCTGAGAGCCTCGTGGCCGAGCTTATAAAAAGCGCGCTCGATCCCGTTATAGAGCGCATTGTGGAGGAAAACACGTCTTCTCCGGCAAAAGCCCTGCTTGGAATGTCCGTTATAGACCCGGCCTGCGGTAGCGGACACTTCCTTATAGCGGCGGCGCGGCGAATAGCTGAACGTATAGCGCAACTGAAATCCTCCGACGACGTGATAAGGCCGGAGGCTTGGCGCAGGGCGCTTCGCGATGTCGTCACCCATTGTATTTACGGCGTTGATCTCAATCCGCTCGCCGTGGAACTTGCGCGCTTCACTCTTTGGTTAGAGGGATACGAACCTGGGCGTTCGCTGACGTTCTTGGACAACCACATCAAGTGCGGCAATTCGCTCCTTGGCCTGTTGCGGCCGGGACAAATGAAAGACGGCATACCGGAGGAGGCTTATTCAGCGCTATCCGGCGACGATAAAACGCTCTGCGCGCGACTAAAAAAGGGAAACAAGTCCGCGCTGAAGCTGATGGAGAACTCCAACGCCGGAAGTCTGCTGCCCCTCGAGGAGCTCAACTGGAAAGACTGGTTTGCCTTAGACGGGAAAGTTGATTCACTCCCGGATGACACCCCGGACGACATAGAACACAAGAGGCGTGAGTACGAGGCGGCGCGCGACACA
>BOCC01000262.1 GCA_026002715.1 Synergistales bacterium
CACATACGACGCCTCGGCTATCGGCCCGGAGGCGATAGTCAGGCTGATAGAGAGCCTCGACTATCGCGTCGTGACGGGGAAAGAGGCGGGCCGCGCGAATATTCTCAACGATATTCTGAAGGTCGCGCTGGTCGCCTTCGCGCTCTACGAGGTGTACGCGATGCTTGACAGGATGGGCTGGCTTGATGTGTTTTACGCCTTTCCGGAGGCGGAGGCCGGCATGAATTACGGCTCTCTTTTTGTCGTGGGGCTTTTGACGTCGGTTCACTGTATAGCTATGTGTGGGGGGATAAACCTGTCGCAGTCCATGCAAATCGCTATGGCGGACATGTCGGGGCGTTTCGCGCATCTGAGGGCCGGTTTTCTCTACAACCTTGGCAGGGTCGCGTCTTACACTGCTATAGGAGGCCTTGTCGGCGGGCTCGGTTCGGCCGTCACTTTTACAACGGGCGCGCGCGGTTTTGTACAAATCGCGGCCGGTGTTTTTATGGTCATTATGGGGCTCAATATGTTGAACGTCCTTCCCTGGCTCAAAAAATTGAATCCGCGCATGCCTATATTTTTGTCGGATAAAATACATTCGGGCAAGGGCAAGGGGTCTTTTTGCGTAGGGCTTCTGAACGGGTTCATGCCCTGCGGCCCGTTGCAGGCTATGCAGATTTACGCGCTTTCGTCCGGCGGTTTTGTCAGGGGCGCACTGGCCATGTTTGTCTTCAGCGCCGGGACCGTGCCGCTGATGGTCGGTATGGGCGCGCTCGCCGCCTGCGCGTCATCGGGAGGAGCCAAAAAGTTCACCCACGGCGTTATGAGCGTCGGAGCCGCTATGGTTATACTTATGGGTATCGCGATGTTCGGAAACGGCTTGGGGCTGTCCGGCTTTGTGACGGGCTTTCCCGAAACGCCGCTTTACGCTCAAAGCGGTACGGGCGCAAGGCCGGCGCCGAGTCCTTCCACGGCGAGTGCCACCGCTGCCAATCCGGGCAAGCCGAGTTTTGAACCCAAAATCGAGAACGGCTTTCAGGTTGTCAGGACGGAGATGAGGGGCGGGCGCTATGAGCCCATCACGGTTCAGGCCGGGACGCCGGTCCGCTGGACGATCCACGCGGCGCAGGGCACGCTGAACGGCTGCAACTACAGGCTTGTCATCCCTGAGTTCGGACGCATACAAAAGCAGCTTGCCGTGGGCGACAACATAATAGAGTTCACCCCGACAAAAAGCGGGACGTTTGGTTACAGCTGCTGGATGGGGATGATCAGGAGCAAGATAACGGTTTTGGATAGAACAGAAGGGAGTCTTTGATATGACGAAACAGACAGTGGCTATAGGCGGCATGACATGCGCCGCCTGCGCGAGGAGGATAGAGAGGGCCGTAGGCAAGATGGCGGGCGTCGCGGAGACAGTCGTCAACTTCGCCACGGAGAAGCTGTCGGTCGAGTACGACGAGAAAATACTGGCTTTGCGCGACATCGAAAAAAAGGTCGTTGACACGGGTTACAGCGTCATCAAGAAAAGCACTGTTGACGAGGACAAAATCCGAAAGGCGCGCGAGATCAGCGCGTTAAAGCGCAAGTTTTTGGTCTCGGCCGTTTTCGGCCTTCCGCTTCTCTACCTCGCTATGGTCTCGATGGTCTGGTGGCTGTGGTGGCTGCCCTTTCCCAAGATATTGAAGCCGATGCAGTATCCCGTAAATTACGCGCTCGTGCAGATTTTGCTCGTGATACCGATTCTCATAGCCGGGCGGAATTTCTACCGCGTTGGCTTCCGCGCGCTCTTTATGGGCAGCCCCAATATGGACTCGCTGATAGCGATAGGCACGTCCGCCGCCGTTATATACAGTCTTTATTGCGTAGCGCGTATCTTTATGGGGGACTTCGGGGCGGTGGAGGGGCTGTATTTCGAGTCAGCGGGCGTCATCATAGCCCTTATATTGCTGGGCAAGACGCTTGAGGCAATATCGAAGGGCAAAACGTCGGAGGCGATAAAAAAACTGATGGGCCTCGCCCCCAAGACCGCAACGGTTATAAAGAACGGTGTCGAAAGTGAAATCCCGATAGAGGCCGTGGAGATAGGC
>BOCC01000263.1 GCA_026002715.1 Synergistales bacterium
GTCTATATGTACACAAAGGGCGTGTCGTTCTACGGGCAGATGCCGGAGGGGTTTTTGTCGCTTGGGCGCGGGAGCGCGGGCCCGGTTCCGTCGCTTATCATGATAATGATAATCGTGGTCGCGGCGGCTCAGATTTTTATATCCTGCACAAGAGTGGGAAAATATATGCAGGCCACCGGCGCAAACGCCTTAGCCTCGCGTATGGCGGGGCTCAACACCGATTTTTATAAAATATTGGCTTTTGTCCTGTGCGGATGCGGCGCGGCCTTTACAGGAATTCTTTTGACGTCGAAACTCGGCTCGGCAAACCCGGAGGGCGCCGCCGGCTATATGATGGACGCCTTCGCCGCGTCGCTTTTGGGCATGACGGTCCTCTCTATGGGGCGGGCAAACCCGTTCGGCACGTTTGTCGGCGCGCTCATTATCGGAGTCATAAACAACGGAATGACCTTAGCCGGCGCGCCGTACTACCAGCAGGACATCACCAAGGGGGCGATAATTATATTTTCGGTGGCGCTGACGTCTTTGCAGAGCAAAAGGCTCAGCGGACGGTGAACTGAATATTATTTAATATTTAGGAGGGAATTTTTATGAAAAAAGCGTTTATTTTTGTGTGCGCGTTGTGTTTGGCGGTTCTGTTCAGCGGCGCGTCTTGGGCTAAGGAGATCAAGGTCGGCTTTGTGGCCACGAACTTCTCGGCGGAGTCTCAGGCGAGAGTGGCGAACGAGTTTGAGAAGCTCGCCAAAGAAAAGGGCTGGACGGCTCAGATGCTCAACTCCGCCGGCTCTATCGAGACCCAGTCCAGTCAGCTCGAGAACCTCGAACAGATGAAGGTCGACGCCGTAGTTTTGGCTATGGCTCACCCGCTCGAGGTGAAACCGGCTCTCGACAAGCTCTTCGCGGCTCGTATTCCCGTCGTCACGATAGACTCGGGCTACGCCGACGGCGTCGTAGCGGACATAACGTCGGACAACTTCGGCGTGGGGGCCAAGATGTCGACGTATCTCGTCGACGCGCTCGGCGGAAACGGAAACATCATTCTGATAAAGTTCGAGAAGCATCAGGGCAGCCGCCGCCGGGGCAAGGTCATGGACGCCGTGCTGAGCGAGTACCCGGGCATAAAGGTGCTGGCCGAGTATGGCGTGGTGGCGACGAAGAGCTTTATGGACGACACCCGGAGCGCCGTGGAGACTTACGCCACGCGCTTCGGAGACCAGATAGACGGCGTATGGTGCGCGTTTGACCAGCTCGCCTACGCCGCCGGCGACGTTCTCTCCGCCCATGTTCCGGGCAAGAAAATAGTCATAGTGGCGGCTGACGGAAACAACGAGACCTTCAGGCGCATAGGGGCCGGAACCATGACGGCTACAGTGGCCCAGCCTTTCGAGAGTATGGCCGCTACGGCCGTCTCTTTGGTCGAGCGTATCGTCATAGAGGGCAAAACAGCGGAGGAAGCTACGCTCAACAAAAAACTGATTTACGTCGACACGCCTCTTTATGACGCGAACAACCTTCCAAAATAACGCGCTCTACCTCGGCGTGGACTTAGGGACGTCGTCCACGAAGGCCACGCTGATAAACAAAGCGGGGGAGGTTCTTTCGCGCGCTAATTTTCCGTCGTCCGTGCTGAGCCCGCGGGAGGGCTTCTTCGAGGTCGACGCGGAAGGCGTTTGGTGGAAGAATTTCCTCCTCGTATGTCAGAAATTCTTTTCGAGGTTTGACGCCGCGCCTCTGAGGGCCGTTTGCGTAAGCTCGGTCTGCGGCTCCTTCGTGCCTGTTGACGCGCATTTCCGCGCCGTTCATAACGCCATTCTCTACGGCATAGACAGGAGAAGCGAAGCTATCGTAAACGAACTAAACGCCCGGTGGGGCGCGTCTTTTTTGAAGGCGCGCCTTGGGAACGTCTTTTCGACTCACTCCATATTGCCAAAAATACTTTGGCTAAAACGCAGCCGCCCCGACGTCTACAGCCGCTCGGCCCACTTTGTGTCGAGCTTCAACTTCATAGGGGCGAGGCTGACGGGCACGCCGCGGTGGGACATGCCGACG
>BOCC01000264.1 GCA_026002715.1 Synergistales bacterium
CCTATGGCGCCAAAAAATACATAGGCGCTTACGCCGCCGCCATGGGCGGGCTCGATGTCATCGTTTTTACGGCGGGAGTCGGCGAAAACAGCGTGACGGTGCGTTCTATGGTCTGCGAGGGGCTCGATTTCATGGGCGTCACGCTTGACGCGAAGAAAAACGACGTCCGGGGCAAAGAGACCGTCATCAGCTCCGATTCCTCTCGTGTTAAGGTTTTGGTCGTACCGACAAACGAGGAGCTCGTTATAGCCCGTGACGCCAAAAGACTTATGTGACAGCGCGCCTAAGGGCTGGAACTTCATTCTGGAGTTGCCGAAACGTCAGGATTTTGAGGCCATTACGGAAAAGGCATGGAATGTGACCCTTCCGGAAGGACTTGATTTCGAGGGGCAGCATTTTTCTCTCCCCGATGGATTATCCGTAAACGCGGAGGCCCGTTGGGTTGAGGACTCGCTTTTATCTGTCGGAATATCGCTGTCGTCTCGCGTAGTCGGAGAATGCGCCCGTTGCTTATCGCAGGCCGAGCTTGCAATATCTGACGATTTGATGTATCTTTATTTTTCGCGCGGACTCGATTTCGAGGACACGGAGCTTGGTTCTGACGACGGCTTCATGCCCGTAGAGGTAGATTTTTTGGGGCGAACGCTTTCTATTGCCGAGCAAGTCTGGGAAAGTCTTATAGTTTTGCTTCCGGCGCGCATGTTGTGCCGCCCGGACTGCGCGGGGCTTTGCCCAAACTGCGGGGAGGACCTAAACAAAGGAGTATGCTCTTGCGCCCCAATCGGCGACCCGAGACTGAGCGTCTTGCGTGAACTTCTTGAATAACGATTTAACACCTGAAGGAGGGAAAGAATAATGGCTACGCCAAAGAGAAAAACATCTCATGCCCGCACGGCGCAGAGAAAGGCTCAGTGGTTGGGTTCACTTAGAGCTCCGTCCACGTTGCTCTGCCCCCATTGCGGCGAAGTGACGGTAAGTCACCGCGCCTGCTCGTCGTGCGGCTACTACAAAGGGCGCGATGTCCTGAAAATCGAGACGGCCGCAAAATAAGTACGTCAAGAAGCCCCAAATAGAAAGAAGCCGCCCGCGCTGTTGCATGGGTGTGGCTTCTTTTTTGTATAAAGGGAGGCCCTGAAATTTGAAACCCTATGAAAGCCGAATGAACGAGCTTTACGAAGCCATAGAGCGTAACGCCAAGCTCTACTATGAAGAAGATTCTCCGATCATACCAGACGCGAGATATGACGCGCTGTTGCGAGAGCTTGTTGATCTCGAGCGTAAGTATCCGAACTACGCGCGCAGCGACTCGCCTACCGCGCGCGTCGGGGGAGCTGTCCTGAACAGCTTCGTTAAGGTGCGGCACGAAAACCCAATGCTGTCGCTCGATAACGTGTTTGACGAAGGGGAACTCAAGGCCTTTGTGTCGCGGCTGTCTTTGGAAAATCCGTCGTTTGTGTGCGAGATGAAAATAGACGGGCTTGCCTTGTCCGTCGTCTACGAGGACGGAGTTTTTGTGAGGGGGGCCACGCGCGGGGATGGAAAGATCGGCGAGGACGTCAGCGAAAATATCCGTACACTTAAAAATTTGCCCATGAAACTCAAAGGCGACGCGGCGGAGTTTGCCGGGCGCGTCGAGCTTCGCGGCGAGGTCATAATGACGCGCGAACAGTTCGCCGAGCTTAACAGAGCGCGGGAAGAGAACGACGAGCCGCTCTTCGCCAACCCCCGCAACGCCGCGGCGGGGAGCTTGCGGCAGCTTGACTCCCGCGTGACGGCGCTGCGGGGGTTGTCGGCCTTTTTGTATTATATTGTGGACGCGCGCGGGCGCGGAGTGACGACCCAAAGCGAAGCGCTGCGGCGCCTTAAAAAATGGGGCTTGCCCGTTCAGGGCGCTTGGGAGGTATGCGACTCTTTCGACAAAGCTATAGCTTTTATTGAACAGTGGCGGGAAAAGCGGTACGAGCTTGACTACGCGACTGACGGAGTGGTCTTGAAGCTCGACGATATAGGCCTTTGGGACGGGCTCGGCGCTACGTCCCACGCTCCGC
>BOCC01000265.1 GCA_026002715.1 Synergistales bacterium
TTCTATCTTAGCCTGCATCAGAAGATGGAGTACGCCGCTGATTTCTTTACATATAATGCCTAAATAGCCGATTTCATTTTGTATGATAATAGGCTGCTCTACATCTCCTGAAACTATTCCTGAAATAGAAAAAAAACTACCGTTCCGATTCGTGATGATTCCCGGAATGGAATCATAGAACCAAAAATCATTTGAAGATAGCGCGGTTTTTTCAATATGCACCATCAATGATTTATTGCGCTTCATAATCCATTCTACTATCTCGTCGGTTGTGTTTACTATGCCGCCGCTATGAGCCCAAGATTGAATTAAGGAAAAAATTGTTTTTTTCATACTCGTTTATCCAAGTAATATTTTACAGGTCAATTTTAGTTTTCAATAAATTAAACTTCTCAAATGTACTTTCAATCACCGCATCCATATTATAATATTTATACTCAGCAAGCCTACCGCACAAAAACAAATTGCTATATTTTTGAGCTTCATGTACATATTTCTGGTAAAGGAGAGTATTTGCAACATTTAAAACTGGGTAATACGGCAAATTACCTATTTCAGCGTCCTTATCGTATATCACTGGGTATTCCGTTACAATTACAGTGTCATCGGTTTCTATGGGGATATAGTTGATCCGGCGATACTCTGTTCTGCGAGTATAACCTTCTGCCTGTGGATACGATACGATTTCGCATGGCAATCCATCATTTGCGCGCCTTACTTCGTAGTGAAAATATATTGAGCGGTAAGGTAGGCGGCCAAATTTTTCGCTGAGTAGTTCATCTATAGCGCCGGTAAAGATAACCTGCTGATATTTCACGCCATCGCAGAAAACAGTCCCGGAACTTTCATCCAAGGTTAGATGTCTAAAAGCATTGCAGTTTAACTTTACGGTAATGTCGGGGTGATCTAACATATTCTCAAACAATTTTGTAAAGCCATACTTCGGCAGACGCTGAAAGTCTTTATTAAGATAGCGTTCATCGTAACCAATGCACATGAGCGCGCGTTCCAAGACGCTGCGGTCTATTTCGCTTGGAGAACAACCCCATTGTTTAGCTATATACGTTTTATACGCCTTCTTAAACAACATATCTCCGTAATCTCGTATATCTGTATCAGCATGTTCCACAAGCTCAAAAATCGAGACGCGATCTCTCCCGGCAAAGACCTCCCGCATTTTCGCAAGCAACCCTTCAACCTTTTCAGGACTAACGAGCTGTTGTAATGTGGTAAAATTGAAAGGAAGCCTTACATATTTACCGTCTATGAAACTAAGCAATTTTGCATTATGCGGCACCAACTCGGCGTAACGCTCAAGATATTCAATAATCCAATATCTATTGGTACTGATAAGATGCGGGCCGTGTTTATGAATCAAGATTCCGCGCTCGTCACGCTCGTCATACATATTGCCACCGACGTGTGAACGCTGCTCTAACAACAGAACCTTTTTCCCGCATTCCTCGGCCAACTTACGCGCAATTATACTTCCAGAAAAACCGGATCCTACAACAACGATATCGTACATTTATGCATACCTACCAATTTAATGATTTGACCCATTCGGTTGTTTTCATAATACTTTTCTTAAAATCACAGGATATTGTAAATCCTGTATCTTTGCGTAAAGCGTCTAAATCAAATTTAGCATAATCAACATACGTTTCGTCAGGAAATCCGCCAAAAGTTAATTTCATGGCTGGATTTAGAATATCTCGAACTTCACTTATAATTTCCTTGAAAGTTTTTAGCTTTTGATTGCCAATATAGTAATCTTTTCCGGGAACGCCCCTATCCGCTACCGCTGTCAAACCTTCTAATGCGTCGTCAATGTAGAGCCAATCGTGTAAATGTTCACCGGCTATAAGAACAGGCGGACGATCATCAATGAAGTCTTTAATAAGCAAGTTTGTGGAGCGTTTTGAATAATCACCAACCCCATATACGTTTGTAAAAAATATTGTGTAAAAATCAATATTAGAATTTTCGGCTAAAAAATTGCACATCTGCTGTGCAGTTGTTTTTG
>BOCC01000266.1 GCA_026002715.1 Synergistales bacterium
CTGGCATTGAGCCCGCCGCCCTTCGCGGTGCTGGCCGAAGCGCGCGCCGTGAACGTGTCGGTCGTGCTGCCGGTATTGGTAACCGTGTAGTTGGCGGAGTTATCCCTCACAAACGAGAAATTTCGGAGCTTCGAGGTGGGGTCGTCCGCCACCGGGACATAATCCACGTGATAGGGCGGAACTTGCACGACTGCGGAGAGGTCTTTGTGCCCCGACATCACATACCAATCCGGGTCACCGAGAGCGTAACCTTCATCCAGAAAATCAGCCGCGAGCAGCGGAACGTTGATGTTTGAGCTTTTTCCGTTGCCTATGCTGACTAAGCCTGAATAACCGGGATTGATTCCTTTGAATACCCCTTTCTCGTCGATATTGGCTTCGTAAACGCAGTATCTGCTCCTGTCCGAGAGTACGAGCTGAGACAGGGTTTTTCCGGTAACCGGGTTGAGCTGGCCGCGAAGAGGCGCTATCAGCATCGACAAATGCGGGTATATGTACTGGCTGGTAAAGTCGTTAAATTTGGACGGCCCGATCGGAGGCGTGACATAATTTACCTCTTTTGGAGCGAGGTTAGCCTTGTCGAAAGTAAACGCCGAAGCGATGATTGGAGACACCTTGGACAAAAGCGGATTGTCAGTCGGCTGCTTGAACGCCGCCCACACCAGTTCATCCTGCCCGTCGCCGTCGAAATCGCCTGCCTCCGCCAAAACTCCGTACCTGTGATTAAAATCAAGAAAACCGACATAACCGCACTCTCCGATAACGTGCGCGTCGTCCCACAGAATTGTTTCGCTCATCTTCATGGCTCCGCCGTTCCATTTATAAACCTGAACCTTCGGATGCGCGAAGTGGTCGGCGTGATTCAAGTTACTGGTGTGCCCGCTGAAAGCTTTGCGGTCGTAGTGGCTCATCACCACCGCGAACTCCGTCTTGCCGTCACCGTCGAAATCGCCGGCTGCGACGCGCACAATCCCCAAGTCAAGTTTTTGCCCCTTAGCGACACTCGTATAATTGTCGGAACTCCAACGATAACTGTCCGCGTTGTACGCTTCTCCCGGAATAACCCGGAAGCCGAGATTCACCGGACTGGTGCTGCCGTAATAGCTGATATAATCACCAACGTCGCCGTCATAGTACGCCGCTTCCCCCACTACGAAGCTCTCCGTTTCCTCCCCGTCGATGAAGAGCCCGGCGGTCGCGTCCGTCGCGAACGACGCGTTCGACCCGGTTGCAAGATTTATCCGTTTGACATCATCGATATTCATGTTGCCGTTATTGTCTTTTTTTACTTTTCCAATGGTGAAGTACCGCGCTTTGGCCAGGTACATGGGCACGAAGAAGCGATAATCACCGTTCGAGTCCGGCTTGACTGTGAGCGCGGCGCTCCTTCCGTGCCGATACGTCGCGGCGATATTGTTGTTGCTCAATTGGAATGGCTCGGACGTTACGTTGAAATCCCCAAAATTATAGTCTCTCAATGTCCCGTTCTTATTACCGGAGTTGTCGAATAAATACGCCTGCGCCTGCCCTGTGGCGTCGCCATGACCGGGAGCCACAATCGCCAGCATATTCACTTTTCGATAGCCGAAGCCCCCGTTTGCCGCGAGGATATCCGGCGTGTCCACCAGAGGGCTTGGACTATCGCTCGCCGCCATCGCGGTCCCAACTGCGAAGAACACGCCGCCCAGCGTCATAAAGAACGCGCAAAAAAGAGATAACGCTACTCTATAAACCATAATGTTTTTAAACTTCATCATGCTCACGCCGACGAGCGTCATCCATCCGGCGCCCAAAAACGTCGCGCCAGGTTTAACGATGCAGTACCCGCCACCGGCCGCCAAAAAACACCCTATAAGAATCGTAATGAATTTCATGACATTCCCTCCCAAAATTTCATTCATTTTTTGTTAATTTAAGAAAATTTTAGCAATTTATTGGCAAAATGGACGTAAAGTCGCAGAATTGTGACTTTAGGAACAGTTATAAAATAAACTGGTCATCGAAATAGATCGCAGTGTTTCGACA
>BOCC01000267.1 GCA_026002715.1 Synergistales bacterium
GTTGGGGTAAGTAGCCGATTTCGTTTGCTTTGAGGCCGTCACTCATCGAGACGCTCCCCGACAGCGGCGTTTTCAAGCGAAGCAATCCCTTGATAAGCGTAGATTTGCCGGAGCCGTTTTCACCTACAATACACAGATAGTCGCCGCGCTCCACCTCAAAATTCAGACCGCTTACAGCCGTATTGCCCTCATAGGAAAAGGAAGCATCCCGACAAGTGACAAGCGCCATGTTAGTTCAGCGCCTCCTTCAAAGCCTCCGCGTTTCGCGTCATGATGTCGAGATAGCTCACGCCGCTTTCAAAGTCGCTCTTTGAGATATTGTGGCAGGAATGAAGTAACAGCGTTTTTGCTCCGGTAGATTCGCTGATGGCAGCCGCCATTCTTCCGTTGGACAGCTCAATCTGGAACACCACGGGAATATGCTCCGCGTTGATTTTGTCAATCAGGAACTTGACGGTGGCCGCGCTCGGCTCCGTTTCCGTGGAGCAGCCGGGAAACGCGGCAAAATAGGCAAGCCCGTAAGCGTCGGCGAAATATCGGAACGGGAAGCGGTCGCCGAAAACCATAGTTTTTCTCGCCGCGCTGTCCGCAACCGCTTGAAATTTCGCGTCAAGCTCATCTAACTCAGCAAGGTAACGAGCCGTGTTTTGCTTGTAGGTATCGGCATTGGCGGCGTCAACTTCGCTCAATGTGTCGGATATCTTTTGGACTATCAGCTTGGCGTTGCGCGGCGACGTCCAGACGTGCTCGTCGTATTCCGAATTAATTTCCTCCTTACCCTCCATGCCTTCGACCACTTCTTCTTTAACTGCTTCCACGCAGTCCATCAGTGTTATAATTTTCACCCCTGACGTAATCACCCCCGACAGAACGCCATTCACCCACTCGTCGGACTCGCCGCCGATGTAGATGAACACATCGCAGTTTTGAATCGCTATTATGTCTCGCGGAGTCGGCTCAAAAGAATGACTTTCCGAAGCAGGCGGCAGCAGCATGGTGACGTTCGCCTTATCGCCGGCTATTTCACGCGCGAAATCATAGGGAGGGAAAATGGTGGCGATGACGTTTATGGGCTTGCCGTTTTGTCCGTAGCCGGGCGACGCCGCCAGCAAAGCGGCGGCAAGGATAAAAAATAACAATTGTTTCATATTGGGATAACCTCCATTTTTGTTTTTGGATACAAAAACACAAGAACACGTTAAATCTTCTGAAAGACGCTCAAAAAGCCGCTTTTCAGAAAAAGGCATGAGAATCTCTGTAATAATCGGAGGTTATTTAATTATTGAGACGCACTTTCAGTGAGACGAGGGCTGAAGAGCCAGGTTTGACAACGGCAGGTTTTGAGCGGGCGACAGCGGCATAGCGGCCGCATAGAACAATCAACGCGCCAATCGGCGTGGCGCCGAGCGTCTTCAGAAGATTCTCGGCGGCTGCGACATGAGTGCAGGCCGCGCAGTTTCCGCCCGGGCCGTCATGGTCGTGCGTATGATTTGCACGTATCAAAATAAACGCGGATGAAAGGAGAAGAACGGCAATAAAAACCACGCACAATAAGACGACTATGGACCGTGTTTTTGAACGGCTCGATTTGAAAGCAAATGTCATATTTTGCGACGGGCGGCACATACCGGCTTTCTCCTTTCTGTCATGATATAACTTAACAGGCTTTCTTTGTTATCATATCACACTTCCTTCCCATATAATTTCTCGGCAATCATGCCGTGACAGGATAGCCTAAATCTAATGTTAGTTCTGCTCCTATCTCTTCGGAGTCACCTTCATCTCAGGCCGAATAGACTGCAGACCGTAGACGACGACACGCTCCCCCTCGGAGAGTCCCGAGACAACCTCCCGCGCTGCGCCCGCCTCGGCGCCCAAGTTCACCCGGCGCTGGCGCGTGACGTTTTCGGCGTCCACCACGTAAACGTAGTCCCCCTGAGCGTCCGCGAGTATGGCCTCCTGCGGGATGACGATAGCCGCGTGGGCGT
>BOCC01000268.1 GCA_026002715.1 Synergistales bacterium
GGGACAGGGCCTCTTTCAGCTTTGCCTCGCCGATAGCGTAACAGACGCGCACAAAACCCTCCCCGGCCGAGCCAAACGCGGTCCCCGGAATAACGATAATCTGCGCGCGTTTCAGCCAGTCCTCCGCCACTTGCTGAGAATTACCTAATTTCGAGATGTTCGGAAAGGCGTAGAACGCGCCCTCTGAGGGCAGGCAACTGACGCCCGGCAGCGAGTTCAGCCCCTTGAGCAGAACCTCGCGGCGGGCCGTATATTGAGAAAGCCTCTCTTTCAGATAATCCTGTGTGCCCTCGATCGCCTCTATCGCCGCCCACTGAGACGGGGCGTTGACGCAGGATGACATGCCTTCTTGAAGTTTGATTATAAAAGCCATAGCGTCTTTCGGCCCCTGTAGATACCCCACGCGAAGGCCGGTCATGGCGTAGGTTTTTGAGAAGGTATTGGCGGTGAATACGTAGTCCTGCATTCCGGGAAGCGAGCCGATGCTGACGTGTTCGGCCCCGTTGTATAAAAGTTTTTCGTAAGGCTCGTCCGAAATGACCGCGAGGTTGTGTTTCTTGACAAGCTCCGCTATTTCCAGAAGCTCCTTTTTCGTCGTGACGCCGCCCGTGGGGTTGGAGGGCGAGTTGAGAACCAAGAGACGGGTCTTGGATGTGATGTGTTTTTCGATTTGCTCCGCGGTGGCGTGGAATTTGTCTTGTTCGAGCAGCGGATAAAAGGCGCTTACGCAGCCCGCCATATGAACCTGTCCTTGATAGTTGGACCATGCTGGGTCCGGAAGCAAAACCTCGTCGCCCACGTCCGTCGTCCCCAGTATGGCCGCCGCGATGGCTTCGCTCGCGCCGTGGTTTATTAAAACGGAATCAGCCGTACAGTCGATGCCGTTCTCGCGCTTCAACTTAGACGCGACAGCGGCGCGAAGCTCCGGAACGCCGGCCGTCGGGGTGTACTTGTTCTTCCCCGCGTCCACGGCCTTCTTCAGCGCCTCCGCGACGTTTGGGGCGATGTTGAAATCCGGCTCCCCAATGCCCAAACTTATAACATCCGTATAGCCTTCCGCCAGCGCGCTCATCATGCGTATTCCGGACGCCGGACGCGTCTCGCACCGTTTACTGATCCTTAACATTTTTATGACCCCCAGCAATAGTTGTTATGCGCTCAGCCGCTTCGCAACGATAACATGAGCGAGTCACAAAGTCAACGTCACCGGGCGCAACATAGGCGACCCCGCTTGCCCTCTCCTGAAGTTCTTTCTTCCGGTTATACTCAAGTGCTGAATAATTTGCCAGAATCCAAAGAGATAAGTTCTGCCGCCTAATTGACTGTCTGGTAAATTTGAAGGCAAATGAGTATAAAACAGACCCGTCTCTTTCATTACCGAAGACATTACCGAAGAGACGGGTCTTATAGTGCCTAACAAAAGTATAGAATATGGTATTTACAATGGTTTATGGGCGCTTAGCGCTGAAGTCAAGGCTCGAAAATAACCTCAAACTTCATGCTGTCAACCTTCTGGAGATCATCGGCGTCGAGTTCCACATTGACTTTATCCTCAAAGCCTTTAGTGTCGAGAAAAACGTCAACTTTTCTCCTGACAAAACCGGGGGCAAACCCAATTAAATTGTTTAGAGGCATAAAATAATGATTATCATAAGAAAAAGAACGATATACTGCCGGAAGTGGGGGTTCTCTTCGTATAACCTGAGAATGAATTTCGTTCCCATCCTTATCCAAAAAAGCAATTGAGAACACTACGGATGAATTCATCTTGTAGAGATTATGATAAAGCACGGAGCGTGGTTCATCGTCTGAAACATTCTCGTATGTCTGATTGTACTGTAGGTGATATATCGTACAGGAAGAATTGTTGTCCGGGACAAAAATAAACATCAATCCATCACGAGGGATACCAATACCATAACTATTGTAGTGTCGTGCTTGGCTAAAATCGTTGAATAAATACGTATACAACCAACCTCTGAT
>BOCC01000269.1 GCA_026002715.1 Synergistales bacterium
CGTTCACCGTCAATCCCAACACAGGGCTTGCTGTGGGAACATACGCCGCCACGGTCACGGTGAGCGGCGGCAACGGCATTTCAGCGAGCTTCGGCGTGAGCTTTACGGTAGGCAAGGCAACACCCGCTGCGCCCTCTGCTCCAACGCTCTACACCAAGACGCATAACACCGTCACGCTGACGGCTAACGCTTTGTATGAGTTTTCAAAAGACGGCAAGACATGGCAAGCGAGCAACGTATTTAACGGCCTGAATCCAAGCACGGCTTACACTTTCTATCAAAGATTAGCCGAAACAGCCGACGCGCTGGCGTCTGCGGCAAGCCCGGTTCTGAACGTAACCACCAACGCCGCGCCGCCTACTCTCGACCCATTGAACAACGTCACCATCGGCAATGAATGGACAAACCTCATCGACAACGCGTCTGGCGCGGGCTGGACATGGGACGCGTTGACGAAAACTCTGACGCTTACCGGCGATCTTAAGGACGAGATAAAAATCGCCTCCGAGACGACAGAAATAACGGTTCGCGTAGCAAATAACGTGAACGTCCCCAAGATCGTCAAGACAGGGAACGGTTCTCTCAAAATAACCGTAGAGACAGGCAATACTCTCTCAGTATCCGACACCAACGGCCCGGCCATTTCCTCAGAAGGGGATATTTACATTGACGGCGGAACAGTCAAGGCAAACGTGACCGGCACGGGCGACACAGAACCAGCGATAAAAGCCGGAGGAGACATCACCATCACCGGCACGGCAAACGTGGTAGCTTCTAACAACGGAACGGGCGCGAACAGCGGAGGCACGGTCTCAGGAGGCAAGACGACAATTTCCACTGACGGCATAGTGAATATCACGAGCACAGGAACCGCCGACGCCATAAGCGCAACGGGCGGCGTGGAGATAACGAACGGCACGAACACCATCGAAGCGAGCGGCGGCGGTCACGCTATCAACGCGGACGACGGGAACGAGACAATCTCCATCACGGGCGGACACACGGAGATAACAGACCAAAACAGCGGCACAAATCCCTATCCCCCGGAGATGAGCGGAGCCGATACGGTCGTTATCGTCAACGGACAGATAATCTTCGGCGGCCCCGCGGCTCCGGACGACCCCGATAATCCCAACAATCCCGACAACCCCTACAACGGCTATGAAAGCGGAGGCGGAGGCGGCTGCGACGCGGGAGCTGGAGTTTTCGCCCTTGCCCTGCTACCCCTTGTATGCGCGGGTATGAAACGGAAAGAGAAATAGCGCGACGACGCGACGCGCAATAAAAAACAGCCGGGCGAAGTTTCGCCCGGCTGTTTTTCGAGTAATAACATGTCGTTATGAGCATTTAATACTTAAGCAAAAAGACCGTGTCTATTGGATTGAGAGTACATCCTGCTCGTTCAATCCGGTGATGTCAATAATATCGCTGACGGACATTTTGCGGGCAAGCATTTTTCGCGCGACCTCAAATTTGCCTTTTTCCAAGCCTTTTTCCAAGCCCTTTTCCAAGCCCTTTTCCAAGCCCTTTTCCATGCCCTTTTCCATGCCTTCTTCTATGCCTTCTTCTCTTGCGTAACGCAGATAAATATCCTTAACCACATCATCTATCGGCCTGAACCGCATTTTCCATACCTCCTCAACCTTTGGGTCAATGTCTTTTTCACCTATCCGCAGTATACGATACACAAAATTCTGAAACGACCATGCTTTCTTAGCTTCTAACTCACGCGCTTTTATCAGGTCGAGAAGCTCAAGGGAATACCTCTCGCGTTTCTCGGCTTTCCCTCCGGCGTCCAACATCCTTTTGGCGGCTAATACCGGAAGAGCAAAAAGCCGGTCGTCGCGTTCTAACATTTCTTCATCGGCCTCGGCCACGCTGTAGGCGTTATATATAAAGTTTACCGACGTTCCCTGCCATTCTTTAGTATACGTATTGGCAGGCTTCGTCGTCCCCGTATAGATGGCAAGCGACGTAACCGG
>BOCC01000270.1 GCA_026002715.1 Synergistales bacterium
TAGCTCCTCCCTTCATCCTTTATCATTGAATCTGGCCTCATTCTATCTGTCTCACCTATGTCCAGTGTTGTGCGAACCCAGTCCGCATTCACCTTGAGAGCTTGAAGAAATGTGTGCTTCTTTTTGAGCATGTATGTGATATTCTCACGACTGGCGAATCCTCTGTCCATCATCAGGCAGTCCGGTCTGAAGTCAAGCTTGTCCAGGAATTGCAGCGTGTTTTCGAGCGTACGCACATCGCTGACACTCCCCGTAAGCGGCCAGGCAAACAGGGGCATTCCTGTCTTTCGCAGGCACAAAAGGGCATAGTTCACCTGTGGCAAATCCTCGTGATCTCGGTTGTAACCCCAGTCCACCGCATGTAAATTCGATCCGTAGTATGAGATGGATGTCAAATCGTAAAGCACCTGCTCACTTCCCGCTCCCTTTTTCTTTTCTCCTGTGGCTTGTACGAGCCAATATTTGTAGAATGTCATCATACCATCGTAAGTGACCTTGTCGAGAAGGCGAGTGATCTCTTGGCTTGTCATGCCGGAACCTCTCGGATTCTCGAAGAAATCCAGCCAAACGTCGGAGTTAATCAAAGCATTTCCTTCACTTGTGATATACCAGGCGATAGACAAGATGTCCAGAGCAGTATCTTCCGAGAATGCCTTTTTAAGGATGGCATCTATCCGGAATGCCTTCGTGATAGTGCTAAACACAAGGTTAGGTCCGTAAAATACGGCATGTGCTGTCTTTATGATCGTTTGCACAGTATTTTCGCACGGGACTCTGGCTAAACTCCGAACTTCCTCACCGTATTTCTTGACGACGGTGTTTACAATAGTATTCTCGTGCTTAGTCAAGGATGCAGGATCGGCTTGAAAGAGGTTTGAAAGAAAGGGATTGGGCTTAAAAACGCCGTCATCGTCTAATTTGCCCACGCATTTGCCTGGGGTTTGGAACTGTTTCTTTTCCTTGTTCCAGACGCATTCGCTGACGTAGCAGTACTTACCGTTAACTTTTTCGGAAATATACACATTTTCCTCCCAAACATACTTATAATATATAGACATATTAAAGGTCACCTCTAAAAACCCCCTTGCAGATTAAGAGAAAAAATGCTGTAATATAACTGATAAACAACGATATTGACTAAGGTAGGTGCGAATTATGCAACTAAATTTTTTGCTTGACGAAAAGATATATGGACGCCTTGACCATCTCGGTGATCCATTAGAAAGATTAGACAAGATTATGAACTGGACACCATTTATCACAATAATTGACGGTATTCGCCCTGATAAAACAAAAGATGGTAAAGGTGGCCGTCCGCCTATCAAAAGTTCTGTTTTATTCAAAGGATTACTTATCGGCGAGATTTACAACCTCAGCGATGCACAGATAGAATATCAAATTACGGACAGAGCGTCCTTCCAGCGCTTTTGTGGAATAGAGTTTGGCGACGCGTCACCAGACGCTAACTCCTTTTGGTTGTTGAGAGAGAAACTCAAAGAAACAGGCAAATATGACGATTTGTTTCAAGCTCTGCTTGCAGAGCTTTCTGAAGCTGGTTTAGAATACTCAAAGTGCGCGATAGTGGACGCGACATTTATTGAAGCACCCCGTAGACGCAATATATCAAAAGAAGATAACGAAATTTTGAAAGCCCGCGATAAGGCTGAAGCTGAAAACACTGAGCAACCAGAGTTGCCCTTTCATTTGAACAAAGAAGAAGCAGCTCTTGTCGAGTCCACCCTACCCGAAGCCGACCGCTCATTGACACATAAATTAAGTCAGACAGACCTTGACGCGCGATGGACGAAAAAAGGCGAAGAAACGCATTTTGGCTATAAGGATAATATTGCCGCCGACGCGAGTACAAAACTGATAATAGCGCACGAGGTAACTCCAGCAAATGTCCATGACAGTCAAAAATTAGTAGATGTAGTGCCTGAAGGAACTGAAGAGGTTTATGACGACG
>BOCC01000271.1 GCA_026002715.1 Synergistales bacterium
CCACAGGCTTCCTCTTTATAGCTGTTGTCATTGCCGATAAACAATGGAAATATTCCATCTTCAAAGAATAACTCAATTTTTATATGCGGCGGCAACTCATAGGTTTTTGCAGATGTGCTGTCAATGTATTTTTTAACAACAGCATTATTGAAAAGATACTGTGTCAGTTCGGTGCTGAGGTATTTTCCGTTAATCAATCCCGTCAGCGCCAAATGAATAGCTTCTAATATTGTAGATTTCCCCTCTTCATTGTTTCCGACAAGGATATTCAGCCCATTATTTAGGACAAGCTCAAACACACCCTCGAAACCTTTGAAGTTTTCAATTCTAATCTTTTTAATCACGGAAAGCATCCTGATATACCACCAATCAAGTTTGTTTACGGCTTCTTCAACTCCGCCAATGCCGCCATAATCTCGCCCTGATTTTCCTCAATCAACGCAATCAATTCTTCCGGCGTTCTTGTATCCTGCGTCGTTTTGCGGTTCGGATTTACCGCTTTCAAGTCATAGACCGCATCTTCGATGTTTTTAATCTTTGCGTCAAGTTCGCTCACCTCGGTTTTAACAACAGCAATCTTGTTTTCTACTTCGGCGATAGTGACCAAGTCTTTCACGTTCGGCTTTTTTAATTCTTTGAGCCCGACTTCCATTCGGGTAAGTTCGCCCTTTTTCGTTGCGGACTGTTCCTTGAATGGTTTAGCTTCAGCGGCGGCGCGTACTTTGCGAGCGTCTATATCAGCCGTCCAGCTATGTTCGCTGTCCGTCCCTTCAGGCAAAAGTGCGAAAAATTCGTCAAATCTTTCTATTGTAAACGGTGTTCGCTTGCCGACTTTAATATCTGAGAGGTCATAGTACCATATCTTTTCCGTGCGGCTACCTTTCTCAAACAACAGGATATTCGTCTTCACACCCGCGCCGGCGGCGGTGAACACACCACCTGGCAAGCTGATGATGCAATATACGTTGCAATCGTCTAACAGCTTGCGCTTGGTCTGGATAAAGGCGGCTTCGTTTGTGCGGAACAATACGCCCTCGTCTATCACGATGGCGCAACGTCCGCCCGATTTTAGGTTGTCGATGACGTGTTGCAAGAACAAAACCTGCGTTGCGCCGGTCTTGTACGCGAAGTTTGTCTGCGCTTCCTTGCCCTCTTTGCCACCGAACGGCGGATTTGTAAGCACTATATCAAATTTACTCGGCGCGTCGCTGAACAGTCCGTCGAAAATAGTGTTGCCCGTAAGCGTGTTGCCATGCCAAATCGAGGGTGATTCTATACCATGCAACACCATGTTCGCAAGCGTGATGGGATATATCAAATTCTCTTTCTCTCGCCCGAAAAAGGTGTTGTTTTTCAATGTCTCAAGCGCGTCCGCGCTCTGCGCTTGCGCCGCTTCATAGATATAGAGGTAGGCTTGAACAAGAAAGCCGCCTGTACCGCAACAGGGGTCATACACCTTTTCGCCCGGCTTTGGGTCTATCGCCTTCACCATTGCGCGGATAATCTCGCGCGGCGTAAAGAACTGCCCGCCGTCGTTGCCCTTTTCGCCCATTTTGAGTAACAATTCTTCATACACCTGCGACATAGTGAAGATATGGGTGTCGTCTATGTTATCGTTTGAGATTTCGTCTATTTTATCGAGAATATCAAGCAGGTTCTTTTCCGTGTCTATACGGACGCGCTCCACGCCGGACAGGATTTCGCTGATGACCTTTTGGCGCGACGACGCTTCCGGCATATCACGAAGCTGTTTCAAGTGCGGGATTAGCTTGTCGTTCACAAACTCAAAATACGCGCCGAGCTTGCCGCCTTCCTCCGTAAGCTCTTTACGTTTCGCCCCGCCTTTTCGCGCCCAATCGCGCCAACGGTATGGCGCGGACAGTGACGGCATGAACGTATTACCCAAAGCCTCAGCGATTTCGGCTTCGCTGTCTTCGCGCAAATCCAGTATGCGGAGGAATAG
>BOCC01000272.1 GCA_026002715.1 Synergistales bacterium
TATGTGGTTTTTCTGCTCAAAATAGCAGAAAAACCAATTCAAGCTGCGAAACACCACAAAATCCATATCGACAGAATATCGACAGAGGTAAGAATAACAACTTTTACCTCGCAAGTTCCGTAAAAGCGTCATTGCCGGCAATATAGAAATGATTTAATGGGTTTTTAGAGGTGACCTTCCGTCAATCGGCGTTCAGCCCGTCTAACCAGTCCGCCCAGTCTTGGCACATTGAGCGCCTATCGTCTAACCGCTCGGCGTGGTTATAAGCCGCTCTGACGCTGTTGTTCTCGGCGTGAGCTAAACACAGTTCTATAACGTCTCTGTTGTATCCTTGCTCGTTCAGCTGTGTCGACGCCATACCGCGAAAGCCGTGCGCCGTCATCTCGTCGTTGCTGTATCCTATGGAGCGAAGTGCAACTAATACTGTGGCATCAGACATAGGCCTGTCGCCTTTAGGCGCTCTTACGCTTGGAAATATATATTGTCCGTCACCTGTGAGCTCTTGTATCTCTCTCAAAAGCTCTATGGACTGCCGCGCCAATGGTGCAAGGTGTTCGCGTTTCATCTTCATTTTTGGTGCTGGTATGCGCCATAAAGCCGCGTCAAAATCTATCTCTTTCCATTCGGCGTGTCGGACTTCTCCCGGTCTTTGGAACGTGTAAGCGGAGAACAACATGGCTCTCTGTACCACAAAAGAGTTATATCCGCGGATACGCCTCATTAAGTCCGCTATGTTGTCCTTGCCGGATATATGCGGCCTATTCTTAACCACAACCGGCGACAGAGCGCCTATTAGAGCGTCTGCCGGATTTGTCTCAGTATATCCAGCCGCTATAGCATAACGGAATATCTGTCCACAGATTTGACGCGCCGTGCTTGCCGTGTCGTTCTTGCCTTGCAACTCTATAAGCTCAAGTGGCTTTTTCAAGTCCACAGCTTTTACGTCCGTAATAGGCATGTGTCCTATGTGCTTGAAAATATGGTGAGTCATTATTGAGATAACCTTCTGAGCGTGTCTCGGCGTCTTCGGTAAGCACATTTTGGTATGAAACTCTCTCGCCACAACCTCAAAAGTCAACGATGGCTTTTTGATTAAGCTCTCGCCTTTTAATAGCGCTATCCGCTTCTCGTCACGCCATTGCCGCGCTTGAGATAGAGATATGAGCGGATATTCACCTAAACTAAGAATACCGCGCTTTCCGTTTTCTGTATACCTAAAACGCCAAAACCTTGCGCCTGTTGGCATAACTTCGATATACAAGCCGCCACCATCAGCAGTTAAATAGCGCTTATCTTTTGCCTTTAACGCTCGAATCGCCACATCTGATAACATTGCTGTCTACCTCCGGTATACATCAAATTAAAATCCTTGTATACCAAGCCGCTGAAAAATTGAGTAGCAATCACAGCGCGCGAATGCGGTATACAATCCATTTCTCAAAAATGGTAAACCGATTGTATACCAAAAAAGGTTTGCTTGCAATAGATTTTAGTATAAAAATATAGACAAGTAATATTTATAACACGGCTTGTGATAAATATTTATGGATTTATATTTTATAGATAGGCTTTAACACTGATTATTTATGATAGTATAAGCAAAAAGCCCACTTGTTAGCGGGCTTTTTGTACTGTGTTAAACTTGCTTATTTTTTATTTTGGTGCGCCTGGTGAGATTTGAACTCGCGACCTACGGCTCCGGAGGCCGTCACTCTATCCGCTGAGCTACAGGCGCAAAAAACGCAAAAATCAAACAATTTCTTGCTTAAATATATCATAATGGCACGCCTTTGTAAACGAGTAAGGGAATTTGAGCAGGGCAAACGCATAAAAAAGGTTACTGTCCAGCGGGGCAGAAGTGCTGATTTTTCAAGGCTTTCTATAATGTAGTCTTTGATACAAAAAATTGCACATAAATTGCGAAGCCTTGATTTTATGACATTTTAGTACGTTCTTTCATAA
>BOCC01000273.1 GCA_026002715.1 Synergistales bacterium
TCTCAGCAACGTAGCCGCTGTCGTGTCTTGGGTTCCTTTGTCGTCATTTTTGGCGTCGGGCTCTTCGGTCTTGACTTCGTCCGAGGCAAGAGACGCTCTGGAGACGAGCAGCGTTTTGACGGTCTGAAAGTGTCGTTTCTCCAAGGCAATGGTCGCGGCGCTTTTCCCGCCGTGGTTTTGGGCGTCCACGTCCGCGCCTGTTTTGATGAGGATTTTGACTATTTCGTCAGTCTCACAGGTGTTCGCCGCCATTATGAGCGGCGTGTCTCCATCGTAGTTTGCGGCGTTCACGTTACTTCCGGCCTCGACAAGAGCGCGGACGGTCTCTATGTCGGAGCGTCCGCTCCGAATCGCGAGCATGAGAGCCGTGTCTTTATGCATGGCGCTTCTCGCGTTTATGTCAGCGCCTTTTTCGATAAGGAATTGAACGGCTTCTTTAGTGTTATAGACAGAGGCAAACATCAAAGGAGTGTGACCGCCGTCGATTGCCGCATTGACGTCTGCGCCGCGCGACATGACGGATTCAATTTGAGGAACGCTCCCCCAACAGGCGACGGTCATCAAATTTATGTTCGCTTTCTCCCGCGCGTCGATTTCGCCGGTGAACGCGTTTCGCACCGCGCCCAAAAGTTCTTTTCGCATCGTCCCAAACGCATTGTGCTCGGAGACCATCAGCAAATCTTCCATCGTCATAATCCCAAACGCATTGTGCTCGGGGACCATCAGCCAACCTTCCGCGGTTAAGCCGTCGTTGTCCTCAGCGTCAAAGTCAGCGCCGGACATGGCTAAGAGTTTTATGGATTCCCAGGAGCGAGGATGCCGCGTGACTCCATCCGAAAGATACATGAGGGGCGTTACGCCGTCATTGTTGCGAACGTTCACATCGGCTCCGGCCTCGACCAGCAGCTTGATCATGGCCTCGGTGTTGAAATACTCACCCCACTTTACGGCAAAGCAATGCAACGCCGTCATGCCGTCATCGCCCTTTGCGTTAACGTCGATTTTGTCGTCTATCAGGAGCTTGAGAGCGCCCGGCGAGATGGCGCGCCGCAATTTTATGGCGGGGTCTTCGTCGTTCTCGTAGCGGCCGCCATCTTTATGATAAGCGTTTATGCTGACATAGGTGAGACTTTCGCCCTTGGGGATGTCCGCGCCGGCCTCACCGAGAACGCGCAAAATCTCTTCTCCTGTGTCGAGTTTCTTTTTCAGTTCGGTCAACAATTGAGAATCCCCATCGCTTTTGTCGCGCCCTAATTCGTCAGGGAAGATATTATTTCTAAGGCGTAAAAACGAACTACGCAAAACGGAACGGGGATTCGCCCCGGCTTCGAGCAGGGTTTTCACGGCGTCGGCGTTGTACGCCTCGATAGCGATATAGAGCGGACACGATTCGGGGAAACTTTTAAAAGTGATGATTCCCTCTCCTTCCCATACTTCGTTCGGGTCCATGCCCCTGTCGATACAGGCTTGAACGGCCAAGCTGTCTCCATAACTCAGCGCCGCTTTCCAAAAAGGTTTGTCGTCTTTGTCACAGACGCGCAGATTTATCCCGTTTTTGATGGCTGTGACTATTATCTCGGCGTCGTTGTCAGCAAAAGCGTCGCTAAAATTTGCGCGCGGCTTTAGCCCGTACTTCAACAACTCCGCCGTAATTTCGTCTTCCTCGCCGAGCTCTGTCGCGTCGGACCTGTTCATGGGCTTTGGGTCAGCCCCGGAGTCGAGGAGGAACTTAACAAATTCATACCCGCAATTTTCATTCATGGCCAACTCCAGAGTTGTTCGTCCTTTGTTGTCGCGCGCGTTAATGTCAGCGCCGGCTTCGATTAGAGCGCGCGCGACGCATATGCTTGAATAACCCTTATCCGCGACATGCATCAGAGCGGTTTGGTCGTCGTTGTCTTTCACCGCCAAGTTCGCGCCCGCGTCGGCGAGCGTATGTATCATCGGGTAGTCCGTTGTC
>BOCC01000274.1 GCA_026002715.1 Synergistales bacterium
GTATGTCGAGAGTCGCGACCAAAAAGGCACGGATTATTTCAATATACCGAGCGTCGCCGAAGACGAGTTTGAAGATAATGTCGCTTTTGAGGGGCAACAGGCGAGGGATAGACACAATTCCGCCCTCCGCTTCTACTGTTTGATTGTTCGCGCGTCTTCCTTTCGACAATTTACTCATCACTGTCTATCCTTTCGCTAATCCGGCTCAGATGATTATCGGTACTCCTTCTCCGCGCTTATCTATGTTTTATTTTCACTGCCTTGAACGGAATTACATACGAGTTATCGAATAATTTTACACCTTCGGCACGGACGCGAACAGTTTCATCCGTCGATATCAAATCCCCCAAACATTTAATCTCCGCCCCTCAAACTCTTCCACGCGCTCATACACCTTCTCATCCCAAGTCTTACCCGGTCTCTCGTCGCATATAACCAAATGCGCCTCGCCAGCGTTACATCGAGAAGTGTAGCGAACGGTTTGTTCCAAGCCATCGGGAAGAACTTTACTCGCGTTGTGCGTCTTGGCTCTTATCGCCTTTAGCTCGATAACTATTCTCTGCTCTTTACGGGTACTTATATCTGCTCCCTTAGGATAGCGCCAGCGTACAAGCAAATCAACTCGCCCGCGCCCTAAGGCGTATTCTCTGTCTATCAAACCGCCGCTGTTTACGATTCTTTGCAAGAAAGCCTGTAACAAAAGTTGAAATCCAGCTTCTTTATAGTCAAAACGATCTAGCCAGCTCTCTGAGTTTTCTCTAAAAAACTGCTGAAAAGCTCTGAGCAGCTTCGGCATATCGAGAGAACCGTCGGGGGATATGTACCAAGCCTGCTCAAGTGTTTCGCCAAACCTGTCCTGCATGACGCTTGTAAGTTGGCGCGGTATGACTTCTCTGTATATATCGTTTGAGATAACGAGCTGTTTATCCTCTCGGCGCATGAGACCTAAATCTATAACATATTGAATATCATCTTCAGGCGGATTGGATTCCCATCCTTCACTCGCCAAAAAAGCATTCAATACACCGCTTACGCGCGGCTCTCTGAGTTTGTCTATGAGTTGGTCTAAATGCGTTGCTCGTTCTATGATAAGCTCGTTAGCGGCTTCTTCTATCATGTCGAGCGTGATGTGTCGGCTTCTGTCGCGGTTCTCTCTCATCTCGGAAGTAACTTGATTGCCAAGGGCGTTTACGAGCCAAGGCTGACCATGGGTAAGATTCCAGACTTTGGGGTATATATCTTCCTCGAATATCTGCCCTGTCTCTGTTGTGTGCTGTTCGTAAAGCTCTCTTATTTCGCCTTGTGAGAAATCTCCTAATCTGAGAGATTTGGCCTTGATATTGAAGCAACTTCCACCCGTAATAATATCGCCGTTTCCCGTATGGATTCTATAGTCTCTTACGTCTCGTACGCCGCAAAGGATGACAGAGATTGGGAATGACTTAGGGCGGTCTGGATAGCCTCCTCTGAGTTGGCGCAGGACTGAGATCAACGTGTCGCCTATGAGAGAGTCTATTTCGTCTATGAGGAGGACGAGGGGCTTATCGAGAGCTTCGCAAAAATCTTTCAGCGTTAAAGACAACGCTGCTCCGGAACCTCTTTTTAAGACAATCTCATTGGGGTTACTTTGCGCGAAAAGCGTGAATTGATTTGAAAACTGACGGGTGGCGCTGTCAAAGCAAGACAAAATAACCGTCATGCCTTCCGTCACATCATTCCGCGCCGTCTGTGCCGGCTCGACGTTTATGTAGACGCAATAATAACGGCCATCTTCATTGATTCGCTCCGCCATAGCCAAGAGAGAAGTCGTCTTTCCAGTTTGGCGCGGGGCGTGGAGGACAAAATAACGCTTCTGATCTATAAGCGAGATAATTTCGTCATAGTCGATGCGACGTAGTGGGTCTACCATATAATTGTCTTCTGGTATACCCGGCCCCGCGGTGT
>BOCC01000275.1 GCA_026002715.1 Synergistales bacterium
TTACAACTTTCTTAAGTTGTTGACATTGTATATATATCCATTCATTCATTCTTACGGAACTGATCGGGCGGCAGTTTCGGCGTCAAAAAAGACGGTTCTAAAAGACCTGCCGCTGGTCTCAGCCAATTTCTTTACGCTTTCATATTCGGGGTAGTAAAAAATGTCGTCCCGCCAAAAACATTTTTTGACTTGGACTTTTCCATATGGCAAATCGACTGTAATCAACTCCCGCGTCAGCGTTGTACCCCCAAACGCCAATTTTCTGATGCCTATCGTTGTCGTGTTGCGGAAAATTATGTCTTCAAATTCAGCTACGTCAGTCTGTTTGCACTGTACTCTCAAGAGATAACCCGGACGGCCCTTTTTCATGAAACATGGAATATAGTGCGCGTCGGAGGCCCCTGCCTCTAAGAGCTTGTCCATTGCCAGCCCCATCTGCTCGCCGGTGCTGTCGTCAATGTTAGCCTCCAGGATTACGTATTTCCCGGAATGTACCGCTTCTTCATCAGAATTAGTGAACATGGCTTTTGCCTAACGTTCAGCTGAAATCATGAACATGGGAGCGTAGCGGTTCTTAAATTGCTCCTCCGGCGTCCATACGACTTCTCCGACGCGGGTATCGAAATGAAAGCGTCTAAACCCCAGCTTCAACAAAACGTCAAAGTCCCATTGGGGACGCTGATGTGTTCCCATAGGCGTGGAACGGCGAAGAGTTCTGGCCTGCTCAGGGTCTCTGAAATGGTTCATAAAACCTTCAATGTGCTCTCCGTACTGGGCGAAAAAATCTTTATCATGTTCGTCAAAAAATTTTCGCGCCTCTTCGTCGTGGTAATGTCGCTGCCAATTGGCGTCGAAAATCAAAACGCGCCCTCCCGGACGCACGACCCGCGCCCATTCCGCATATGCTTTTTCAGGGTCGCTCAACGTCCATGAGACGTTCCGACTGAGCACCACATCGAAGCTCCCGTCCGAAAAATCCAGACTGTGACTGTCCATAACCCGAATATTCGCTTTCTTTCCATGTTTAGAGACATTTTTTTCGGCCATCCGCGCCATCTCTTCCGTACAGTCTATACCCGATACCTCAACATCTTCCGAGGCGAGAATGACGGGAAAGAATCCAGGCCCGGTTCCGATATCGAGAATCTTCAGCCTATCGGATTGCCGTTTAGGGGTATTGGCGAGGATAAGCGTCTTCCACGCATCCTTTTTTGCGCTTTGCAGCTCCGCCTCAACGATAGCGTCGTATCCCGGCGCTGACTCCGTCCAAGAACGTTCCACGAGATTTTGCAGTTCTTTTTGCGATTCCATTCGTCTCCAGCCTCCTTATTTTAATTCCGTAATATCTATAATTTTCGAGCAGATAATTTTCAGAAGGGGAATATCGTGGCTGATCCAAAGAACGCAGACGCCCCTTTCCTCCGCGATCTTTTGAATCAGCCGGCCAGTTTTGGCCTGAACTGAGATGTCGAGCCTCGACGTCGGTTCGTCGGCCAGAATAAACAGTGGATCGGCCAGCAGAACCCGAGCCAAAGAAAAACGCTGCAACTCGCCCCCCGATAACTGAGACGGCAATCGCTCCAGAAGGCTATCGCTCAACCCGACCGAGCGCGTTTCAATAACGATTTTTTCCGTCGAACATTCCGGCAGGTCACGCAGCGCCTCGCCAATCGTTTGCCGAGGCGGAAAGGAGCCCAATGGGTCCTGATAGATTTTTTGGTATCGGGGGCGCAGTTCTCTGAATTGCGCGTCTGACATGGCGGCGATGTCCGCGCCTCCCCAGCAAACGATGCCGGAGTTCGGGCGCGTCAGGCCAAGGAGAACATTGCCCAGCGTAGTCTTTCCCGACCCGGACGGACCGGCGAGCCCCACTATTTCCCCGGAAAAGAGCGAGAAAGACGCGTTTTCAAAGAGCGGATAGCCGCGGCCGAAACTTTTAGAG
>BOCC01000276.1 GCA_026002715.1 Synergistales bacterium
GATGCAGCCGCCCGGGGAGCACCTGCCTACGGCGTTGCTTTTGCGCGGTGTTCTGAAAAGCCATCCGGCCTTTCAGGATGAAAAAATTTTTCAAAACGAGGCCCTCGTCCTTTCTCTTATCGAAAAGGAAGAAATTATCGCCATGACCTATTGGGCCGTGCGTTTCTCTCTGTTTAGGGGGGATTTTGACGCCATAGCCAGAGTGAAAACTTGGCTTCGGATGTCGTCGGATATGTTCGACTCCCAAGATCGCGCGCCAAAGGTCTGGTTTTCCCTGACGCCTCTTCCGGGCGGGAAGGAAATCGCCGAGATAGAATCCCTTTCTTTCGCTGTCGACGATTTGCATCGCATGATTTCGCAAAACGCGTTTCCGGTTGTGTTGTTCAGCAAGACCGGATATCTTGTGTTGTCTGATTTTGGAAGTCTTGGCGGCGCGACGTTTCGCGTGTGGATGTTTCTTCCGTCGCCTGTATGGTCGGAGTTGAGAGACCGCCGAAAGTTCACTATACGCGATATTCTGTTGTCCGCTTGGGGCTATCGCGACGCCGTTCAGGCCTTGGCTGAGCGCGGGCGTTACGCTAATCCTGTTAAAAAAGCTGTGACAGTGTCTTAAACAGGTGTCACGATGAAAAGAACGCTTTTCGCGCTTGATAGACACGTTCTATACGCGTTTTTCTATTTGTTTTTCTATTTGTTTTTCTTATGTCTTGCCTTGCCCGACGCCTCATACGCCGTCGTAGGCGTCGATTTGAGCGTTCTCACTCAATCACGCGATATCCCTGTTATGATAGGGCCGTCAAGCGGCGACGTCGTTTTTTACGGAATATACTCGCCGCCTGAATCACGCTCCAAAGACGTTTTACCCGTTATCTCCGTAGACAGAAACTACGCCGGAACCTTGACGCTTGAAAACGTGTCGATAGATACCCCCGGCACGCTATTGTTTCCTATACACTTACATGGCTCGTCGCTTGATATTGTCATTTCAGGCGATAATTTATTGTATAGTTATAATAGCGGACGTGCCGCTATTCAGACTTCGGGAGCAAACCTGCTTATTCGCGGAGACGGATCTTTGACGGCGAGCGGGGGCTTTGATGGCAATAATGGGGCGGCCGGGATAGGGAGCGGACAGACATTAGGCACTGGTGATAATTTAGACATTGGAAACATAACAATATCAGGTAATGTAGCTATAAACGCAAGAGGTGGTACCGCCAACAGTGGCGGCGCCGGCATAGGAGCCATTGGGGGTATTTCTGGCGGCACGGGCAGCATCACCATAACGGGAGGTAATGTAACGGCAAGGGCCGGCGATAGCCTGATAAGTCCAGCTAATCCGGCAAGAGATATAGGCAGAGGCGCCAGAACCAGTTTTGCAAGGCCCGCTGCGGTGATAATTATGGGCGGCTCTGTATGGGGGCAGTCCGGCGCTCCAAACTGGACAGACGACCGCCCCAGAAATCTCATGTCTAATCTTATGTCCGAGGATTTAACCCATGTGTCATACGATTTAGAGCCCGAAGCGAGAATGCGCGCCAGTGTAAATACGCAAATAGGGAGTTATGACTATCCGTTTGTTGTACCGAAAGACGGAGTGGCTCACGTATGGCTTCCCGACTCCATAAGCCGTGATATTGCCTATTTCGCGCCCTTGGGCGCTGACGGCGCGGCGGGCGTCGCGGCGTCAGCCGTGTTGAGCCTTGATTTTTCAATACCTCTTCCGACGCTGACGATAGCTGACATCGAGATAACCAAAAACGCGAATATTTTGACGACAGGCGAAATGGTCAGCGCCGACGGAGGCAAACTGTGGAGCATAGCCATTACGGATGTGAAAGAAGATGGCGAAGTCACGCTGAAGATTTCAGCGCCGGCGGGACACGCTGTGTTGCCGGCGGAGCGTTCTGCCGCCGT
>BOCC01000277.1 GCA_026002715.1 Synergistales bacterium
TTGCGCGCGTTGCCGACGAGGAAGGCCTCAAAGAAATAGCGGCCATCTTCCGCAGCATCGCCGTCGCGGAGAAGTCTCACGAGGCGCGTTTCTTAGGGCTTGCGAAGAACATCGCCGACGGCAAGGTCTTCAAGAAAGACACAAAGGTCACGTGGCGCTGCCGCAACTGCGGCTTTATCCACGAGTCCACCGGCGCGCCCGAAAAGTGCCCGGCCTGCAACCACCCGCAGGCGTACTTCGAGGTGTTGGGCGAGAACTGGTAGAAACGCCTGCCTGAACCGAGTCTGAACAAAAAAGAAAAAGAAGCCCATGCAAGTGATTATTCTTGCATGGGGGTTTTTAGTCCTCCGTAAAATGAGATAATTTAGCGTCGACGGCTTCGCTTACTTCGCTGATGATTCTGTTGGAGCGGCGGTCAGCGGCATAAACCAAATCATACGCTGGGGCAAGCGACCATTTTCCATCGTCGTAAAGAAAAGAAAAGTTTTTTACGTGGTCGTCATGATTGTGGGCCAAAACATTAAAACACATCAACCGAAAAAGTTTTTCAACTTCTCTGAAATCACGAGTCAGGGCAAGTGTTGCTTTCATTAAATCATTGTAATCAATCGCGGGGAGACGGTGATCGGCGTCAAGCAACGCGCTGGCGGACAACATCATTACTTCATCTCCATTAGGTTTACGGTCGAAGCGAAGTATGCCGAAATATTTTTCCTCAAAGAGTTTAGTTTCAGGCATGTCAATTCCGGCCAGAACGCGCAAGAGCTTTCAAATCAAAAATCATAGTGCCATCAGCTATCCGGTATTCCGGACGGTATTTCAGCGCTCCCATTCCAGTATTTCCAACGATAGATAGTTTAGTGAGGATGGAGACTGTGGTTGGGTCAATGTGTTTTTTAAAAATAATCTGTCAATCAAGAGCCTTCCCCAGCCGTCAGGTAAACTGTCATTAAAAACTCCGAAATTGCCCTCAAAAGGGGTTTGTTTAGCAATGAAAACACCTTTTTGCAAAGGTAATTTGAAAGGGGAAATGGCAAAGCCATTTGCAATCCAATTCGGGCTATATTCAAAAGCACACAAATTATTCGGGGTGAGAGCGATGCGTCCCACTTGTTGTTCGTGATAGAAGACATTTAAAACGTTGACAGGGTTATTTTGCATTAATAACCTCCTCTATAGACTGATAATTTTTACGGGCAAAGAGAGCGGTAAAGTCATCTTCATACCCTAAAACAACGGCGACCCGCAGCAATGAAGACAGCGAAATTTCGCAGGTAGCTTCAAAGCGCTTAATTGAGCCAAGACTAACCCCCGATTTAGCGGCTAAATCCATTTGCGTTAATTTTCCTTCGCGTCGGCGTTGTTGCACTCTTGCGGCTAAATTTTGTTTAATAGATAATATATTATCCATAATCGTCCTTTCTTATTGTTTTAGCTAATTATTATACTAAAAATTGAATGTTTTTTGACATCCAAAAATCTTGCACCAAAACTAGTGGATATCGAACCCCGCGGAGGGCGGAGATGTTATTGATTTTATGCCGGACAACAGCAGGCGAAACGGCGGGGGTTGACAGAGGGAGTCTCGACGGGGGAAAATAGCCGTGAGGTGAGCGGGGTGGAAGATGACAATTTAATTGGCAAAGCGTGGCCTGAAGATTTTCCTTTGATCATAGCGTTGTCACATACTTGGGAAATGCAAAAATCTCCCGATTATCGAGCAGCAAAGAGCGGAGACCGAGAGGCTGGAGCAAGGCTGATTCTTGACGTTACACAAGGCGAAACTCAACAAGAAATGTTGCGCAAACTGGGAGAGGGCTATCCGGACGCCGTTGTGGTTCCCATACATGCTGAGGAGATGAATGGTCGAAATCAAATTCCAAGCCTTCTTGTAGAATACATAGGCGACATGACAG
>BOCC01000278.1 GCA_026002715.1 Synergistales bacterium
TAAACCGCTCGCTTCCGCCGCTTGATAGACCGTGTATAGTTTCATGGTGATATTTTAACATAAAAATGGTAGTTATTAAGTGATATTGTATATGTATTAATATTTAATTTAATACTATGTTGTTACCTTCTCATCAACGTAAAAATAATCGTAGTCTATTCTAGCGAAATCCTCGACGCCATACTTGTTCATGAGAAGCAACGCAAAATCTTCTCCCATTGGTGAAGAGGGCAGTTCTTTTTCAAATTTTCCGCTGCCGAAGCTGTAGCGTATCAGGCGGAAGAGATTTTGATTTTCTTTGATGAAGAGGAATTCTCCCAATCCCTCTGCACGGACTATCAAATTTGGAGATTTGTTCACGAAGGCGACAAATTCGTCGCCTGTCCATTTCGCCATTTGCGCCTGCTCTTTCAGGGAACTCGAATTTTTTATGAAATATTCCCCTCCGTACTCCACCTGTTGTATATGCCGGTTTTTGCCTTTGACTTTCATAGAAAACCAGAACCCGCCGACGCTCTTTTTATCCTGCAGGATATTGATGTTGACCCGGATATCGACGGTGTTATCCAGCGTATTTTTATAGCCTACATTAGCCACCGCGAAATTCAACGCCTCGTCAAGGCTTTTGAAGGTCATGCCCAGCCGGACGCCTTTCAGCTCGTACCCGAAAGGTCCGCTGTGCGTGACGAACGGATCGTTTGAAGCCATCGCGGCTGTGCCTGCGGCACAGACGACCAGCAATGCGCACAAAAAAGACAGTGATTTTTTCATTTTCCTTTTCACGCCCTTCTCAAAATTTTCCTCATACTTATTATATGACTATAGATTTGTTTCAGCAACCCTCACCCCGACAAGTTGCTTATAAGTTATAGTCGCAGTAGAAGCACAGGCATTCAGTAGTCTGTTGAAAAGCTGATTGCCAAAGTCTCTGCGGTTGAAACGACAGCAGAACTCGTTAAAATAGCGCTGAAGATGTTTTCTGTCTAATCCGTGGTAAGTGCCCTCTATAAAAGCCTTGCAGTTCGAGATCATGACATGCAGCCAATGCAGATGTACAGGGTTGTTCTTGGGATCGAATTTCTCTTCCTGATGTTCGTATTCTTCCTTATTGGTTCAAGATGTTGTAGGAATTCAATCCGTCTGTGCGAATAGTCGCTCCTGAAGCTATGGTTTCTTTTGCCACTTCAAGAATGTTGGCTCCGTCAACTTTATCCACTACCTGTATTTTCATGTGTTCCGGCTGACCTCCTTCATCCAGTGATAGGGCGACTATTGCCGGAATCTTTTCTGTTCCGCGTCCTCTTTTGCCGCCTTCGCCAGGAGAGGCGAAAAAAAGCGTCGTCCATCTCGACAATCCCGTCAAGATAATATTTCTTGTCTCTGTCTCCCATGGCTTCTCTTAGCTTGTGAAGCATAAGCCAAGCTGTGCCGTAGGATATAGTCATTGGACACACGTTCAAAGAACTCAATGAAGCCTTTAGAATAGACAGCGGTCGATATTATCGTTGGAGTGCGCCAGTTCGGTGTGCGTAATATAGTCGGGTGAGAGTCTCGACCTGATAAAGCTTAGCAAGCAGTCAGTACCAAGCCTTGGAGCCGAAGCCGCGAGGCGAGGTTTAAGCGTAGGCGTGGGAGTATGAGAGCCGCAATGCGAAAGCGTGAAGCGATTCAGCCCCGTAATGATGAAAAGCGGAAGTCGATGCGTTTCCAGCCGCAGCAGACAGCAATGTCTCATTCGTTAAGCGAGAATGAACAGCTTTCCGTCGGGGTCTAAGAACGCACGCGAGCATACAAAGGTAGTACGCGCATACCTGGGAGGTCTGACAGACTCTGCTTAAACTACTACTACGAAACTACAGACCACATAAGCGGTAAGGGTAAATGAAATCTTGAAAATGGAGTGA
>BOCC01000279.1 GCA_026002715.1 Synergistales bacterium
GTCCTTGCGGGAAATAGAAGGAATGAGCCTACTTGCTTTGGAAGGATAATTCTATAAAAATACGGGGGTTGGGTATCGTATTTTGTCAGGAATGAATTCTTCGCGCGTTACAAATTTGAGACGAAGGAGACGTTGCTATATGTTTAGTATGACGGAGACTGTTGCGAATCGGGAGGTTTACGCCCGGTAGCAACTTGCGGAAAACCTCCCATCAGCTACTTCATCATAGCTTTTAGGAGGAAAGACAATTGAAGAAAATAGATCTGAAAAATTGGGGATTCGGCGACATATTTTCGGAAGAAGCCGGTTTGTATCCCGATTGTTTTGTCGGGAGGGTTGTTTCTCAGTCGAAAAACCTGTATATGGCGATATGTGAAAATGGCGCCGTGATAGCGGAAGTTTCGGGTAAATTCCGGTTCGACGCCAAAACCTTATCAGATTTCCCCGCTGTAGGCGATTTCGTCATGCTCGACAGAAACGAGAACGAAAACGGCAACGCTGTTATTCGTCGCGTTCTATCGCGGAAAAGCGCGTTTGTCCGAAAATCGGCGGGCGCGTCAGGTGAGGAACAAATCGTGGCGAGCAACATCGACACGGTGTTTATTTGTATGTCGCTGAATAATGATTTCAACCTTCGGCGGTTGGAGCGTTATCTGTCAGTGGCGTGGGCGAGCGGCGCGGTTCCTGTCGTTGTCCTGACCAAATCGGATTTGTGCGGGGATATAGAATTGAAACTGCGGGAGGCGTATTCCGTAGCGGCGGGCGTTTCTATATTGGTCGCGTCGGCCATGTCGGAAGACGGTTATTCTCGGATAGCGAGTTATCTCAAAGCGGGAGAGACTGTCGCGCTCATCGGTTCTTCAGGGGTCGGCAAGTCCACTTTGATAAACCGTCTCCTTGGAGAAAACAGGTTCGATACGCAAGAACTTAGGAACGACGACAGAGGAAGACACACGACCACGATGCGCGAATTGATCCTCCTCCCCTGCGGCGCTATGGTCATCGATACGCCGGGCATGAGGGAACTTGGGTTGGAAAGCGCTGACCTCTCGAAGAGTTTTGCCGATATCGACGAACTGACCGGGCGGTGCAAATTCAAAAACTGTTCGCATACTATCGAGCCCGGTTGTGCCGTTAAGCGCGCTATCGAGGAAGGCGTACTACCTGAAAAACGCTTCGCGAACTATCTGAAATTGTGTCGGGAGCTCGCTTACGAGGGCCTGAATTCACGTCAGACGGAACAGGCGAAGATCGACAGGATGTTCGGCGGGAAAAAGAAGATGAAACAGGTGTTTAAGGACATCAAAGCCAGAAACAGATAATCTGAAAACGCGTGGGACTTTCATCTCCCGCGCGCTCTGTTCCGTCCGAAAGTATTGCGAGGGGGAATGCCGAGAATGGATAAGATAAGATTTGGTTTGAGCCACGCTTTATTGGCCCAATGGAACCCTTATGGGGTGCGGTTGAGCAATGAGTTATAGAGGCGCATGACTATTCAAACTTTGTAAGACTGGCAGGAGCATGCTAATTAGAGAAAATAAGGTGGGAGAATATTGAAAATTGTCTGTTTGGGCGATAGCCTTACCTATGGTTTCGGAGTACCCCGCCGAGATACGTGGGTTACGCTGACTGCCGAACGCGCAAAGATAGAGCTTATCAACCGCGGAATCAACGGCGATACGACCGGAGGTATGCTTGCGCGTTTTCATAATGAAATGACAACATACGCCCCGAACAAGGTGTTGCTGATGGGCGGCAGTAACGATATTTTTATGTTAAGTTTGGGTGGTACGCGATCTTTATGCCGGTTATCTCGACGGCGATAATAGCGCTTGTCCTGTATTGCGCATGGAGTTTCGCCGTCAGGCACAAGGTCTATGATTATTACAGCTGGAGCGCCG
>BOCC01000280.1 GCA_026002715.1 Synergistales bacterium
GCTTAGGCCGCAATCTCAGCGTTATCTGCAAATTCCTGACGACCGTCGCGCTGTGCGGCGTAGGGTTTAAGATCAAGTTTCGCGACCTTTTGACAAACGGATTGAGGCCCGTGATTCTCGGCGGCGTCGCCTGGCTGTCGATAACGCTTTTTACTTTATTTTATATATGCGTTATCGTCTGACATATTACGCTCAATCCCCCTCAAGAAAACTCATTATACGCTTTGGATAAAAGTGTGGTAATATAAAAAAGCTATATAAGCGGTCTCAGGGTATTCGGGACACGGAGGAAACCAAAAGTTATGATACGTTCCACGACATTGTTCACTTACGAATTTGACGAACGCGACATCGCGGTTGAGGAAATTACCGCGCAGTTAAGCGAATTTTCGCTTCTTAAACACACAGCGGGTATTCTTATGTGCGACACGGAATTTATAGATTCCGGCGTATATGGCGCCGTGTGCGCCGCTTTGCCGTTCCCTGTGGCGGGCACTTCGACTATGACGCAGGCCGTTGACGGCGAGGCGGGCATGCTTATGCTTACCGTTATGGTGCTTACGGGCGACGACGTATTTTTTGAAGTGGGATATACGGACGAGATAACCCCCGGAGGCGACGTAACAGCGCAGTCTAAACGTGTGATTGAGACGGCGGCGATGAGACTGCCGTCAGCGCCTAAACTCGTTTTGGCGTTCCCGCCGCTTATCGCGGAAAACGCGGGCGACGAATATATATACGCGTTTGAGTCCGCCTGCCCCAACACCCCGGTATTCGGTACGCTCGCGGTGGACGATTCCGTCACCTTTGAACATTGTTTCACCCTTTATAACGGCGCTGAATCGCAAAATAAAATTGCCTTTATCCTCCTTGCGGGCGAAGTGTCTCCGCGCTTTTTTATGGCGACGATAGCCGACGCGAGCAAGCTGCCGTACAGCGGCGAAATCACTAAGAGCAAGGGGCACATTGTTCAGAGAATAAACGATTTTCCAGTGAGCGAATATTTTGAAAACATAGGCTTCGCCAAGAACGGCAAATTGGACATGGGTTTGCAGTTTGTCCCGTTTTTGATGAATTTCAAGAAACGAAACGACAGCGACAATATTCCGGTCGTCCGCGCGATGATCACTTTTGATGAAAACGGCTACGGCGTTTGCCGCGGATATATGGACGAAGGGTCTGTATTTGTGCTGACTAACCCGAGCGCCGATGAAATTTTCAAATCTTCCGAAGAATTGATGGAACGCCTTTGCGCCGTGCCTGACAAACAGGCGACTATTATTTTCTCTTGCGTCGTCCGCCGCATGATGTTCGGCACGGAGCCGCTTCGAGAAGCTGAATTAGCGGTCGGGAAACTGAGCGGCGCCTCTCCGTTTATGCTTGCCTACTCCGGCGGCGAAATATGCCCGACCTCCCATAACCCCAGCGAAAACCGCGTAACAAACCGCTTCCATAACTATTCAATTATAGCTTGCGTATTATAGTGAGGATTGGAGTATCTATATGGGCGGGGAAGAACCGCAGTTACTCGCGAAAATAAGAGAATCCGAAACCGAAATACGAAGACAGAAAAGGGAGTTGCGCGCGAAAGACAGACTTATAGAAACTTACAGTCTCAATGTGACCACCAAAGAAAACTTTTTTAGGGCAATGCTTGCGGATAAACTTCAACAGGATAGATATATCGGTCAATTGCTGCTAAATTCCCCCGATATTATTTTCATATTAGACAATAACAGAAAATATTTGCTGGGAACGCAATCCGCCGCCGATTTTATTGGCGCGGAAGAAGCATCGACGCTTATCGGGCGCGATTTCAACGTTATGACCGAGCGGTATTTACCCGGCAGTTTTGGCAAAACGCTGCTTTCCGCGATACAACTCGTGTTTGAGAC
>BOCC01000281.1 GCA_026002715.1 Synergistales bacterium
CGAGCACCGCGTTGATTAAGTAAAGAGACGTCAGATACTGTCCCATCACCCTGCGCGGATATTCCCACCGCCCGCCCGCGCTCCGGCTCTCCGCGAGGAAGCCTATTCCGGGGGTCAGCGCCATGGTGTTTCTCGCCGTTCCGGGGTCGAAACCGCCCTCTGTGGACGTGCGATACGCGCCGCTACCCGGAACCATGCCGTTCGCGTCGGCCCACCTGCTCATCTTCTCACGCTCGTCCTCGGTCGGCAGTGAGGTGAGCGGCACGAGGCCGGCCCTGCCCACGTCCCGGCTCGCCGCGTCGCTGTCCATCAGAAGCCCGTAAGAGCCCTCCACGTATGGCGCCCAGTAGAACGACCCTGTAGGGTTGGTATCTTTGAGAAGCCCGGCCACAATTTTCTGCTGAATCGTCTCGGACCTGTCTCGCAAAATTTCCGGCACCAAGAGGTGGTTTGCCCACTGGGTGGTCATCTGCTCCTTGTAATAAATCGGCGTTCCGGGATATGGATCTCTCAACACTATCATGTTGCCCTTGGCGGGGTTCGTCTCGTAGACGAAGCTGCTCCCGGCAGGAGTCTTTTTGGGCAGGCCGTAGAAGCTATTTGACCCGTACTCGTGAGCGTCGAGGCATATCTCCGGCTGGTACTCCGCAAAAATCCTCGCGTTGGCGCGAGAGGCGGGAGTCCCGACCCAGAGGTTGTCCCTGTTCTGGTCGAGTCCGGCCATCAGTCCTCCGCCGTACTCGCTGAGGCCGCCGCCGGGTCCGGCGGAAGTCATATAATCCGGGTCTCCGGTTCCCCACGTGTCGCCTGACACGAGGCTGGTGCCTCTTTGGTGGATTTTCGCTCCGTCGCCGTTCATGCGCGGCAGGATAACTATCGACATCTTATCGAGTACGCCAGCGAGGTCCGCGTGTTTCCTCACGAGTCGCTGAGCCAGCATTATCGCGCCGCTGCCGGCGGCGGTCTCGTTTCCGTGGATTTGGGCGCGCAGGTAAAAGATCGGCTTGTTCAGCGCGCGCAGGTTCTCACCGCTCGGGTCCGCGAGTTTGGGGTGGCTGAAGACCAGAAACGGCATCCTTATGCCCTTGGGATAATCACCCATGTAGCGAATTGTCATGCTGTCGTTCCCCGGTTCGGCCGCCAACTTCTCCAAGTACGCGTTTATCTGCGCGTTGGTGAGAAATTTAACTATCCCGTCCGGCTTGTCGTTGTTCGCGTTCATCTCCGCGGTAAAGTCGGGATGGTCCCCGAACAGGCTAAAATCCGGGTCGGCGAAGAGTTTGCGAACCGCTGGTGAATAATGCTCCAGCGGTTTCTCGAAGTCATTGCCGTCCGCGTCGAGCCAACTGAACCATAAATTCACGCTCTTGCTCTGATCGAGCGTCCAATCCCCCGGTACTTCGCTCTCGTTTCTCGGTTTGCCCAGCGAGTTGCCCGCGGCGTACGCGACAATCACAAAAAGACAGACGATCACCGCGGCGATTACGGCGGAGCGAAACTTCCTGAGCGTTCCTGCGATCTTCATGTTTGTTACCTCCCCAAATTGAGATAAAATACGCGCTTTTCGCGCGTCACTAATAATTTTTAGATTATAGCATAGCTTAGAGCGCTATATTGCCAAGCCTGCCGGCGCTTTAGGAACAAAAAGGGGCTTGCGCCCCTCTTTTCTTTAAAAGCCAAAACTACAAATTAATCTCTCCGCCTAATCTCTTGTTGTCGAACTCGGTGACGAGCTCACGAAGCGTGCCGGACAAAAGCAGCAAGCCGATGAGGTTGGGAATGGCCATGAGGCCGTTCGCGGTATCGGCGAAGTCCCAAACGCTGCTTAAGAAACTGCCGGCCTCGCCTCCTAAGAGTTTGTCGCCCGCGCAGCCCAAGAACACAAGGACC
>BOCC01000282.1 GCA_026002715.1 Synergistales bacterium
TTTCAATACCCTGCTTAGTGTAGACCCTCTCAAATATTGACGCGTACATAATGCGTTCCTCCTTGGTTTTAGATTGTACGAGCGATTCTAAGTGTGCGACCATCTGCTCAGCGTAGTTTTCACTCTTGAGATTTAAGAGGTAGCTCACCGCTAATAACACGATGCGCTTGTCCGTTACATCCCATCCACGCTCTGCCCATAAGTTCGATATATCACGCAGATAACGAAACCTTTTGCTATCGCTATTTCCACTCAGCTGACTGCATTTTGCCGCGTATAACACCAATCCGATTTGATTCTCGCTCGATAGAAGAAAAACATCCTCTAAATCCGCGACAGGTACGTTCACGTACTTATAGAGCGATTCAACCCCGAACTGCTCTGAGTGATAGAATGTTTTTTCACCTTTCGGCCTCTTGTCCGTTATGACGGCTATCCCAACTGGCTCTTTGTCATGTAAGAGGTGTATCGCTTCTTTATACCTATTCATACGTGTAGGAAGGTCACCTCCGCCCTCTCCTTGAATTTCGAGATGGCATAGAATCAAACTATAACCTCCATTTTTAAGTTTTATTCCCATTAAAAGGTCTGTACGGTTCGCTCCACCCTCAAGATCAAAAGTTACCTTCTGCAATTCCTGTTCCAAAGGTTTTGGTTTTTTGCTCCTGTCTGCCGCCTCATAAAGTTCAGGCAGGAAAATCTTTAGGGCGTCCCAAAAATATCTCTTTACCACCGTCTTCCAAAGATTGTCATAATCGATACGCTCAGAATGTTGGAGGCTATCGTCTTCGGTTTTATCGCTAATTTTTGTTTTGCTCCCTTTGTTGACGCCAGCCATCTAAATTTGTCCCTCCACGTTTACCATCCTGTAAACCATTATAAACGAATCGTTTAACTAAGTTTCTAAAAAAGGTTTCAAAGGCTCATAAAATTTACGCCCTATAAACATTTAACGCAATCTATCTGTTTTCCTCGATAACACGCGATGGATAATAGATTGCCACTCGCAGGAATTATAGCCGACGCTTGATTTTATTACAAGAGATAGAGCCAACATCGTGGCTGTCTATTCCTAAGGGGAATCCGTATTCCGTACATAGAACACAATGCGAAGTTTACCAAAATTTATCCTTTATTTACCCCTCAATTTACCGCTGCTTACCTTTCAATTTACTATCCCTTGTTAGTATTCATTTGCGGTCAAGGTTCGGGAGAGAGAACTGTGGTTTGCTAATTCGACGAAGGGGGAAGGTAGACATGTTTAAAAGCGTACTTAGCAAGTTGAACAAAATAGGGGTGCTTTTCTGGTTAGCGGCGATAGGGACGGGCGTGTTTGTTTTGACGTTAGAGGTTCAGGCAAAGCTGAAGGAGGCCGCGGCAAACGTGGCGTCTTTGGCCCAGACGGAGGAAACGCGTCGTCCGGTGAGCCTTATTACGGTGACGCCGACGACTTGGGAGTCCTGGAGAAGCTACTACGGGCAAGCCAAGGCCGCGCATACGCAGGACGTGACCTCCTACGTGCGCGAGGTTGTCCAGACCGTACATGTGGAGGTGGGAGATGTCGTCAAGGCGGGGGATACGGTCGTATCCCTGCGGAAGATGGATTATGCCGCCAACGCGACGGCCAGCCGGGCGGGACGCCAAGAAGCCAAGCTGAACTACAACCGGCTTTTGGAGCTCAGCAAAAAAGGCGGGGTGGCCCAATCGGAGGTAGACAAGGCATATGCCGTAATGAAATCGTTGGAGGCCAGCGATCAATCCTCTCGCTCCGCGCTTCAGAGGGCGGAGCTGAAGGCCGAAATCAGCGGCGTCGTCACGGAGCGCAACGTAGAACCAGGCGAGGTCGCAGAGGTCGGAAAGTCTCTCATTTCTATCGTAGACCCCTCC
>BOCC01000283.1 GCA_026002715.1 Synergistales bacterium
AAAAAGAAAGACGCGTCGTTTTATGCAAACTCAGCAGAGGGCTCCCGATAGAGTCAAAAAATTATTCGAACATAAGCGTGTGTATTATGCCGCATGATTTGCGATATTTTCATGCCGGAGTAATAAATGCAGTAATGAATCTGGAAGAGTAGTGATAAAATTTTTGATGCATTCCTCTGCGTCAGGAAGATATTGCCTTAAAAAAACTTCCAGAAGCTGAAAAATCAACTCTATTGCTTCTCGTGGTTTCAGTTCTCTTATTTCATCGCAGCAATGGTAAAACAATTCTCCGCAGGTTCGACTATCGAGCGATTTACGTCTTTTCCAGCTCCAGAAAGATATTAACCCGGCAATAAAGTCGTGCGTTTTTGTCGTGAAGTATCCGCGAAAACCATTGCAAACACAAGAAGCTAAAAGTCTATAATATTACAATGCGCAGAACATAATTGGTGGATTAATATAACGAGCGCAAACAAGCGTGGCGTGTGCTACCAACATGTCATAAGAACGGCCCTGGAACTCGCGCTCCAGTTGAAGCAGCGATTTGGCTACCTTGAAGAACTCTTCGATCTTCCAGCGCTTCGCGTACATTTGGACCACTTCTTCTTCGGTAAGCTCAATATCCGTTGTGAGGATAGCCAGCTAAGCTTTTTTGCCGGGGGCATTCCTGTTCTGTAGAAATACAATCTTGACAGGAATGGCAGGCAGTTCTTCTCCATTCTCCTTAACAGAAGACAACGCAACACAAAGGCTTCCCAGAATATCCGGAGTTTGCTGTTGACGCTCACGGACAGCTTTCGGTATTTTCTTCAGTTTTTCGAAGAGTTGAGAGAGTGTGAAGAATTGGTCAATGCTGTTTCTGCGAAAGAGGTAATACATATCGTTGTTCATTAATCTGCCGGTAACGTGCAAACAACGTTCTCTGAGACGGCGAATAAGAGAGGGAGTACAGAACCAACTGTCGAAGACGATATAGCTTCCGTTAGAAATGATGTTTCGGACACCATCAATCATAGAGAGCAAAACGTCGGGAGCCTTGAGTGTGGCTTCAAACCGTCTTTTTCCGCCATTAGAACGTTTGTCAATGTTGGGGTTTGCCGAGCAGCGTATATTTTTCCCGCCCAAGAAGGAGAAGTCAATGGGAATAAGGGAGATGCCGTCGGTAAGGGCGAGAGTGAGGAATCTGAAGCCGTAAAGATAACAATCAGCGACGTGGTCATAGACTTTGGAGAGAAGTTCGAGTTTTTTACTTCGATTTTTATCGTAGATGGAGTCGTCGACGGCGAAGACTTTACGTTTGTTGTCGGTAGTGAGAGTGGAAATAAAAACGATGACTTTGCAAGCAATAAGATGCAAAAAGCGTCTCCAATTGTGGTAAGGAGAGTTGAGGAATCTGTAGGCGGTATCGCGTCCGAAATCAAGAGCAGAATTCTTACCGATGGAAAGTCTCCAAAAGTTACGTTGTTGAAAAACGATGAAAAAAAGGTTTGAAAAATAATGAAAAGGCTGATGCCTTGAGACTTGACCCTGCAGCATCGGAAAAGAGCGATGGGCAAAGAGACGAATTTGGAGAAGGCGGAGAATTCGGGAAGGCTATGGACATTCTGATTTTCATGTTCTACAATCATGATAAAGCACATCTTTTGCTGGTTTTTGGTTTTTCACAGAACACATTATCCAATAAATGAGGTGCTTTTTCAATAGCTAAATCAAGCTATAATCAACGTTTTATACACATCTTTTCGCTGCGAAAGTTGAGATATGAAATAGGTATACCCATAGTATCCATAAACAACCCCATCTGCACGATAGGGTCGGGTCTGTGTTCTTTCGACACACCTTTTTTGCGTAGAGTATCCGGTTCGTCTATCTCGAAATAATAGTTG
>BOCC01000284.1 GCA_026002715.1 Synergistales bacterium
GCGTATTGAGAATATGGGACGAAAATATTGACCCCAAAGTGAGAGAGGTGTGGAGAATGCGGCTTATTCCGATAGACGAAGCTATAAGGGAAATTCATATACGCGACGCGAGGGAAGAGGGAATGGAGAAGGGTCTGGAGAAGGGCGAAGCTAAAAGGACTTTTGAGATCGCCCGCAGAATGCTGTCCCGCAATATGTCTGTCAGCGACATTATCGACGTGACAGGTCTCGGTGAGGACGATATTCTGGGTTTAAGCTAAAACGACATGATGCGGTGACGTATGGGTCTATGGTCAAACATAGCCCTTAAGTCACGTGGACGGAGGTGAGCAAAGTTTGAAACGCTTTCGATTTTTTCGCTTTTTTGTTTATGCCGTCGTTCTTGTGGTCTTGGGGCTTGCTTTGTCTCGCGCCCTGCCTGGTTGGGCGAAACAGACCCCTGAAACACGACCTTCCGAGTGGGCAAAACCGATTCGACTTGATGGCGCGCCCAATCTGCACCGTGTGACACGGAACATCTACCGGAGCGCGCAGCCGACCGCGGCGGGTTTCCTCAGATTAGGGAATCTGGGGGTCAAAACCGTGGTGAACCTGCGAGCCTTTCACGGCGACGGGCAGAGGCTGAGGGGAACGTCACTGAAGGAAATTCGGATAAGGATGAACGCGTGGCGCCCGGAGGAGGATGACGTCGTCCTTGCGATGATCACGCTTCTGAACCCGGACGGCGGACCCTATCTCGTGCACTGCATGGATGGCGCGGACAGGACGGGAATGATCATCGCCGTCTACAGGATGGTCGCGCAGGGCTGGAGCCGGGGGGAGGCCGTCGATGAGATGATGAACGGAGGTTACGGGTTTCATCTGGTCTGGGCCGACATTTTCAGATATCTGGAGAAGCTCGACGTGGCGAAAATAAGGCGCTTGGCCGGCATACCGGACGATAGGAAATACGATTTATAAAAACCGGAGGAAGTTTTGGTCACCTCTAAAAACCTATTTTTCAAAAAATAAACCCTGCTATTTTACTGGGTTTACGTTATGTCAAAAATCGAAAACAGGGGGTTTTTAGAGGTGACCTTAAGACGCTTTTCTTTAAATCTACTCAGCCTCAACCCTACCGAATCAAAGTCAACACATTCTGAGGCAGAGCATTAGCCTGAGCCAGCATACTCGTTCCGGCCTGAAGCATTATCTGGAGCTTGGAGAAGTTCATCATTTCCTTCGCCATGTCAGTGTCGCGGATACGGCTCTCGGCGGCGGTGAGGTTCTCGCCTGTCGTGGTGAGGTTGGCTATGGTGTGCTCAAGGCGGTTCTGGTAAGCGCCGAGCTTAGCGCGCTGAGAGGAGACCTTGTCAATGGCGTTGTCGATAATCGTTATCGAGCGAGCGGCGGAGGCGCGATCTGTCACTAACACGCCGTTCAGTCCAAGGGCTGTGGAGCGCATGTCGCCGATGTTTATTCCCATGTCCTCGCCCTCGTTGGCGCCGATTTGGAATACCGTCGTGTTGTCCGCGAGGTGCAGATACAGGTCGGCGCTCTTCTGGCCGTTAGCTACGTCATAGTTGTACTGGAAGTATCCGTCTGACTGCATCGTTGCGGTTATGCCGAGCATAGCGTCAAACAAGACGTCCACGTTTTCGTGAACGAGGCCGATAAGCTTATTGCCAGTCACCTGTACGCCGTCAAGCAGAATATTGCCGCTGTGTGCGTCGGTTATAGTCAATTAACTTAAGTATGCATAAATAGCATCAACCAATGTTCTGAAATTCCGAACCAAATCTTTCAACGCCCTTTTCATATTCGCCCAAAGCTTCTCAATGGGATTCAAGTCCGGTGAGTATGGCGGCAAGAAAACTAACCGCATACCGTACTTTTTCG
>BOCC01000285.1 GCA_026002715.1 Synergistales bacterium
TACAACCAACCTCTGATGGTAGCGGCATGGCTGTAGATGTTGCCATGCCATGAAAGTCCTTCTTCCTCGACCCGTTTATTCTTCGCCAACTTTTGGTTAGCCTGTCTGCTCTCGTCGGAATAAAACCGCTTCTCCTTATTCGTCGCCACGCCGTCCAACGCCATGCGCAACTTCGGCAGAAGTTCCTTCCAGAACAGGTCTTCGTTGAACTTCTCAGAGATTTTCAGGTAAGATTTATTGGTTGCCTTATCGAAGTAAATCTTGGGGTCTAACGATGCTGAGTAGAACATCTCTGCCGTGTATCCGTCCAGAGCCTCCTTCAAAAGCGCCGTGCCGGATTTCTGTTTGTCTTGAGCCGTCGTCTCCTTTGCCTTTATGTCTAACTGCGCCTTGACGGCCTCGCCTGCGGACGCTTTAACGATTTGGGCTTCCGTGTATGTCTTGGCGGCGTCCGTCAGAATCTCCTTGTGGACTTTCGCCTGAATGGCTACTTTGGTACGATTGCCGTCCTTCTGTTCGTTAAGAATATCGAAGCTCTCGATAACACCCCGGCTGTGAGCTATGGTGTTCTCCGCGAACTCGTCGTTGTTCAGCTCGCTCTTGCTCGAAATCGTCGCGCCGACAGCCATGCGTACCGCGTCTATCCATGCCTGTTCCAGAGCCTTAGCGCGATCTGTTCCCTGACCGATAGCTACGACTGTGACGAAGTCCTTGTCGCTTTTCAGAACGCCCGGCTCAGGGAACGCGGCTGGCTTTGATGTCTGTGTCGCCGGTTTTGCATCGGTCGCGGCGTCCAAGCGGCGGACGACTTTACCGTAAATCCATCTCTCTCCATTGTTCGTCTTGACCTTATACCAAGGGTACGCGTCATTCCCTTGCCACTCCGCCAGAAGTTCAAGGGCGTCGCCTTCCTTGAGCGTGAGCACCCGTTTGGATTCGTTATTGTGATCCATGCGGACAAACGCCTTTTCCTCTATAATCTCCGCCGGAACTATAGGTTTGAACACCTTTTCCGCCGCAACTGCCGCTCCGCCGAAAACAAAAACGCAAACCAACGCAAAAAGCAATTTTTTCATCAAAATCAACTTCCTTTCATATCAGAATATTGCAAGGTTTTGCCTACTGATTATCGCCCGCTCCGGTAACGCTCGCGCGCGGCGCGGAAAGCGTGCAGCGCGGACCCTCTGTCCCCGGCTTCCCGGAAAAGCCTTCCGGTTCTGGTCAATTCCTGCGAGCTCATATCTTTGCCCAATGTACTGATAAGCTCGGTCAATAATTTTTTGCCTTCCCCGTCGTCTCCGGTCTTTATAAAACATTCTGAAGCGTCGAGATACATAGCGATGGACGCCCAGCGGAGGTCGTGAATGTGCTTAAAAAAGGGGAGGGCGTCGTTATATCGCCCGGATTCAAAAGCGCGTTTCGCAACATCGTAGAGCAAGTCACAATAATCGTCCCTCAGCTTGTCCTCCAGCGGCGGAGAGGCAAGCGCTACCGAAGCATCAGCAGCGGTTATCCATACAAGAGAACACGCAACTCCGTTCACAATGTCGGAAGCTGACTGCATTCCTGCCATACCGCTATGACCAAAACTTAAATCAAGGGCGCCGCCGAGTGTTTCGTCGTATAGGTAACGCCTCATATCAAAATTTTTTCTGGATATGTACACGACTAAATTTCGGCGCGCCTTCATGCTGTTCCGCTCGTGCGTCGAGATTTCAAGGTCAGTTTGTACATCGGCCTCTTTATCCGCAGGAGCCTTGCTTATAACAAGACTGTACGTAGCGCCGCCGGTCTTTGCTATGCAAGGCGCTTTTTCATCTGCTGTAATCTTACTCAGCAGTAAATGCCGCGCTGACTCCGGGAC
>BOCC01000286.1 GCA_026002715.1 Synergistales bacterium
CTTTCCATGAGCGCGGAAAACATCCTCTTGGCGTCAGACCCCGACAGGGAGGGCGAGGCCATAGCCTGGCATTTAGCTGAGCTTTTGAACGTCTCCTTGGACAAGGCCTGCCGCGTGCGTTTTTATGAGATAACGGAAAAAGCTGTCCGCGAGGCGGTGGCCAACCCGACGGCTATAGACCTTCGCAAGGTAGACGCGCAGCAGGCGCGCCGCATCTTGGACAGATTGGTCGGCTATACGCTCTCCCCTTTGCTTTGGAAGAAAATCCGCTACGGATTGTCGGCCGGGCGTGTGCAATCCGTGGCTCTCGACCTCATCTGCGTTCGCGAAAAGGAGATAGAGCAATTCATTCCGGAGGAATATTGGAGTGTGACCGTAAAGGCCGAGGCGGGAGCGAGATTATATGAGCTGAAAGTCGACAAATTGGACGGCAAAAACCTCTGGAAGAACAGTCAGCCGCTTATGATAAAAGACGAGGCGATGGCGGATATGCTTCTGGGCGAGGTAAAAAACAACCCAATCAAAGTATCCGAGTTTCGCCTGAGAGAGAGCCAGCGCAAGCCGCAGCCTCCGTTCAAAACAAGCAGCCTGCAGCAGGAGGCCGCGCGCCGCCTCAGCCTCTCCCCGCGCAGAACCATGAGGATAGCGCAAGACCTGTACGAGGGCGTGGATTTGCCGGGGCGCGGGCACACGGGCATGATAACCTACATGAGAACCGACAGCCTGAGATTGGCGGACGAGGCCCTGAACGCCTGCCGAGGTTACATCGGTTCTCACTACGACAAGCGGTATCTTCCGGCCAAACCAAATTCTTACGCGGTTGCCGGCCTGAGCCAGGACGCGCACGAGGCGATTCGCCCCACGGACGTCACGATAACGCCGGAATCGGTGAAAAACACCCTATCCCCCGAACAATTCAAACTCTACGACTTGATTTGGCGGCGGTTTGTGGCGTCGCAGATGACTTGCGCCGTTGTGGCCAATTCCACCCTTTTGGCCGAAGCCGGGCGCGCCGGGATGAGGCAGCTCGGAGAAAGCCTTATCTTTGAGGGTTACGGCGCGGTATGGCCGCTTGACCTGAAGGGCGAGCGGTTGGAAAAAGCCGAAGAGGGCGAAATTCTCGCGCTTTTGTCGGAAAGCAAAGAACAAAAGTTCACCCGTCCGCCTGCGCGTTATTCTGAGGCCACTCTCATAAAGACGCTCGAGGAGGACGGCGTCGGGAGACCCTCTACATACGCTACAATCGTAGACACGCTTTACGACAGGGGCTACGTCGAGAAAAACGAAGAAAAGCGCCTTGTCCCCACCTCTCTTGGAATGACCGTTGACGGCTTTCTTAAAAAATATTTCGACTCCGAGAGCGTCGCGGCCATAGTCGATACGGGTTTCACCGCTCAGATGGAAAAAGAGCTGGATGAAATAGAAGAGAGCAAGCGCAAATGGCTTGACGTAGTAGGCGCGTTTTGGAACGTTTTTTCGCCTACGGTAGAGGCCGCCGAGGGCGCGGAAAGGATCCCTCTCCCGGCGCCTGAGCTCATAGGCGAGCCCTGCCCGGATTGCGGCGAACCGCTGGTCAAAAAACGCGGCAGGTTTGGAGAGTTCATAGCCTGTACGGGCTATCCCAATTGTAAATACACCCGCGCGATTCTGGAAGAGGTCGGCGTGAAATGTCCAAAGTGCGGAGGCGCGGAGGGCGGGGAAGTGGTAAAGCGGAAAAGCAAAAAAGGCAGGACTTTCTACGGCTGTTCGCGCTACCCCGGCTGCGATTACGTAGCCTGGAACCGCCCCACGGAAGAAAAATGCCCCAACTGCGGCGCGCCCCTCCAGAAAAAAGGCAAGACTCTGCTCCTGTCTCTTATACC
>BOCC01000287.1 GCA_026002715.1 Synergistales bacterium
TTTACATAATATATTGAATTTTTTAAGAAAGGTTGTTATCCATGCCTGTAAACTTAAAAGGGAAAAATTTTCTTACGCTTATGGATTTTGCGCCCGATGAGATCAATTATCTTTTAGATTTGTCCGCCGACCTCAAGGCCAAAAAACGCATAGGTATTCGCGGCACGGCATTGGCCGGCAAGAACATCGCTTTATTGTTCGAAAAAGCCTCCACCCGTACGCGCAGCGCGTTCACCGTCGCTTGCGTGGACGAGGGCGGGCATCCTGAATTTCTTGGGAAAAACGACATCCACTTCGGCGCGAAAGAGGACACAAAAGACTCAGCCCGCGTCTTGGGGCGAATGTTTGACGGTATCGAGTTTCGCGGCTTCAAGCAAAGCACGCTTGAGGAGCTGGCGCGGTGGGCCGGCGTCCCCGTATGGAACGGCCTGACGGACGTTGACCATCCGACGCAGGTTTTGGCGGACTTTCTGACTCTGCGGGAGAACTTCGGACACGACTTGAAAGGGCTTTCCCTGACATACGTTGGGGACGGGCGCAACAATATGTCTAACGCCCTTATGATAGGGAGCGCTAAAATGGGCGTAAACTACACGATAGGCTCCCCTAAAGAACTTTTCCCCGATAACGCGCTTCTTGAAAAATGCAAAGCGGTCGCGGCGGCGAGCGGAGCCAAGATAACGGTCACGGCAGACCCGGCTGAATCCGTTAAGGGCGCGGACGCCGTATATACCGATGTATGGGTTTCTATGGGCGAAGAAGACCAGAAGGAAACAAGAGTGAAACTCCTGAAGCCATATCAGGTGAACTCCGCGTTGATGGAAAACGCCAAGGGCGGCGCTATTTTCCTCCACTGCCTGCCCGCCATCAAAGGATATGAAGTCACGGAAGAGGTCTTCGAGTCGGGTGCGTCTAAAGTTTTTGACGAGGCGGAGAATCGTATGCACACCATAAAGGCCGTGATGGTTGCCACTCTCGGAAATCAATAGAGGCAAGCGTCATCATGTCGGACGAAATCAAAGCAAGCGCGCGCGTTTTTGAGTGCGCCTGTTGCTCTCATAGGTTTAAGCAGGAGGGATCTTCTTTGCGCTGCCCGGCCTGCGGGGAAAAGGCGCTCATACTTATAGAAGGCCCTTCATTGAAGGGTGCGCATAATTGTGGCGGGAACTGCGCTTCGTGTTCTTGCGGCTGTCACTGAGAACGCGTAAAACACTTTTGGAGCGCGATTTTGCCTTGCCTATGTAAAGGTTTTTTCATATAATAAGCCAAGCAGAGCGATACGTAATCGGAGGGGACAAAAATGAGTTCACACAGAGCCAATGAGTGGGAAGTCGTTGTGTTTATGTTGGGAGATCAGGCATTTGCTATCAACGTAAACAAAACACGCGAAATTTTACGCTGGATGGGCTACCGTCCTGTTCCGGAAACAGCTCCGGCACTGGTGGGCATAACTACCGTCAGAGGACAGGCGTTGCAGCTGTTGGATCTGAGGTTGTTTCTGGGCATAGACTCCCCGGTCCCTATTGAAGAGACCAAAGTTATGATTGTCGAGTTCAACGATGTCCGCTTGGGTTTTCTCGTGGACAACGTGGAGCGTATATACCGCATAAACGCCAACGATTTAGACGCTACTCTGGCCGGTAAGTACCTCGGCAGATGGGTTCTATATGTAATGAAGAAAGACAGCAGAAACGTTTTGTTATTAGACTACGAGGCCATAGTGCAGGCCACCGCGCCGTCTGTTGCGGAGCGCAATTTAGACGCGGAGAAGTTGACCATGTTCAAGGATAGGATCAAGAGCGAAGACAGATTCACTATCTTGTTGGCCGACGACTCGCCTCTTT
>BOCC01000288.1 GCA_026002715.1 Synergistales bacterium
CTTGAGAGGTCTATTCAAAAGCTCTCCACGGGTCTTCGCATTAACTCAGCCGCTGATGACGCGGCGGGCTTGGCTATTTCTGAAAAAATGCGCGCCCAGATTCAGGGCTTGGACAGAGCAATAGCCAACTCTCAAGACAGCATCTCCATGATTCAGACGGCTGAGAGACGTTTGAGTTGACTGGAAATGCTACGAATGGGGCTGGTGTTAAATTAGTCACCAGCGTAGTTGGGACGAATCTGCTCAGCGCTATAGACACTGCCACCTACAACTACGCCGTTGGAGGTGGCGCAGCGGGCGTTACCTTTCTAGATCAGGTTACATTCTCAACGGGCGCTGGTGGTAGCGCAATGATAGCAACATACGCAAGCATTACAGGCCCATTGGATTCTAATAACGTTACTTTGGGCGGCGCGTCCATCCTCGTGGAAGTTCTTGCCGGCGACAACACGAACGCAGCAAATTCCGCCTATAGAATAACAGCTAATATCGTTTCTGTTGACGGTACCAGCCGGACGGTAGAGAAGATTTTCACCGGCAACGCCAGCACCACACCCTATGATCTCAAGGATCTTGACACCGACCTGAACGGTCTCCGTTTTACAGCCGACGCTGAGACTGACGCTTCTATAGGCGCGCAGCGGGCCTTCAGGTTGAGAGGCAACGGGACTGCGGCGGCTTCTGGCGCCACAGCGGATGTCGCTATACGAGCTTCCCTCTCCGGCACAATCGAACCAATCAGCGTCTTGACGCCTTATGTTTTCAACCTTTCGGAGGTGGGCGCCGGCAAGACTGTGGATTACATCGTCTACGGCAAGGACACAGCGACGGGGAAGCTCACCAACAGCAAAATATCTGTTACCTTTGGCGCGCAATTCCACGGACTTGACAAGCTAGGGCTGGATACAGGCTTTGCAACTGTACCCACCGGGATGAGGTTTGCAAACCTCAAAGCCGACAACTCCACCCTCATCTGGGGTCTGATCGGCGACGAGGCCGACAAGAACACCAAACTCCGCGACATCGACAAGTTCTGGAACTCTGAGGGACGCTTCCTGCTCGAGGACCCCCAGACCATCACCATCACTCAGGGCGACGGCAAACAGTCTCAGATAACCCTATACGCCAACGACACCGTAAAGATGCTAATCGAGAAGCTGAACGTAGCTATCGCCAGCGGCATAGGTCAGGGCCAGTACACCAACGACCAGAAGTTTGCCCAGCGCGGCACCGGCGCGCCCAACAGCGCGTTAGCTACTGAGGGAACCATCGTCATCAGCTCCGCCGTCACCGGCGCGGCAGGCAAGCTCAACTTCGCCGGAGACGAGGACCTATTGAAGGCCTTGTCTTTAAACGTAATCAAGGACGCCACAGAAAGCGACTACGACATCACCATAGCCGACGCCCACAGCGGCAATATTCTGCTTGACGGCGTACAGGTGACTGGCAGTAAGCTTATCGGCCTCGTTCACGAGAACGTGGACGTCTTGTTTGACGCTATGCTCGGCATAACCGCAACGATGCAGTCAGACGGATACTTCCAGTACAACTATGACGTAGCTAACGGCCAGAAGAGCGCCGACCTCTACCTGCACCTCGCGGACAACACAACAGTGTTCCAGATAGGCGCTAATGAGGGCGAGGATATGGGTATCAACATCGGCGACATGCGCTCCACAGCCCTCGGACTGAACGGAGTGTTATACCAAGTTGCAATCAACATATTGAGAATAGGGGATTAATTATCCGTTTAGTCGTGATATATCAACGGTTTCTAAATAGATTAAATCCCCATAGATTGCAACTTGGTATTAGTCACAGAC
>BOCC01000289.1 GCA_026002715.1 Synergistales bacterium
TCATGGCAGGGCATATTGGATTATTGTAATCTGCGTTCATTCCTTGACACCGCGAAAAAACGCGGCGAAAACCTCATGGACTCTCTCCGCTCTCTTATTTCGCCTGGCGTTCCCGCTGGACAGTAACAAAAAAATGGGGAAACTCAAATGATTTTATGTCTTGACAAGTAGACCAGTTTAATATATAAAATTAACGCTTGGCGACTTTTTTGCTAAAAATCTTAGTGGGAAACTTGAGCATGTTATAGCTTTATCAGGATGAGGAGACTCTAAACGTCGAAAACGGGGGGAGGGGGAATTTCTCATGAAAGTAGCGGAAGTCATCGTTAAGATTTTTGAGCGAGAAGGTATTGATACTGTCTACGGTATACCCGGCGCCGGCATTAACGGCGTGTACAAATATCTGGGACAATCCTCTATTCTGAAACATTTCTGTCATCGTCACGAGGAGGCCTGCGTTCACGCCGCGGGCGGGCACTTTCGGGCCAGCGGGAAGCTGACCGTTGCCATGTGCGCCTCCGGTCCAGGAGCCACCAATTTCGTCACCGGAATTTACACTTGCAACATCGACAGCATTCCGGTTATCGCGGTGACGGGTCAGGCCGTCACCGCCCAGTTAGGCAAGGACGCTTTTCAATGCGTCGACATCGCAAAAATATGCGCGCCAGTGGCTAAAAAGACCTGGTGCGTCACCGACCCAAAAAAAGTTGTGGAGACGTTTGCGGAGGCCTTTCGGGTCGATAGGGAGGGCAAGCCTGGCCTCGTGGTTATCGATCTGCCCTTTGATGTGCGAAACGCCGATATCGAGTTTGACTCCACCAATTACGTTCCACTGACTTTCGACGCTCCAGCACCAAAAACGACGGATGTCGTAATGGCCATTGAGATGATCGGGGCCGCGAAAAATCCTATTCTGCTCATGGGTGGCGGGGTTCTGCTCGCCATTAACCATCCTCTGAATGCCGGTCACTGCGGCATTCAGGTGGGGCAACCTATCGGCAACAGAGCGTTCCTCGACTCTGATCTCGTGCTTGGCATTGGCTGTCGCTTTACGGAGCGCGGCGATGATGGGGGATTTTGGCTTCACGTTCCACATTCAGGAGTTGGTCGTCTGCGACACTAACACCGACTGCTCCATGGGAAGCGCCCTCAATAACGTGAAGGAATTCGTGTACTGAAACTCTGATAACTAAAGCTCAAGGGGCGTATAAAACTGGCCGCCATATGAGAGCTGATTTTAGTAAGGAGGCAAGAGTATTATGCAAGCATGGTGGATTTTGCTGTTTGTTCTGCTTTTCGGAGTTCTTGCTTACAGGCGCTGGAGTCCTATTTTACTGGGACCGACGGTTTCGTTTATTTTGTGTCTCGTTGCTGGGTTACCTGTGCTCAGCACGATGCTTGGGCCCTATCTAACCTCTACTACCAATTTCATCAAGAACAATTTTTTTGTATTTTTTCTTGGGGCTATTTTCGGAGCCGTCATGGAAAAAACAGGAGGAGCCCGTTCAATAGCTATCTGGATGTCGAAGGTTACAAATAATAAATTCACGCTTTCTCTCATCATGACTATAGCCGGCCTCCTGTGTTACGGCGGCGTCGTAGGCTTTGTCGTCTATTTCGCCATCTATCCCATAGCGCTTCACCTTTGCAGGGAATCCAACACGTCACGCGCGCTCATCCCGGCCACAATAGGCGCCGGTTGTTGGACCTGGGCCAACGCTCTGCCCGGGTCTCCATCGGTTCCGAACGTAACGGCGTCCAAATATCTTTCGACTCCAGCCACGGCAGACCTTTTTGCCGGGATTTTATGGGC
>BOCC01000290.1 GCA_026002715.1 Synergistales bacterium
CGACGCAGAGTATAAGTTGTATGCCGGTTTCTTCTCGCGTCTCGTTCTCGAAGTTTTCTATGGCCTCCAAAAGTGAATCGGAGAAATGATCTCTCCTTCCGGCGAAGCGCAGGCGTCCGTGCTTGGGCTTGAAATTTTCGATCTTGTTCCTGAGATAATACTCGAACAAAGACATAAGCCCCGAGACCTCCTCGGATGCCCGCTTCCAGTTCTCGGTGGAGAACGCGTAGACAGATAGATATTTAATGCCGATATCGTCCGCGTGTTCGATAATGCCCTCCAAGACCTCCGCGCCCCTCTTGTGTCCCGCTAATCGAGGCAGGGCGCGGCGAGATGCCCAGCGCCCGTTTCCGTCCATAATTATCCCGACGTGAGACGGGATGTTTTTATTTTGCGGCATTCATGCAACCGCCACGGGATTTTTCAGAGTTCCTATCCCATCGATTGTTATCTCCACGGCATCCCCTGGCTGAATTGGTCCTACCCCCGCTGGCGTGCCGGTTGCGATTATGTCTCCGGCCTCGAGCGTAGCAAAACGGCTCAGGTGCGACACTATTGCCGCTACGGAAAAAATCATGTCCGAAAAAGGCCCCTGTTGGACGATTTTGCCATTGAGTTTGGTCGTCAGAACAGCGGAGTCCGGTATTTTTCTTTGAATCAAAATGGCTGGGCCGAAGGGTCCGAACGTGTCAAAGGCCTTCGCGCGAATCCACTGCCCGTCCTTTTTCTGCAACACGCGCGCCGATACGTCGTTGAAGCAAGAATATCCCAAAACATAATCAAGCGCGTGCTCGGGCGCGACGTTTTTGCAAGTCTTGCCTATGACAACGGCCAGCTCTCCCTCATAATCGACGCGCCCTGTCCAGCTTGGTACGCCTATGGCCTCACCGGGCGCTATTATACAGGTCGTCGGCTTCATAAACACACAAGGTTCGTCCGGCACTTCTAAATTAGACTCTTTGGCGTGTTCATGATAGTTCAAACCAATGCACCACACCTTGGTGGGGTCTATTGGGGCTTTGAAAGCCGCGCCGCTCACGCCTGCGTTCTTGCCCGTAAGTTTGAGCGAGTCGTCCAAGAGTTCTATAGAATCTCCTGTTATTTTACCGAACATTGCTTTGCCGCCGTCGGTCACTCGCGCCAAGAGCGTCCCTTCCGTCAAATTCATAGCGTTATTCCAAAAATCGTTATCTCGAAAACCGCTCATTAATTTTGTCATCCCCTCAGGAAAAATTTATTTCGACACCTGAACACAATATATAGCGGTATAACCCAAAGTCAAGACCGTTAAACGATAAAATTCAAGAAAACTTCCAAGGACTACGGAACCTTGAATCGTGGGTTCAAAAATCCCCTTGTCGTATATATTGTCAAAAAACTTTGAAAGCGATAAAATGCAACAATGATAATGATAAAATAAAAAAAGATAAAAAAGATAAAAAAAATCTGAACGAAAGGAATGGGCATAACCATGAAGACAAGATTTCTTCACACGAACATCAACGTACTGGACTTAGGACGCAGCATCGCTTTCTATGAGAGGGCATTGGGCTTGAAGGAGGTTCGGCGCAAGGACGACCCCGGATTTACCATCGTATTCTTGGGTGACGGAACCACCGATTACAAGTTAGAGCTGACTATGCTGAAGGACAGGACAGAAAGCTACGAACTGGGGGACAACGAGTCCCATATAGCGTTCGAGGCCGATCCTTTCGACGCGGCCCACAAGCTCCACGAGGAGATGGGCTGCATCTGCTACGAGAACCCCAAGATGGGCATATATTTTATCGAAGACCCGGACGGTTA
>BOCC01000291.1 GCA_026002715.1 Synergistales bacterium
GCTGCGGCAATCAAGCGCAAAATAACATTCATCTTTATAAACAAGTAGCCCTCCACGGCCGCCGCTATTAAAAACACCCCAAGGCATGCCCCAACAGACGTGCGAATCCCCTCGAGAAGCGGCGTGTCTATCAACAGGAGCTGGGGCGAATATATGAACATGTAGGGGACTATAAAGCCGGCTATGGCGAGCTTCACCGCCGCAAAGCCCGTCTTCATCGGGTCTCCTCCCGAAAGCCCGGCCGCGGCGAACGCCGCCAATGCCACGGGGGGCGTCAGGTTGGCGAACATGGCGAAATAAAACGAGAACATGTGAGCCGATATATGCGGTATGCCGAGTTTGGTAAGCGCAGGCGCCGCTATCGTCGCCGTGATGATGTAGGCCGGAATCGACGGGACGCCCATGCCCAAGATCATGCAGGTTATCATGGTGAATACGAGCGTGAACAACAGGCTCTGCTCGCCGAGCATGATTATGGTGTTGGCCATCGTCAGGCCGAAGCCGGTCTTGGACGTCGTGCCTATGACTATGCCGACGCAGGCGCAGGCCATAGCGACCGGGACGGTCTGGCGCGCGCCCTCCGCGAGCGCGTCGCAAGTAGCCTTGAAACTCATCCTTGTGGATTTTTTGAAGCCGGCTATGACAACCGTGGCGACTATCGTCAGAACGGCCGAATAAATAACCGTCGTGCCGGAAAACAGCAGGAGATACAACAAAATAACTATCGGGATAAGAAGGTGCCCTTTTTCCTTCATGACGTTCATCGCCTTAGGAAGCTGGTCCTTGGGAAGTCCGAGAAGTTTGTTCTTGCCGGCTCTGAGCTGCACCTGAATGATTATGCCAAGATAGTAAAGCAACGCCGGAATGGCGGCGTGTACGATTATGACCGAGTAGGAGATGTTCAGCATCTCGGCCATAATAAAGGCCGCCGCCCCCATGACGGGCGGCAAAAGCTGTCCGCCAACCGACGCCGAAGCCTCGACAGCTCCGGCGAAGTCCTTTGAATATCCCGTCTTTTTCATCAATGGAATGGTAAAAGCCCCGGTCGTGACCACGTTTGCCACGGCTGAGCCGTTTATGGAGCCGAGAAGCCCCGACGCTATGACCGAGACCTTGGCGGGCCCGCCCTTAGTGTGTCCGGCCAAAGCCATAGCTACGTCGTTGAAGAACGCCCCCATGCCGCATTTCCCCATCACTGCGCCGAATAATATAAAGAGGTAAATATAGCTGGTCGCCACGCTGACGGACGAGCCGTATATGCCCTCCGTATTGGCGAAAAAGTGGTTGGAAAGCTGGAGCCAAGTGTAGCCCCTATGCATGAACATACCCGGCATACTGCGCCCCCACAGGCCGTAGGCGATGAAGACGACGCTCAAAATAGGCAGAGCCCAGCCGCTCACGCGACGCGCCGCCTCTATAGTAAGCACCACCAAAAGCGTAGCCATAACCATATCGGCGGTGCTCGGACGTCCGGCGCGCATCACGACGCCCATATAGTCGTACCAGATATAGATAGGCGCGGTGAGAGCGAGGACAATCAAAACCGCGTCAACCCAAGTTATGCGCTTGTAGCCGCTCTTTTTGCTGAACGGATACATCACGAACGTCAAAACGAGCATCATGGACACGTGGAGCGAGCGATGCACAAGCACGACTGGCGTCCCGATAAACGCCGTTATAAAGTGATAGAGCGTTATGGCTATACAAAGCCAGTAGAACAATTTAGCCGAAATGGGATTCTCCAAAGTCCTGACCGAAGAACAGCAAAAGCTGATAGAAGAACTCGACAAAGA
>BOCC01000292.1 GCA_026002715.1 Synergistales bacterium
TTGGGAGGTTAGGCGCCTCTTTGCCGGCTAAATCGGCAAGCGCGGCGTCGGCGGCGCGAAACGGGCAGTCTATGGGCGGCATAAAGACGCGCCCCTGCAAATTCAGGAGGCCAAGCCTCTTGCCGCTGCGCTCTACGACGGTATAACCGAAGCCCGGGCAAGACGGCGGGTAGTTGGCCGGGCGTATAACCCGCGTGTCCTCCCTGAGCGTCGGGTAAAAGATGTTTTTGTCCCAGATATGGTTGCCGGAGGTCATGCCATGCACCCCTATCTTTAGGAGCTGTTCGAATACGGAGTCGGTCATGCCCTTGCCGGCGGCGGCGTTTTCGCAGTTGATGACAACAAAATCAAAGGCGTGCTGCGCGTTCAGTTCTGGAAGGGACGAGGCCAATATGTTTCGCCCCGGCCTTCCAGCAATATCTCCCACAAATAAAATTTTCAAAGTGTCGCACCCGCTCCGAGCTTCTACTTCGCGTACTCCGTCGCGCGCATTTCGCGGGAGACGGTTATCTTGATTTGGCCCGGATACTTCATTTCCTCTTCGATCTTGCGGGCTATGTCGTAGGCTAACTTATGAACCGTCCCGTCGTCGGTGTTGTTCGGCGTGATGACGACGCGAATCTCGCGCCCTGCCTGTATGGCGTAGGCCTTGCTGACTCCGGTAAACGCCTGAGCCAATTCCTCAAGTTTTTCGAGGCGCTTGATGTAGGCGTCGAGGCTCTCGCGCCGCGCGCCGGGACGGGACGCGCTTATGGCGTCGGCGCAGGCCACTATGACGTCGTATATGTTTTTGGCTTCGGGGTTGTCGTGGTGGGACGCTATCGCGCTGATTATCTCGGGGCGCTCGCCGAAGCGCTTGGCGAGGTCGGCCCCGATAATGGCGTGGGAGCCCTCGACCTGATGGTCTACGGCCTTGCCGAGGTCGTGAAGAAGCCCGGCGCGCCGGGCCAACTCTTGGTCTATTCCAAGCTCAGAGGCTATCATGCCTGACAGGTACGCCACTTCGAGGCTGTGTGAAAGGGCGTTTTGGCCGTAGCTGAAGCGAAACTTGAGCTGGCCGAGTGTGCGGACAAGCTCCGTGTGCATGTTTTTGATGCCTGTTTCTAAAATCGCGGACTCTCCGGCGTCTATTATTTCTTCCTCGACTTCGCGCGACGATTTTTCAATCAATTCCTCAATGCGAGCCGGATGTATGCGCCCGTCTACTATGAGACGCTCGAGAGACAGACGCGCTACCTCGCGCCGCACCGGGTCGAAACTGCTGAGTGTTACGGCCTCGGGCGTGTCGTCGACTATCAGGTCGACGCCTGTCAATGTCTCGAAAGCGCGTATATTGCGCCCCTCGCGTCCGATAATCCGCCCCTTCATGTCGTCGTTGGGCAATGGCACGACGCTTACCGTGGCGTCTGAGGAATATTCGACGGCGCAACGCTGAATGGCCATTATAACCACGTCCCTCGCCCTGCGTTCAGATTCGCGCTTGGCTTTTTCCTCAAGTTCCTTGAGGCGAAGCCCTATGACGTATTGCGCCTCTTCTTCAGTCTTGCGGAGCAGAATCTCCTGAGCTTCGTCGCGCGTCATACCGGCTATTTCTTCGAGGCGCTCGATCTGTAGTTTGATTAGTGACTCTATCTCGGCGGCACGGGAGTCCATCTCCTCCTGACGGCGGCGCAGCTCGTCTTCCTTATGCCCGGCTTTTTCTAACTTGCGGTCGAGGTTCTCCTCTTTCTGCTCCAACTTGCGCTCAGTCCGCTGAATCTCTCCGCGGCGTTCCTTGATGCT
>BOCC01000293.1 GCA_026002715.1 Synergistales bacterium
CGGCGGCGGCGGAGGCAGCGGGGGTATGTCGGTAATTAAAAAAGTTCTTACCGTGACGCCCGGAACGCCGCTTAGCGTCGTCGTGGGGGCCGGAGGCGCCGCCGGCGCCGCCGGGACGACATCAACCGGGAGTCCTGACGCGGGGAACGGCGGAAACACGACCATCTCAAACGGCGCTACGACGCTGCTGACATTAACCGGCGGTAAAGGCGCTCTTAAAAGCAGCCGGACGGCCATGTTTCCCGGACTTTCCTCCGGAAGCGGCAGCCAGCAGGGCATGAACGGCGAGGAAAGCTTGGGTATACTTGTCGCCTCAATTGACAAAACAAAAGAAAACCTCTCCGGCGGAAACGGCGGAAATACTTTTCTTGGCTTTGGCGGTATGGGCTTGACAGCTTGGGCGTCAAGTGGGAAGGCCGCAACTTATGGCGGCGGGGGCGGGGGCGGCGCAATATTCGGTGTTGCCTCACAGTGCAAAGCCGGCCTTGCCGGAGCGCCTGGCGTCGTCATTATCGAGTGGTAGGGGGTATAAACTATGAGACTTGCCGAGGTATTTAAAGACGGGACGCTTGGGCATATCTACACGCCTGAGGAACTCGAGAGCTATGACGTTAACGCGCTGCTTGGGATAGAGAACCCTGAGTTTGAGTATAAAGAATGTCCGGAATGTGTGGAGACCGGGTGGCTGTATGAGGACGGGGCTTTTGTGCCGCCGCCTGAACCGGAGATAGCGCCGCCTACGCTTGAGGAAGCCAAAATCGCGAAGCTATCCGAAATAGCAGCCGCCCGTTTCGCGGCTGAGACAGGCGGTGTTGTTATCAACGGAAACGGAATAAGCATTGACACGAGCCGTGAATCCCAAGCCTTGATAACCGGCGCGGCGCTCCAGGCGACGATTGATTCTGCATACTCGTGCCGGTGGAAGACCACTAACGGTTTTGTCGAATTCACCTCTGAGATGATTCTGGCGGTCGCCGTCGCGGTGCGCCAACACGTGCAGGCGTGCTTCGACCGGGAAGCCGATCTGTCGGAACTCGTGGATGCGGCCGCGACGGTCGAAGAAATTGAGGCGGTGACGTGGCTGTGAAGTATAAGCACGCGATGAGGGGGCCCAAGACTCTTGGCGAGTGGATAGAGGCTTACGAGGAGCGCGACAGCGATACGGAGTATGTGCTGAGCCCGGGGGAGCGCATCGTCTATGACGATATGCATGGGTTCTTCACGTATCTCTTTGACCCGCGTGAAAAGCTCGTGCTGATACCCAAGATGTGCGGGGATGGAAAGCACTGGCGCAAACAGATACTGAAGCTCGTATTAGCCACGCGTCATCTCGGCGTGAAGGGCGCTTACTGCTGCACGAAGCGCAACCCGGTCGCGTATATGAGAGTGCTGGGCGGGACGCTGCGAAAGATGGAGCACACGTATGACTTCGTGACCGGCAGGCAGCACACGATATGGTACATCCTGATAACGCCGGAGGATACCAAGACGACAATTGAGGAGGAGGTGAGCGGCGATGACGATGATACTGACAGCGATAGCGATACTGATATTCCTGTCGGCGGGTAGGGCTTACGCCAAGGGGGGAGGCTCTAGGACCGTGGACGCCGTGGGACCGAAGAGTGAAAATCTCATAAACCTCGAAAATCAGTTTTATGACATGGCCAACGGCGTGATGGGCGGCTTCATGGGGCCGGTGTCGTATAACGGGAACGGCAGCGGACAGGCCGTGAGCGCGGGTAAGGGCGGGACGGGAGCTCCGGTCAGAGACGTTGG
>BOCC01000294.1 GCA_026002715.1 Synergistales bacterium
TCCCATGCCTACGCTTAAACCTCACCTCGCGGCTTTGGCTCCAAGGCTTGGTACTGACTGCTTGCTAAGCTTTATCAGGTCGGGACTCTCACCCGACTATATTACGCACACCGAACTGGCGCACCCTCCGATATACACGCTCATCTTGGCCATAGGAGCTTTGAGCCTGTCGCCCCTGTCGTCGAACAGGTCAGTCAGCTCTTCAACCTTTACAACGGCGTCCTCCTCCGAGAGAACCGTATAGCCTATATAAATGTAGTTGTCCTTCAATGTAAGTCCGTCGCAGGTTATAGTGATTCCGCCCTCGATGTTTCGCTCAAGAGAAGTCTCCTCGTTGTTCCTGCCGCCCCGCATGAGAGATGAAGAACTCGTCGCGGCGTAAGCGCCTGAGGTCAACATCAAGACAACCAGCAATATCAACAGCGTTTTCTTGAATGTATTTGTCATGTTAGAGAATCCTCCGCTACTTCTTGACCGGTATGGTTTTGCTTGGGATATTGCGGAAGGTCAGAACTTGCCCGTTGAGGCTAAAAGACATGCGCGCGTAGCTGTCCGCGAGCGCGTATCCGTTCGGCACGGTATATTTGAGCGTCACCGGCGTCTTCACGCCCGCTATGATTTCGCGCTCTCCGATTGACTCTTTGCCAATCAAAACGTAATCCCCGCTCGGCGCGGCTAATCTTTTCCCCTTGACGTCAAACAGATCCGTCGCGCCCGCAATCTTGACGACGACATCTTCCTCGGGAAGCAGTATATACTTCACCTCGACAACGCCGTTATTCAAATACACACCCTCGCACGTTATCGCTATGCCCCCGTCGATGTCGCGCTCAAGCGAAGTCTCCGCGTTGCCCTTACCGCCCCGCGCGAGCGACGAAGCCTTAGACGTAGCCGCGCAAGCCCCCGACGCCAACAGCGCGACGGCCAGCAGAACCAACAGCGGCTTCCTGAACATCATCCGCATCATAAATTCCTCCTCGTAAAATAAAACCAAAAACCCATTATCCCGCAATGGAAATCAGGGTAATGGGTTAAGACGACGGATTACTGAACCCCCGGGACGTTGCGGAAGCGCACCTCTTTGCCGTTCACGGTCAAAGCAACGCGGGGATATACATCGGCTAGCTTATAATTAGAATCGACTCTATATGAAATTCCCACCTCCGTAGGAATTCCTCCAATAATAATCCTATTCTTAACATTTTGATTTCCGATCCGGGTGCCAGCGCCATACTGATCATTGAACTCGTTACCTTTATTGTCATAAATTGTTTTAGAGTCTATCGCAAGTTCGGTATCATCCTCCGCCGTGACGATGTACACCGCATAAATGAAATATGCGTCTCTTCTTACTCCCTTGCACTCAATTTTAATCCCGCCATCAAGCTCCCGCTCCAGCGAATCATCCGCATTGCTTTTCCCTTTACCACCGACGAGCGCCGAGTCATTCGCCGCGGCGTCAGCGACCGACGCCAACATCACAACAGTCAATAGCACCAACAACGACCTCTTGAACACGTTCACCAACATTCAAAACACCTCCACACCAAAATAAGAAGATACGGAACATCCGCACTTCCGCAATGTACCGCAACATATAAATAATATAGACAAAAAATCGCTTTTGTAAAGATATGAAAATTTTTTTGAGTTTCCCCATTTTTCATTTCCATATCCAATGTCCACAACTTAAGCGTTTTTTGCATATTTTTTCGCCGCGGCAATTTTTGATATGCGAAGAGTTTATGACGCAAACAACAGGTATGTAAAATCA
>BOCC01000295.1 GCA_026002715.1 Synergistales bacterium
ACACAGGGTTATACGCGTCATAGAGAGCGTGGCGGGGAGATTAGGCGTACCCGTCTCAGTTATGAGCATGTTCGTGAGCCCGTGATAGTTCCTCGCCCCCAGATTGAGGATTTCAATTCTCTTGTTGTCGTTCACGACAAAATGGAGTTCTACAGTTAAAAAAGCGCTGCGGTGTCTTTTGTGGGCGCGGTTGTCGAATTTGGCGGTCGTGCCTGTGTAACCTGTCAGCGTTAAGCGGGAGCGAGGTGAAACAATAAATTGAGCGATTGCGTCTTTTGCAAAATAGCCAATGGAGAAATCCCTTCGGAGTTTATATATAAGGACAAGGATGTTTTCGTCATTCGCGACCTCAATCCTCAGGCTCCGTCGCACCTCCTGATTATTCCGACTCGGCATGTCGTTTCCGCCGCGGATGTGGAGGATCCTGCTTTGTGGTCTCTTGTGATGTCGCGAGCCGCAAAGACAGCGCGCGACATGGGGCTTGACGGAACCAAAGAAGACAACGGTTTCCGCGTCGTCATAAATACGGGGATTCAGGGCGGGCAGACCGTTCCGCATCTGCATCTGCATCTTCTGTCGGGTCGCAATTTCGGGTGGCCTCCGGGTTAGATATTGCAAAGCGAGGTTTTCCGAAAACCCGGAAGGGGGGGAACTTAGATGACAACTGTCATTCGTAAAGAAGGAGAGACTATCGAAGAGGCTCTGCGCAGGTTTAAGCGTGAAGTTTCAAAGGTAGGGACTCTTCGCGAGGCCAGAAGAAGAGAACACTATGAAAAGCCCAGCGACGCCAAGAAGCTGAAGCGGGCTGAAGCGGCCAGAAAACGTAAGAGCAGCAGAAGCAGAGACTGATCGCTGATTTAGGTTTGTACCGGCTGTTTTATTTATAATTTTCGGGGCCTGACGCTCGGGGGGCGGCTTTATTTTGCTCTTCCGGCTTCAGGCTTTTTTTATGGGAAGGGGTTTTTATAATGGGCTTGGTCGCGAAAGTTTCGGCGGACCTTCTGTCCGCCATGAAATCGCGTGATGAACGTCGTCTGGCTGTTTTGCGAATGCTGAAGGCCGAGTTTCAAAAGGCGCAGGCCGACAAGGGCAGATCATCGGAACTCACGGAGGACGACGCGCTATCACTTGTGCGCCGTCTCGTGAAGCAGCGCAAAGACGCGGCGGAGCAGTACCGCTCGGGCGGAGCCGAGGAGCGCGCTCAGGAGGAGTTGAGCGAAATTCCGCTGCTCGAAGAATACCTTCCGGCGCAGCTCAGCGACACCGAGCTTGACGCCATGCTAAAAGAGGCCGCCGCAAAATCCGGCGCGGCGTCAGTCAAGGATATGGGCAAGCTGATGTCCGCGCTTATGCCGATGACGGCCGGGCGAGCGGACGGCAAGCGCGTCAAGGAAAAGGCCACGGCTTTTTTGTCGGCGAAGGGGTAAATTTTGCGCCCAGCGCGTAAGGCCGCCATTTGGGTTTTTGTCGTCTTATTGTTTTTGCTTTTTCGCGGCCTTGGCGACCATGGTCTGCTTGACCCGATAGAGGGCCTGAACGCGTCCGTCGCCCTGAATATGGCGACGCGCGGCGATTTGTTCGTTCCTCGCGCTGGGGATTTTTTCTATATGGGGAAAGCTATGGGTTTTTGGTGGCTTTCCGCGCTCTGTCTCAAAATTTTGGGATGGTCTGAGCTTGCGGTTCGTTTTTGGCCCGTGATAGTTCCTCGCCCCCAGATTGAGGATTTCAATTCTCTTGTTGTCGTTCACGACAAAATGGAGTTCTACAGTT
>BOCC01000296.1 GCA_026002715.1 Synergistales bacterium
GCCCTGAAACGATAGGGTCCCGTCCAGAAAGCCCCCAACCCCGCTGTCGGTCCCGAACTGCGCGGCCAGCGCGCGCACCTCGACTCCGCGTGACGCAAGGTCGATATTGAGTCTCCCACGGCGCTCGAGGTTTATAGAGCCCTTGCCCTCGACAGTTCCGTCAACGACTCGCGCGCTAAACTGCTTGATATTTATATTTTTCGATGCGCCTGAAAAATCCAAAATTAAATCTTTGGCGTCAAAATTTTCTATCGACAAGGCCGCGGACTTGACGAGTCCCGAGAAAGTCGGCGCGCTCGCCGCTCCGCCGATTTTCAGATTCGCCTCGATTTTCCCCTCGGCGTCCAAATCAAGCGCCGCCGCTTGCGCAAAAGGGGCGAGGTCGAGCTTCAGAGAGCCTGCCATGTCCAATCTCGGCTCGGTGTTTTTTAAATCCGCATACCCGCGGAACACGACCTGGCCGCCAGGCAGCGCAATGTCGGTTTCGGGTATGTCGACGCGGCCCTGCTTGTATATGGCCGACAGCTGCATTTTTCGCAGAGGTATCCCAACCGCTTTGTTTTTGTCGGATATAAGGGTGAGTTTGGCCTCCGGGTTGTCCAAGGAGCCGGATACGGAAAGCGCCGCGTCCACGACGCCGCTGAACTGTTCCTTAAAGTCTTTCAACATAGGCGCGGTCGCCGTATTTAAACCCTTTACCGAGCCGTCGAGCTTTAGCTGGGAGGACAAAAAATTTGTTTTGGCGAACGCCACGCTTCCCGATGCCGCTATGGGGGTTTTGCCGAACAGAGCCGAGAGGTTGTCGATAGTTACGCCGCTTTCTGTACATACGGCGTTTGCCGAAATCTCGTCCAACCTGACGCCGGATATGGATAGCGTGTTTGATTTCAATTTAGCCGTCACGGTAGGAAATGCCGAAATTTCTTTTTTGTGGCTTTTGATATGAAAAACCATATCTATGTTGCCTGACGGCGACATAGATTTGAGAGCCGGAAACGCGCTGCTCACCGCTGCCATATCAAGACCTTTTGCCGTCAGCACTATCTCGGGCAGCACTCCTGCGGTCGAAAGTTTAGCCCCGAAAAGCTCCCCTGTGCCGTCCACGCTGACGCCGTCCGTATCCCTTTCGACGGAGAGACGCAGGGATTTTACTATATCTATGCCGGCGACGTTGAGGCGCGGCATACGCAAAAAAACCTTGCCAAAGAGCGACATATCGCGCTCCAATGAAACGCGGAAATCAACCCTCCCGTTCGTACCCACAACGGGGACGTTGAGCGCCAAAAGACCTGAAATTTTCGCGGCGGACAAATTCATGGCCTCTCCGCGAACCTGTATAAGCTCGTCCCCCTGTCCGCTCAAGTCCGCAAAGGCCTTGATTGAAATATTCGCGCCCAGCGCTTTTATGTCGGCGTCGGCAAGGGCCGTATTGTTAAAGACCCTGATTTTGCCGCCTATATGGCTGTCTTTTTTGAGGCTCGACATAATAGCTACAACTTGAGATTTGTTGGTCTCGGAAGGCTCGGAGAAAGCCGGGAGCAGAGCAAGCAGTTCCGCCGGCTTTATGGAGCTAAGAGTGCCGTTTATATCAAAAGGAGGCGTGAGTTTGCCGGACAAGGACGCTCCGCCTGTGCCGATTTTTATGTCTGAGGACAGCAATGTGAGGGGCGAAAAAGAAACGGCGCCGTCAAGGCGGACGGGCAAATCATCCAAGTCGGCCGCCAAGTGAATCGCGCCGCTTTCGTCGAGCATAGCCTCCGCTATAGATAC
>BOCC01000297.1 GCA_026002715.1 Synergistales bacterium
AAGCTCCGAAATATGTTTTTGGTTTTCAGTTGTTTGATAAAGTTCAGATGTTAGACGGACGTGTTGGATTTATTTTTGGAAGGAGGAAGAGCGGTAGTTTTGATATACGGACGTTAAAGGGAGAAAAGCTCTCCGCAGGGATTAGTTACAAGAAACTAAAACCGCTTGAGAAAAGAAAGACCATTCTAACACAACAAGAAAGGAGAAAGGCTCATTCCTCCCCGGCATAAAATGCCGAGGTCTCTTGAGCCTAAAAACAGGATGAATATCAGATCGATGATAAAGGCAAAAAAGCCCAACAGGAGTCAGTATAAACAAAACCTATCGTTTCTTTTTATCACTATTACACTATCTATCGCCTTTTTGCCCATTTGGAGCGGTATCATGATCTACAATACGGCAGGAACTGCAAGGCAAATTCTTGTTCTTATGGACGACGAAAGAGCGGCGAACGTTAACTATGGAACTGTTAAAAAATATTCAACTACAGTTGAAAAAATAGACACGACGCTCAAAGAGCTTAAAAATATAGCTTATTCTTCCAGAGAATTGCAAAGCGAAGTCGCGGAGGAGTTATTGGTAAGCGGTATATCAGTAGATAGTTTTTCGGTCAAACCCGTAATAAACAAGGCGAGAGGGATTCCGATCACGGTAAACATAGACTGGAATAATTTCAATTTTTCTACCGTTTCCCTGATTGGCACAATAAATAAAGATAAAGTTGCAGATCTTGTCACTTTTTTGGGAACGAGAGAAAAAATTTGGCACATTTCCTCTTTTGAAATGCGTCCGTTAGACACGCCTACGGAATATGTTCTCCGGTATAACAAAATGGTCGAAGAAATGGCGGCGCAAAGCCGAAGTACGGAAAGAGACGCCCAGCTTGATATGATAAATAAGCGAGCGAGCCAAAATACTTTAGCCGTATCCCTGACATTCCTTGTACCAGTCAGAATAGGGGATGATTAGGATGAAAAAAAAGAAGGAACTTCTCACTTCAATAGCGAAAATTTCTTTTGTGCTGTGTTTGCTGATCACGACAATCAGCGCTTGTTGGGGAGGGTTTTTTTACCCTGTAAATATTTCGACGGCTGAGAAAAACAAAAAACAGCAGACGGATTTTACAGCCTCGAAACGAGTGCTGGATACGGTAAACGATAAATTTATCGAACGTTTTGATTCAGTCGCTGGGCCTCTTTTAAAAACCAGATTAGCACAGTCCGGGTATGTGGCGTTGATTGATAAATCAGTTCAGATTAGTCTGTTGTATGGATATACCGATCTTCAGAACATCGTATCCAATAAAATTAATAATCCAACAGTAGCTACAGTGACGAACCCTAAAAAATTCAATTGGCCGACGGTAAAACTGATCAGTTTTGTGTTTGATTCGAATTCGGTTATCAATAAATGTACGGCGATGGTCGAAATATCGGGTGGGGAAATTCCTATAAAACAAAAACGCAAAATGTGGAGGTTTACAAAAACAGAAGACGGAAAATGGAAAAGCGCAGGAGAGGTGCAAACGTCTGAGTATACAGCAAGAGATGTTGAAATCACGAAGCAGGGAATTTCGTTTGCGCTTTCTCCTAGAAACGATTCGAAACTCACTAAGGTTTTTGTTTTAAATAAAAAAGAGTCAATAACCCCGCCCTAAACGGCGGAGCTTGTGAGAAATCATAAGTTCGGATTGACTACCCTAAGCCTTGAGACAGAGGCTACGTTATGTAAGAATGCGGTTTCGACCGTAAATAGGCACTTCG
>BOCC01000298.1 GCA_026002715.1 Synergistales bacterium
CCCATGCCTACGCTTAAACCTCACCTCACGGCTTTGGCTCCAAGGCTTGGTACTGACTGCTTGCTAAGCTTTATCAGGTCGGGACTCTCACCCGACTATATTACGCACACCGAACTGGCGCACTCCAACTTTGATCAATCCATTTTTCGCTCATATCGTGCGCCGGATTATAGATTTCAGATAATTTATGATTAACCGCCTCTTTTCATGTGTAGAATTATATCAAAGTTAGGGGAATGGCGACAATAAGTCAAAAAATCCTCGCGGGGGCTATTGTTTCGAGCGCGAAGAGTTGCGTGAAAAAATATAAAAATATCCGCGCTCGGATTGTACAGAATTTTTTCATGCGTGTTTGCCCTGTATATTTAAACCATGACCTTGCGCTTTCGCCTGTTTGAGATTTTGCGCTGTATGCCCAGACGCGTCATGAGCCCATCCTGTAACACCTGTGAGTAGTTCAATTCGGCGGCCTTAGCTTCCAAATCGAGCCAACGTGGGACGGTGACGGTTTTTGTCACGGCCTTATTGTTCATGCGCTCGCGGAATGGCGGCATAAAAACGTCGATTAGGACTACGGTTTGGTCAATCTCCGGCTTTAATTCTTTTGTGGGCGTAGGTTCTGGAATTTCGTCGTTATCTTCCTCCATACCCCATAAATGGAGGCTTAGTCCTTCTCTTGCCATGCGGAGGGCGTCTTCGTCATTGTCTCCCTGAGATACGCAACCAGGAAGATCGTGGAAAACGACGCCAACCTGATCCTTTAAGTCATAACAAAAGAATGCAGGGAAAATATAACGGTCTTTCAAGCGATTCAGCTCCTTTAATGGCATACAAGGCTACATTTTGAGTCCTGACTGCCGCTCTATGCTGGCAACAACATATTTGCCCAGAGTTTTCTTTGGGTGTTGAATAGTTACCTTTCCAGACTTTGCAGGATGCTTGAAGTGGTGATGATCACCTTTCGCTTTGATGAAATACCATCCATCCGCCTCTAAAATCCTGATAATTTCGATAGAAGAGTAACTTTTCCCCATCGGACATCCTACAACGCCGAGAATCTCTCGATAGCCTGTGGTCGCCGTTCCCGCGGCATACGCCGTAATCGGCGCGGCGGTTGATAACAGCCCGAACGCCATGACCGCCGTGAGTACGATTGCGAGGACTTTGCGCCCCGCGCTGTGTTTTGTGATAGTTGTGTTCATCAGATTTGCCTCCTATAAGGTTTTATTTTCTGCTTCTTGCTCGGAAGCGTATTGTTCGCGCATGGTAAGCGCCAGTGCAAAGCATTTTTCGCCGAGGTTGCGTACCTTTTTCAGCCGTTCCTCCGGCGCGGCGCAGAGCTTATTCATGGTTTCAAAGCCGCCGCGCACCAAAGCGTTTATGGCGCGTACCGTTATGCCCTTGACAGGCTCCGCGCTCCGCATGAAGTATGTCCCCACATCAACATCTTGGCTCATATGTTTATCCCCTCCGTTTCCGCGTTTGAACGCAAAAAGGCGGCTCTCTCCCGTAGGCCACGGAAGAAAGCCGCCTTTTGCGTATAAGTATTCGGTTTCAGAGCATAGCGAAAGGACGCGGTTAGCCGCTTGCTTGCTTGCTTGCTTGCTTGCTTGCTTGCTTGCTTGCTTGCTAATGATGATGTGCGCCTTTTCCATATTTGTCAAGCCCTTTCTTGATGAAATTTTAGGCGGTTTTTCGCCTTTTCGCTCCGCGCCCCCCTAAACGCGCCCGCGCTTTCAAGAAGTGATCT
>BOCC01000299.1 GCA_026002715.1 Synergistales bacterium
TCGGTTATACAATCTTTCCATGCTCTATCGATCCAGTGTTCACTCATACTCGCGCGGCTCCCGTTCATTTAGTTGTTGTTAGTTGTTGTAGGGATATTATAGCAAATCTTGGGCTGCTTACTGCCGACATGGTAGGGGTCGGCAAAATTTGTGCAAAGATAAAGCCCCGGCCTCGATTCTCGCTGCGGGCCGGAGCTTTTATGTTGGCTGCCGTGTTATTCCGATCGCCGGTCTATCACGATGTCAGCCGCTCACAGAAAACAGTAGAGGTGTGATTAATCGCGTCTCTACTTGGCTGTTGCGCTACGAAAAAAATACAAACTCCGCGACTTAACGCTTGTCGTTCTTTCTTCGCAACGCTGCAACCGCTAAAGCCAAGACGCACAACCCCAAGGCTGTAACCGAGCAACCACCGCCACCGCCTGAATCTTGGTAGTTATGCGGCGTAGGTGTTGGGGTGGGGATAGGGGTAGGTTCTGTTACAGCGAATGCCGGCATTGCAAACGTGCGAATAGTGCCTGAGCCGGAGAGCGGCACGGTCACACTCGAACTACTGGCGTTCTTCACCGAAATCGTGTCGAGCGCATAACCGCTCGATGTGGTTATAGCGAGCGTAATGGTCGTGCCCGCCGTCGCTGTTGCCTTGCTTGCGGTTACTCCGCCGCCTGTAATGCTGCTTGGAACGTTTATGGCATATGTCTGAGGCGAGCTGATCGTGGCTCGCAAACGGTCAGTTTCCGCGCTGGCCGCGCCCTTAGTCACCGTCACCCAAAATGTGACATATGTGCTATAAATACTAACTGTTTCAAATTCGACATTAATATCTTGCGCTGCGATGACCGCTCCGGTATTACTCATGCCGGGCAAGGCTTTGATCTGTTCCGCAAGCCATGTTCTGAAGTCGTTTTTGGAAATGAGGCCGCCGGAACCGGCAAGCGATCGAGGTATAACGTACTTTGCGTTCGAGATAAGCGATATGGCCTCCCGCACCGCCGCCTCGTCATCGAACTCTTGCCTGGTCTTCAGGCTGTTTTTTATCCCGTCCGCTTCCAATCCTTTATCGTAAAACGTAATGACTTGCTCCAAACCCGACTCAAATGTCACATCTATTCTTGAGTCGGTTATAGAATCGCCGCTGTAAACTGTTACGTCCGACACAGCCGAATTGCTTTCTAAGGCATTGACGGTTTTTTCTATATAAGTATTGAAATCAAGACTCTCAACACTTACGCCATTCTCCAAAAACACGCTCTCTTGCGCCGCAAGGATAATTTCATCCGCAGCCTCGATATCTTCCGCCGTAAAATTGGTTCCCGGCTCCCCGCCGCTGTCACCGCTTCCACTTCCGCCGCCTCCTCCGCATCCTCCGGCCATCAACACGACAGCCGCCACAAACAACAACACCCAAGAACTCCAACTTTTCTTCACTTAAAACGCCTCCTTAGTAAAATGATTTTTGAAACCCAAGACATAGCCATTTATGTCCAGCCTATGTAACATATTCTCAAGTATGTCACATACAGACTGAATAGCTTGAAAACTCAAGGAAAGTCAGGATGGAAAACTTGGCTTTGTATGAGAAAATAAAAAATCATCGGAGCTGAAAGCTCCGATGATTAGAAGAAAAACAACGCCTATGTAACATAATTGAGATTATGTTACATAGGCGTTACAATCTATATATCAATCAGGAGGAATCTATTATGGCTACTACACAACCTATCAGAGACATAAAC
>BOCC01000300.1 GCA_026002715.1 Synergistales bacterium
GCGCTCGGGCGGTTCCTGCTCGTTAATTTGGAGGCCGTATCGGCGCGAATCCGCCTTGAGCCAAAATACGCGTACTGTCCCGGTTTTGCTGTATCTTATCATCTGTTATTCCTCCTTATTTTTTAGTTCCTGTTCCCCGCAAGTGCGGGCGCACATGGGCATACCTTCTATCTCACTGTCGATGCAAGGAATGGCACCCGTACGGGTTCTCCGGGAATAAACGCGATAGAGATCGCTCAGGCGTCATACTCATCGTCTTATCCAAATCCTACATTTGTGTCATTAAAGGATCTAACAACCAACACGACTTGGAAGACTTATAACGGTAGGTCTTTGTATAACGATTCGACAGTTGGGTACAGTGAAGGTATTACGTTCTCAATGGAATCCGCCGGTGCCCACACCCATACCGTCACCGGCACTGTTGCAAGCACGACGCCCGGCGCCACGGGTTCCGCAACCCCCGGCGCTACAGGCTCGACGGGTAGCGGTACGGCATTTGATAACCGGCCGGCGTTTTACGAGCTGGCATTTATCATAAAACTATAGCTTGATTATGAACGCGAGTTCATAGAACGCAGGTCTGTTGTCAAACGCGGTTCCGCTTCCGGTGCTTCCGGTTGCGCCCGGCGTCGCGCTTCCTGTCGCGCCCGGAGTGGTCGAGGCTACGGTTCCTGTTACTGTGTGGGTGTGGGCTCCGGCGTCTTTAGTATTTAATATATAACCCCATGAACCCATTGAGTTTTCAGACGACGGACCAGTGGAGCCATTAAATACTGTGGTAGTCACTATATATGTTCCCTTGAAATTCACGCCGGTTTGATCTAATAAGGTAATAACATATGCACCCCTACTATCACTACTGTTCTTTCCAAATGTATGCCCATGTGCGCCCGCACTTGCGGCGGAGCCAGACGAGAAAGTGTGAGAGTGCGCCGCCGACGTATGCGTATGCGCCGTCGAGGTATGGGTATGCGCGGGCATATTAGCCATAGTCAGGGCCAGCATGTTGGCGCCGCCGATGTTGCCGGGCTCGGTTGTGGTTGTCGCTATGCCCTTGATAAACCTGTCCAATAAATTCGGTGTCCCGTTAGTCCCGTTGCATAACGCCCAGCCATCGGGGATATTCGCGAGAGAGCCGCTCCACATGGAGATAATGCCCGAAGGAACGGCCGCTTTAACCGCGGCGGCTATAATCGCTTGTGGTACTGTGCCGTCGTAATTTTCCCCTTCGAGGTCATGATACAACTTCATAACGCCCGCAAGCGTACTTGTCGCCGTCGCTACCGTGTCCTGTCCCACGTCTACCCATTCAAACACCAAAGGATCAGGCGTGTTGGTGAGTTCCCAGCGATGGCCATCGTTGAGGTTTCGCGCCCATGTGTTGGTAACTACCTCGATAGCGGTGTGTTCCGTTTCCCCGTCTGACAACAAATATACTGACTGACCCGGCGCGGCGGAGTTCCATGTAAACGTACCGCCCGCGCCCCATACCTGCTCGCAAGCGTACTCGGTTATTTGCTCCTGCGTCGGAGCCTCCCCGAAGTCATATGCTGTCAACGCGCCGCCCTTGCCGGAGTTCGCCTCAATTTGAGACTGCATATCGTTGAGGAGGTCTTCCATCTCGCCGCCAGTTTTATTAAACGGCTTATTGAACAGGATGTCATAATTTACTGACAGCACCCCTGCCATTGAAGACATTAACTTGTCTTTAAGTAATAAAATGTTACAGTCCT
>BOCC01000301.1 GCA_026002715.1 Synergistales bacterium
ACATGCCGCCGCAATGGCGTCAATGTGACAAGTTTTTTGAAGCAATTAATCGCCTCTCACCGCGCAAACACAACAACGCCGAGTATTTTTAACTTTCAAACCTCTCAGGGAGCTTGAACGGTTACAAAGTTTCGAGTAGAGATTCGACTTCATCGTCCGCCAACAGATGCTTTTCTGCCGCCACGTCCAGAAACGTCTCCATCAAAAGCCGGAATGCCTCCATGCATGTTGTATCCGACAGCTCGTCACAGTTGTGATAAAACAATTCCTCGAAACTACAATCGTCTTTTTTGCATCTTGGTTTCCGGCGCCGGCGTCATGTACCTCGCAAATACTATCGCTGTCCGGGCGCTCATTGCGTCGTAGGACATAGACCTGTATTCTTTGGTTAGGCGCAGGAAGCCCTTGCAGCTTTTGAAAAATACTTCGATGTTCCAACGCTTTCTGTAGATGCGGATAACCTCTTTCTCGGATATAGACATATCCGTCGAAATAAGAACGAGGTAATCTTTCCTATTACCTCTTTTTCGAACTCTGCACCTCGCCGCTCTGAGCGGCTCCGACAATGGGGCTCTTCAGTTACCCGACGTCGCAAACTATGAGCCTTAGAATGCCATGGTTCCGAGAGCTATGCGCGGAGAATTTGGTTCCAAGGAACAAAAACGTAATTCTGCTGAAGGCTCTGCCCTCGGAAACGGTATTGAGAGCGTTTGACGCCTTTGCCGAGGAGTTTTTGCCTAAAGCCTTTGTCTATCGCGACAGAATGAAAGCCACAACAAGTATCGCTAAATCGACGCACGGCCGTTTCATAAAAAATTTCAGGCTTAACAAGAATGTACAAAACCTTGATAATCCTTGATAATATAATAAAGCAAAAAAATATTATTGAGGTGAAAAAGTTGAATCCTAAAATCTGCAAAAAATTATACCTACACAGGAATATCAACATCAAAAGCGCGCAAAATAGATTGTTGTGTTGCTGTCAAAGGATAGAGGATGCGGTTGCCTGAAATATACTGAACTTTCAGCTTCGCAAGTTCCTGAATCAATTCTGACATTGTAAACGATTTGTAAAGCTCGTTTGACAGCATGACATTGTGCAGATGACTCATCAATATGAGTGATATGAAGCCAACAAATATTTTTGAACGCATAGCGGTATCGCTGTGAATACGGAGGCGATGTAAATCCAATTGCTTTTTCAGACGTAGAAAGCCTTTTTCTACTACATCTTTCGCGCGATATATTTTCAGAGCGTCCTTAGGAACTGTAGAAAAATAAGTTGACCATGGTGAATAGCCGTAAAATCATCACAACAGCGATAATGCTTAATGAAATGGTCAAGTTATTATTGCACAGTTCCTTAGCGTTAGAGATATGGTTGCTGATAAGTACCAACCATCCCGTATTGGTCAATTGCTTGTCAACTGTGTCGCGGCGAATGTGTATCGTATACCCGCCTTTGCTTTTGCCGACTTGCGAATTATCAGGTATTTCTTAAACTCGGCTATATGTTTTTCGTCTTTCGGATTGACTGCCGCTAACTCAGCTGATTGTGTTACGTATCCATACAAGTTGTTTCTAGCCTCCGCGGCTTTCGTCGCGTTATCCTAATCTCCCGAGAATTTACCTACCATGCCGGCAATAGACTCAACGATAAGGCGTTGCTGTTTTGTGGGTTCGCTTGGTAGGATTTTGCCAGAGGCTAATACTTTGCAAGAACGGTTTTTCAAC
>BOCC01000302.1 GCA_026002715.1 Synergistales bacterium
AAAGAGTTGCCATCGTTGACCAACTTCGCCAACCCCGCCAACTGCTCGGCGGTCGTAATGGTGAACGTGTTCTTGCTCGCGTCGTACCACGACGTATCGACAGTGCCATCCCATGTGGCAGTTGTGTCAGGTGTCAGCCTAATACGCATCGGCGTATCGGAGGTGATATTTGTATTTTCCTCCGCTGTCTCAAAACCACTCGCGCGGATAGCAATACGATAATCGCCTACCGGAATGGTTAGGCTGAACGTTCCGTCTGCCTGAGACATCGTTTGATTTACAAATTCGTTACCTTGCCGGTTGAAAAAGGAAACTGACGCGTTGGGAATAGATTTCGCGTCCGCCTTACTTTCAACGAGACCTCGTAAATTTACGAGCTGAGCATCCGGTGCCATTCGAACGTCTATCCCTTTATCGCCTGCTACCGTTAGATCTGTTGGAGGTAATGGCTTAAAACCATCCGCTAAAACTGATATGCTGTAATTCCCTACCGGAATGCCGACACTAAATCTGCCATCGCCGTTAGAGGAAGTCTGTATTGTCTCGCTGCTTTCCCGAGCTTGAATAAGTATATTCGCGTTATTGACCGGCAAGAAGTTTGTGATGTTTTTAATAGTACCGGCCAGCGTTACAGCCTCATTCTCCGGGACGGTCAGCTCTTCAGAACTTATCTCAACGTCCGGGGTATCTCCGGGTTTGGCGTCATTGGTCGTGATATAATCCCTTACGTTAATTTCATACGCATTGCCTGTGCCTATCATGCCATCCCAAACTATCGGGAGTATATTCCTGTTGTCTGTGAAAATTGTTACTTTGCAGGGAACCCCATCCGGAATCTCCAGCGTAATTTTTTCTCCCGGCGCGCTCTTCTTTGTAATAATTTTGCCATCCGCAGTAGAAACAATATACGTTACTGTCCTGATGGGTTCTTTTCCGGAGAACTTAGCTGTTATCGTTGAATAAGCAGATGTTGTATAATATCCCACCATCTCCAAATTCTCCATGACACCGGTAAAAAAGCTTTTGGAAAACCCTCCTGTTTCATATTCAACAATTTTCTCTACGGGAGAGTGATGAATGGTTGTAAAAGGCACTATCACGTTTCGCATATAACTATCCGGATCTGCGAGGATGTCTGGTTTGCCTTTTAATGCTTGTTGTTCTGCGAGCCAAGTCGCATTTCTGAAGTCATTAACATCCGACACCAAGTCCTTCACCTCAGAAACTGTATCAGAAGTTTTCTTGGTTATCTTCAATGCATCCCATACATTACTCAGCCGTACAGCATAAAGGGCGCTTACGCTGGCTCCTTCGCCATTCTCACCCAGATTGCATTTTTTAGCCGCGTCACACCACTTGATGGTGCAGTCCAACAATAATACGTAGGAATTAAACCATTTTTCCGGCTCCTCTTTCATGTTCAACTCTTTAAAATCTTGCTCCAACTGCTTCCATTCCATGGAAATATCCACAAAATCGGATAGAGCATCGTAATACGACGCCAGTTGCGATGCGTTCACGCCTTCCGGTAAAGCTGCAACCGGCGTTTCAGTGGAAGCATCCCCGTTAGTCGCCACACCATTCCCGCCTCCGCCGCATCCTCCGGCCATCAACACGACAGCCGCCACAAACAACAATACCCAAGAACTCCAACTCTTTCTCACTTAAAACGCCTCCTTAGTAAAATGATTTTTGAAACCCAAGACACAGCCTTTTATG
>BOCC01000303.1 GCA_026002715.1 Synergistales bacterium
GCCTAACCTCCCAATAATAGCTGACTTCCACGCAGAGGCCACGTCAGAGAAAAAAGCGCTGGCGCTCTATTTAGACGGTCGCGTGAGCGCGGTTGTCGGTACCCACACCCACGTACAGACGGCGGACGAGCAGGTTTTGCCCGGGGGGACCGCGTTTATATCGGACGTTGGCATGACTGGAGGGCATGGGGGGATTATCGGCGTGGCCTCGGAAACAGTGTTGCCCCGCTACCTCACCGGACTTCCGGCAAAATTCGAGGTTTGCGATACGGACGTAAAGCTCAACGCCGTAGTTATCGAAATAGACGACGAAACGGCAAGAGCCGTAAACATCACGAGGGTGCAGACGCCTTAAACATATATGATAATTACGGGCAATCGAACAATGAAGTATAATACATATGTTAGAATAACACAATTATTCTTGTTGCTTTTAATCTTATTATTCAAGAGGAGGAATTTTGTTATGAAGAAATTGTTATTGTGCGTTCTTGCGGTTGCTTTGTTGTGCGGCGCGAGTTTTTCCGACGCTGCCGAACCTGTCAAGCGCGGGGATTATTTTATCACCGTTCTGACGGGGCCTTCAAGCGGAATTTATTTTCCGATAGGCGGGGCGTTCTCCACGTTTCTTGGAAAGATAGGCTACAAGACCTCAGCTACGGCCACGGGCGCTACGGCTGAGAACATCAACGCGCTCAAAGATGGAACGGGCGAAATGGCCATCGCTATGGCGGACTCCGTCATTCAGGCCGTCGAGTCGTTCGGGGCATACGAGGGCCAGCCGCCCGCAAAAGAGCTTCGCGCCATGATGGGGCTTTGGCCGAACTTCTGTCAGATAGTCACAACGGCCGACACCGGCATCAAGTCTTTTAAAGACCTGAAAGGCAAGCGCGTAGGCGTCGGCGCCCCCAACTCCGGCGTCGAGCTTAACGCCCGCATGATGTTCGAGGCTCACGGTATGACTTACGCCGACTGTAAAGTCGACTACCTCAACTACGGAGAGGCCATCGACCAGATGAAAAACGGCCAGTGCGACGTGGCCTTCGTCACCTCCGGCCTCGGCAACGCCACAATCCGCGAGCTTGGCACAAGCGCCAAGATAGTGTTTGTCCCGGTCGAGGGCGACGCCCTGAAGAACCTTCTCACCAAATATCCCTTCTACATCGAGGCTAAAATCCCGGCCGCGACATACGGCACAGACAAAGACACCACCACCGCGGCGGTCATGAACATAATGCTCGTGGCCGACACTCTGCCCGAGGCGGTCGTTTATGACCTGCTCGACAACATCTATTCCCCCGCCGGCCTCGAGGCCATTCAGGGCTCTCACGCCACGGCCAAGGCCAACATCATGCCCGAAACAGCCCTTCGCGGCATAGTCGGAACATCCGTTCCTTTCCACGACGGAGCGGTCAAGTATTACAAAGAAAAAGGTTTGCTGAAATAAACCTTAGAATTAGAAGAAATCCTGTAGGGGCGACCGCCCCCGGTCGCCCGTTTTTCTTGAACATGGGCGACAGGGGGCGGTTGTTTTTACGTAAGACTGGGTGATTTATTGCAAAAGGAGAGAATAGGATGGCACAAAATACCGAAAAGACAGCTCTTGAAAAAGATGTTTTGGACGAAAATATAACAAAGGCTATGGAAGGCGTCCTGACCGAAGAACAGCAAAAGCTGATAGAAGACCTCGACAAAGA
>BOCC01000304.1 GCA_026002715.1 Synergistales bacterium
CGTTGGAGAAGCTGCACAGTCGGCGGCTCTAGGCATCGACAGCGCGGTTTTTTCTTCCGATGTTTGTGAATACCTCAAAAAACGCAAATCCGTGCGCGAGGACGTTTTTATCACGCAACCCGGGGTTACGATCGATCCTAATACGGGACGTACTCTGAAGGATCACCTTTTTTCGACGGAAAAAGTCCGGAAAGGTTGTACTTTATATGCTCCCCTACGAATTGACCGGGATACCGAGGTCAATGGAAAAACGCGTGATGACGCTAAAAGGCTTTTGAAGGACGCGCTGAAAGCCGTTCGGCACATAGGCGGCAATCGACGCAGAGGCGCCGGGAAATGCCGTATAGAGTGGCGCCAAGATAACTTTGAGGATACGTCGACAAAAAAAATTCCAGCTCTTCCCGCTCAGGCCGCCTCGGACTCGTTCGTTACTCTGAATTTTCGGCTGACCACGATTCAGCCCGTCATCATCAACAGGATGACGCTCGGCAACGTTGTCGAGAGCGAGACGACGATTCCCGGCAACGCGCTTCTCCCCTATTTCGCGAATGAATTATTGAAAGATTTCGATCGCTCCAAAATGCAGTCGGCGATTCTAAACGGAAAATTTTCCGTCGGCGACTTTCTCCCGGAATTCGAGAAGGACAAACCGTCGTATCCTGTACCGCTCTCTTTTGGGAAGAAGAAAAAAGACGACGTAATCCTGAATCGCCTGCTGTCTCCGAATCCCGAGGAGATCAGGTCAAAGACTTGCGTTCCGGCTTCGTCACTATCGATGACAGTGAAATACACTATCATTCCTCCGGAGATGTCAAAATTATGCGGACCCACAATACAGTGGAGGACAAATCCCAGCGTCCTACGGAAGAGGTCGGAGGCATTTTCTTTTACGAGGCCATCAAAGCAGGACAGGTATTCCGAGGCACGGTGAAGATAAAGGGCGATCTTTGGAACAAAATCCAAGATACGCTTTCCGATGAAGTGAAGGTCAAGATCGAGAAGAACGAAACCTCCATCGGCCGTTCCCGTAAGGACGAATACGGGCGAGTGAAGCTCGAACATCTGACGTCGGAAAAAACCGAAATATCATCGTTGCCGCCGCTCGACAGGAAAGACGGGGAAGTGACCGAAAAATACCTTGTGGTGTATCTGCTTTCGGACGTTTTGATTCGCGGAGCGTTGCAGGGATACTCCACGCGACTGGATGATTTGAAAAATATTTTAGCCCGTGATTTGAAGCTGGAATTGAGCGACGAGCAATGGAAGGGGAAATATTCTCCCTTGGGAGGAGAGCACGGACATTGCGTTCGTACTGGACGACGCGAGTCGTGGCACGGGAAGTGGACTCTGCCGCGCCCATCGCTGATCTATTTCCATGCGGGAAGTGTTTTGCTGTATAAAATTGAAAAAGGTAACTGGAATGAAAAAATAGTGCGCGGAGTGATGGACGAGGGCATCGGAGAGCGACGCGCCGAGGGTTACGGACGCGTCTGGATCAATCCGCCATTTTTGTGCGAGAAGTGTAATATTGTTGCACCGAAAAACGAGAGCGAGGACAACGTTCCGCCTGAAGCTGAAAATATCGTTACGCCGGAAAACGGGAGCGTCCGGAACGACGTTGTGTATGAAGCCGGAGAACTTATCGACTCTTTATCCGTGGAATCTCTGCCGTTCATCAAACTGCTTGAACGG
>BOCC01000305.1 GCA_026002715.1 Synergistales bacterium
TCACGAGGGTAGCACCCGTATGGCTGAATTCGTTAAACGCGTTGAATCGGATATGAATCGCTTTGGGGAAAGAGCTAAAGAAGCGGAGCTCAATCACGGATTAGATTACAAAGCGCTGTCGCACGCTCTGCGAGCTCTCTTGCAGATGGAAGAGCTTCTTTTGACCGGCCGAATTGTTTTCCCGCTGAAAGGACGCGCGGAGCTCATTGCCTTAAAAGAGGGCAAACTCGATTGGAGAGATATAGAAAACCGTATACTATCGATGTTGGATCGCGTCGGCTCGCTGCAAAAAAACGCGCCTTACGTGGGCAAGCCGGAGGAAGAATTTGCCAATGCCTGTATTTTTAACTGTTATGGATTAAAAACGCGTATAGCGACGGCAATTGTTTTATCTGACCGGAATAACGCGCGTTTCGAAAGCGGCTTCGAGGTTCCGGACGACACGTTGAAATTGATTCATTCCAAATTACGGGAAGCAGAGAGAACAAAAAATGTCAAAATTCTGTACTGTTGCGAATCCGGCAGCAGGGGATGGAATTTCGCGTCCGCCAACTCCGACTACGACGTGCGTTTTATCTACATTCACGACATGGATTGGTATTTGGGTGTTTCGCCGGAGGATAAATCCGATACGATAGATCTCGGAATCGAAAAGTCGGTCTGCGGCGAACTCGATATTAACGGCTGGGAATTGCGGAAAACGCTGAAGCTCTTGCGCAAGTCGAACGGGCCGCTTCTTGAAAAGCTGTCATCACCGATAGTTTATGAGGAAATCTATTCTTTTTCCAAAAATTTACGCGATCTCGCAAAACAACTTTTTAATCCTCTCGCCGCATGGCATCATTATCGCGGCCTGATAGAACGAAGCGCCGAGCGTCTATTGACGGAAAAACCTTCGATAAAGACATGGTTCTATGTATTGCGTCCTTTGTTGTACATGAAATGGATAGAAAATGGACATGGCATCCCTCCCATGCGCTTCGATAACGTAATGAACGCTGTCGTCGACAACGAAGAAATAAAGGAAGAAATTTTCCGCCTTGTCGAACTGAAAAAATCATGGGGCGAATACGACGAGTTTCATCCGTCACGGGTAATATGCGAATACATCGAACAACTGCGACCGCAAATGAACCCGCCGAATCCGCCGATGGCGAAAAAAGTCATTCCTGACCTCGATGGATTTTTCAGGAGAATTTTGGAATTATGTTCACCATCGGAGAAAAATGCCTGACATCCCCGCTCCGGCGAACAGGGCTCTCTCAATTCTAAGACAAGCCGGATATGAGGCAAATTTGGTCGGCGGCTGTGTGCGCGATTTGCTGCTTGGGAAACAGCCGAAGGATTGGGATATCGCGACCGACGCCACACCCGAAGAAAGCGCCGCGTTATTTAGTGGTTTTAAGACCATCCAAACAGGGCTGCGGCACGGAACCATCACCGTTATTATCGAGCGTATGCCGCTTGAAATAACGACCTTTCGCAAAGATACACTCAAAGAAGATTTGGCGCATCGGGACTTCACCGTAAACGCGCTGGCGCTTGATTCCGAGCTGGGAATCATTGACTGCTTCGGGGGCAAAAACGACTTGGCGGCAGGCATCATACGATGTGTCGGAAGTCCGAGTCAGCGATTTGCCGAGGACGGACTTCGCGTTCTCCGGGCCTTACGCTTTGCGTCTGTCTT
>BOCC01000306.1 GCA_026002715.1 Synergistales bacterium
AGCCAATCCGTCCCTTCGCGAAACGCCCGCGCCGCGGCCAACGCGTATCCCGAGCCCGAGCCTATAGAGGCCACGTCGCCCTCCGGCTCTAAGATGTCGCCCGCGCCCGACAATAACAAAGTGATATTCACGTCCGCTACGAGCATCATAGCCTCGAGGCGGCGCAGAGCTTTATCAAGCCGCCATTCTTTCACGAGTTCCACGGCGCTCTTCATAAGGTCTCCCTTGCACTGGTCGAGGCGATCCTCGAACTTTTCGAGAAGCGTCATGGCGTCGGAGGTGCTGCCCGCGAAGCCAGCCAGTACTGTCCCTTTATATAGCCGCCTGACTTTTCGGGCGTTAGACTTTATTATCTGGTTTCCCAACGTCACCTGTCCGTCGCCGGCCATAGCCACGGCGTTTCCGGACCTGACACATACTATTGTGGTTCCTTCAAACATAGATTATCTCCTTTCTCGTCCGTCGCCCTCGGGTGGTGAGCGGCGTAGCTTTCTTTCATCCATGAGGCGCTGACGGTCAGGTAAATCTGCGTGGCAGCCATGCTTTCGTGCCCCAAAAACTCTTGGACAAAGCGCAAAGACGCGCCCCTCTCTAAAAGATGCGTAGCGCAGCTGTGGCGCAGGACATGCGGCGTCACGCCTTCAAGCCCGCACCGTGCCGCCAAGGCCGTCACAGCGCGATGCACGGTGCGTACAGTCAAAGGCGAAAGTCTGCCCTTCCCCTTTTTCCCATCAAAAACAAAACCGCTCTTGGGCGTCCCGTCAGGTTTACTCGCGCGCAAAGACAAAAGAGCCTTTTGCGCGCAGCTTCCAAACGGCATTCTGCGCTCTTTGTCTCCCTTGCCAAGAACTATCAGCCATCTCTCTTCCATATCGATATCATTCCATTTGAGGCTGACAAGCTCCGAAATTCTGAGCCCGCACCCGTAGAACAACTCCAGAATCGCCACGTCCCTGACTGGGTCTTCGCTATTCTCGGCCGCCTCGAAGAGTTTTTCTACCGCCTCCGTCGAAAGCGCCCGAGGTATACCCCTTGGCGCGGACGGCCCCTGAAGCGAGCGGGCTACGTCGCGCTCAAGAAATCCATACTCCTTTAAATAAGAAAAAAAACTGCGCAGAGCGGATAGTTTTCTTGAAATAGAAGCCTTCGAGTAGCCCCAGCCGTACATGCCTCGGAGGTAGGCGCGGAGGCGCGGTAAATCTATCTCTTCAAGGGATGAGATTTGCTGCTCCTCCAGATATTCCGAAAACTGCCTCATGTCCACCGCGTAGTTGATGAGAGTATGTTCTGAGGCGTATTTATCTTTGATATATTCCAGAAACGCGTCGACAGACGATCTTATGGACAATATGGACAATTTGGACGATTTGGACGATTCTGTAACTGCTGCCGCAACGGTCATTGCGCGTTCTAACTAAACGCCTTTATAATTCTGTCTAAAGCGTCTTTCAGAATGCTTCGCGGGCAGGCCAAGACGATTCGCTCAAAGCCGTTGCCCTCGTCTCCGAATATCTTACCCTCGTCAAGCCAGACTTTGGCCTCGGTCAGCATACGCTTTTGCAGTTTTTCAGGGTCGGACTCCAAAGCTCTGAAATCAATCCAAGCGAGATACGTGCCCTCCAACTTAAAGGGCTTCGCCTTGGGCAGATGCTCGCCGAGGTACTTCACCATGAAATCG
>BOCC01000307.1 GCA_026002715.1 Synergistales bacterium
AGGTATTGTCATTATTATGCTTTCAAGCGACATGATAGAGCTGATAGGCCTTTGCGACCGCGTTTTGGTGATGAGCGAGGGAATTATTACCGCGGATTTGTCCGGGGCAAGACTCACCGAGGAGGAAATTATGAAAGCGTCCGTCAGTTTTACCAATTTGACCGGCATGGAGGTAAGCGCATGACTGAAACGAGACGCGACATCAGGCTCTACTTGCCGGTTTACATAATAGTGTTAATCGTATATCTTGTCGCCGGTTTCATGAGCCGCGATTTCTTCACGTGGCGCAACAACGTCAACCTTTTTTCCCGCGTGACCCCCCTGATCTTGGCGGGGCTCGCTCAGACTTTTGTCATACTCGGCGGGGGTATCGACCTCTCTATCGGCTCGATGATAAGCCTTACCTGCGTTATAGCGGCCTCGCTGCCATTTGTCGATACCGCGGCCAATGTGGTGTTATGGGCAATATGTCCGCCATTGGCCGGAGCCTTCTTGGGGCTTATCAACGGACTTATTATAGGCAAGCTGAAATTTCCGCCTTTTATCGTCACTTTATCAACCAGCACGATATATCTCGGCGTGGCGCTTTTTATTTTGCCCCAGCCGGGAGGCGAGGTTTCCATGGCGGCGGCGGCTTTCATAGGGGGAAGTTTTTTGGGCGTCCCTATCCCGCTCATCATTTTTCTCACTTTCGTATTGGCCTGTCATCTTATAGCGACCCGAACATCTATCGGACGCTCTATATACGCGGTCGGCGGGGACGAGAACATCGCGCTTCAGTCCGGTATTCACGTAGCGCGGGTCAAGGAGGTCAGCTATATGCTCTGCGGCTTGCTCTGCGGCTGCGCCGGGTCGTACCAATCGGCTTGGATGTTCTCGGCCGATCCTTTGGTGGGGGAACCTTACGTGATGAACTCCATCGCCGTAGCCGTCATTGGGGGAACGGCGCTGACCGGCGGACGGGGCGGAGTAGTAGGGGTCATAGGCGGCGCGTATATCTTTTATCTCATCAATAATATACTGAACCTTCTCGCTATATCGACTTTCTATCAGTACATCGCAAAGGGCCTGATACTGATAGCGGCGCTTGTCATATCATCGCCCAAGATAACGGCGAGATTTCGCCGGACCCGGAGGCGCGCCGTATGAAACGATACTTAGAAAAAATCGACGGAGGCGCCGTAAAAATTCTGTCGCTTTTGGCCATAATAGGGATTTTATTCGCGGTGGGGAACAGGGTTTCTGACGGCTTCTTGTCCTATCGGCACGCTTGGTCTATTCTGCGCACGGCCTCTTTCGTAGGCGTGGCCGCCATCGGGCAGACCTTAGTCGTGCTTACAGGCGGGATCGACCTTTCCGTAGGCGCTTTGATAACGATGGGCAACGTCTTCACTTGCATGTTCATCAACGGACATAACGAGAACACGGCGTGGGCGCTCTTGGCGGTGCTCGCTATTGGAGCCGCGGCCGGTGTGTTCAACGGGTTCGGGGTGTCATTTTTGCGTATATCGCCTATGGTTATGACGATGGCGACGGGTACGATCCTCACCGGAGTGACTTTGATAGCGAGTCACGGCTCCCCCAAGGGACAGGTGTCGTCGTTTATGCGTTTCGTCGGGGTGGGCAGCGCGTTTGGGCTGCCGATAACGGTCTGGTTATGGCTCGTTTTGGC
>BOCC01000308.1 GCA_026002715.1 Synergistales bacterium
GAGCGCAAAGGCCATATTATATCAGAAGCAAGGGCATGACCGAAACAGGTTGTTTCATCCGGGTGGGTAGCTCAGTTCAACCCATGACGGAGCAAATGATTGAAGATTTCTTGTCCAAAAGACAGAAGACATCCTTGCAAACTACGATTTCGCCTCGGCAAAACCTGACATTTAAGCAACTCCAAATTTATTATCAGGAAAGAGACCTTGAATTAAACGAGCAGTTCATCGATAACCTTGATTTGCGCCTCAGCGGGGGCGAATATAATTACGCCGCGTATTTATTAGCGGACGAGAACGGCGCGTCAATTCGAGTTGCAAAGTACGCCGGAACGGATAAGGTCGATTTAATTGAAAATGAGGAGTATGGTTATCGTTGTCTGATTACCGCTGCCTTTCGCGTTTTAGACAAATTAGAGGTTGAGAATAAGACCTTCGCCAAAATCACATCGAAAACGCGGCTTGAAAAGAATATGGTGAACAAAGTGGCGCTGCGTGAAGCCGTGATAAACGCCATCGTTCACAACGATTACAGCATGAACGAACCATTGATAGAAATCTTCTCGGATCGAATCACAGTGACGTCCGGCGGCGGCCTTGTGGAGGGGTTATCACAAGAGGCATTTTTCAACTGCCGCTCCATGCCGCGCAATAGGGAATTGATGCGCGTTTTTAAGGATGTGGAATTGGTAGAACGCCTTGGTTCAGGCATGAGCAGAATGTTGAGGGCATACGACCGCACGATTTTTGAATTTGCACCAAGTTTTTTTGTTGTCACATTCCCCTTTGAAGAAGGGTATGCGAATAACTATGATGAGACTGTAAATGAGACTGTAAATGAGACTGTAAATGAGACTGATGATATTGCTTCAAGAATTATCGGACTTATGGAAAACGATGCAAAAATCAGCTATAGCTCCCTTGCAGATAGTATCGGCGTGTCCCGCGCAACGATTGGTCGAGAGATTAAAAAGCTAAAAGACAATGGAATAATATTAAAAATTGGTTCTGATAAAACCGGCCATTGGAAAATAATTAAAGGATGGTGAATCTATGTTCTTCAAGCCGGAAGAAGTATACGTCACGTTATTTATTTTTCAAAGTTCCCGCCGTACTGCAACTAAACCGAGAAATTAGTCGCGCATATGCTTTGTGCCTCTAAAAAAGCCTGAAAAACATTAACTTTGCGCTTGACTTTTTCCACGGTATCTACATTGTTTAATATCCGGTTTTATCTGCCCCAAAAAGTGACTCCCCGTTTGCTGCCCTCGTAAAACTCCAACACGCGCCGCGCTTCCGGGCCGTAAGAATCATTTTTGGCCAAGGCGTCGCGGAGAGAGTCCGAAAAAAGCCTCTTTTTGTTGTAAAGCTCATGATATAGCGATAAAATCTCTCGCAACGTCTCACCCGAGAAGCCGGCGCGCTTCAGGCCGACGGAGTTCAAGCCAGTCAACCTCAGAGGTTCCCTCGCGGCTAAGGTGTAGTGCGGGACGTCTTTAGTGACGCGGTAAAGCCCGCCTATCATGCAGTAGCTCCCGATACGGACAAATTGATGCACTCCGGCCATTCCGCCGAACACCGTGTGGTCGTCGACCGTTACGTGCCCCGACAGCCCGACTTTGTTGGCTAACGTGATATGGTTACCGAGTCTGACGTTGTGCGCCAAGTGAA
>BOCC01000309.1 GCA_026002715.1 Synergistales bacterium
GGATGTTCCTAAAAAGCGTTTTGTCTATCTCAACGTCCGCGTTTGGCAAGTTCTCGGCAATATCGATTAGGAGACCGGATTCCCGGTACTCGTCCCGCGCCTCGCCGACTGCTCGCATAATCTCCTGTCCCAAATCCACGCGAGATAAACGCATGGGGAAAGTTTCAATATCTAACTTGGAAAAAGTAAACAATTGGTCGATAATTTTTTCCATTATTTCAGTTTTCCGATTCAGGGTGTTCAAATAATGCCGTCGTTTTTCCGGGGTATTCGCCACACCCTTCGCAAGACCCTCCACATAGGCTTTTATAGAGGCGAGCGGCGTATGTAGGTCATGCGAAATTCCGGCTATCAGTTCTCTTCTCACTTGCTCTTCCTGTTGTATTCTATTGATGGACTGATTCAATCTCCAAGTCATTTCATTGAAATCGCTGCATATTTGCGCAAACTCGTCGTGCCCCCGGTAGAAGATCTCATAGCCCAGGTCGCCGTCGCGAATATGTCTTATGCCCTCCATGAGGGTCGTCATCGCGAGATTGATTGGGCGGGCGACGAATCGCATCAAAAAGAGGTTGACGAAAAACAGCGTTAGGAGAATCGTGATAGTGGCGGTGAGCAAATTCAAAGTTCCCTTGCTTGCGCCATCGTAATAGAGATTGCGGGAAAAGCCATTGTAAGCCAAAGCGACGTTATATTCGCCGATGGTGGTCGTAAACACGGCTAAATTATCAAAAAACATAAAATGCTCGCCGCTGTCCGAGAAAAGCAAAGCGGCGAGGTTTTCTTCGATGGTTGGACGTCCTCGCGTCAACAGCGTCCTGTTCTTATATACGGCGAGGTTAAAACTGTCTTTCCCAAACCGCTCATTCCACTCCGACGCCTGCGATAAGGCTTCGTTTATATCAAAATCCCCTTTATTAAAATCTCTCGTCCATGGTTCAAGATATTTTTCTTTAGCGTAGGCAACCATCTTGAGAAAATAATCCGGATCCGTTTTGCCCGGGTTTAGAGACTCGTCCTGTAATTCGACGTAGATAATCCTGCCCCCGAAAAACAAGGACAACCCGAACGCGACGATTGTGACGAGCATAAAAACACCTGAAATCCTCAAACGGTTTTTTATCGAAATGTCAAACTTCACGCGCGTCACACCACCTTAGCTGAATATTCGTCGGCGTTTGCCGATTGGGTTGGTATATCCTGTTTCAAGATTATACACTAAAGATTAAAAGAAGCGCCTCTCGTGAAATGCCCTACTCGAAAGAACAGCCGGGCGAAACTTCGCCCGGCTGTTCTGTATCGCGTATCGCGTATCGCGTATCGCGTATCGCGTATCGCGTATCGCGTATCGCGCTATTTCTCTTTCCGTTTCATACCAATACACGCAAGGGGCAGCAGGGCAAGGGCGAAAACTCCAACTCCCGCGTCGCAGCCGCCCCCGCTTCCGCTTCCGCTTCCATCGCCGTTGTCGGGATTATTGGGGTCGTCGGGATTGTTGGGATTATCGGGATCGTCCGGGTCGTCCGGAGTCGCGGGGTCGCCGAAGATTATCTGTCCGTTGACGATAACGACCGTATCGGCTCCGCTCATCTCCGGGGGATAGGGATTCGTCCCGCTGCCTTGGTCTGTTATCTCCGTGTGTCCGCCCGTGATGGAGATTGTCCCGCTCC
>BOCC01000310.1 GCA_026002715.1 Synergistales bacterium
AAAGCTAAAAGCTAAAAGCTAAAAGCTAAAAGTTAATGAAGTCAGTACCTTGACAAGTCAGAACCTTGAGGCATATTACTTAAGTGAGATCAATCGGCTGTATTTATCAGCCGGGATCTGTTGTTGAAGCCAGGAAGGCCCTGTCGCCCCTGAGTCCAATATGAGACTGTCACGTAGATTGGCCAACGGCTTCACACCACTGCGAACGGTATTCTGAGGCCCGTTAGATATGGTGCGCATATACGCAACTATCATATGCGCAAGATAAAAACGTGAGCTTGCATTTACAAGGCCGCAGACGTGAAGCTTATCCTTGTTTCTCCAACAACATACATGATATCCACAACATACATGAGAGCCGGAGGTGTCTATAGTTGTCTGTTATGTTTTACTTAGGCGTCGATGTTTCTAAAAAAACCCTTTCCGTATATCTTAAGGACACTCGCAAGGATAACGCTGTGTGGACGAACAAGAGCGTATCCAATGACGAGAAGGGGTTTGCCGTGATAGCTGATACGGTGATTAAAAAGATCTCCAAGGTATGTACGGAACCCTTTACTGTGGCAATAGGCATGGAGTCGACCGGCGTTTACGGGGAGCGGTTAGCGTATTATTTCCAAGAACATATGAGCGAGAACTTTACGGTCTATGTCCTGAACCCTATGGCTGTACATTCGTTCGCCAAGTCGTCTATGACGAAGAACAAGAACGACGCCGTCGACGCACAGGTAATAGCTTCCTACATGTCTATGGCGATACCGGGCAAGATCGTTTCTCCTTGGATAGCACCCTCTGAAGATGAAGTAATACTCAACGCCTTGTCTAAGCGCAGAGAAGAGCTTGTAGGTATGCGCACAGAGGAACAAAACCGCCTTGAGAAACAGGAGAACAAGGCTAATTCTTCTGACGACGTAGTGGGTAGCGTCCAAAGATCCATAGAGTATCTCGACGACGAAATAACGCGTATAGAGAAAGGGATCAGGGATCATGTGGACAAAAACCCCGGCATGAAGAACGACCTCGATCTTATGCGATCTATTCCCGGAATTGGCGATGTAACATCCGTTGTTATTGAAAGCGAGACAGGGGGACTGAGTAACTTCAGCAGCGCAAGACAGCTGACGGCCTATGTCGGACTATCGCCTGTCGAGCATACTTCGGGTACTTCGGTATATAAGCGCAGCCATATAAGCAAACGCGGCAACGCCCGTATCAGGCATGTTCTTTACATGTGCGCCATGGTAGCCGTTAGGGTAAATCCGATGATCAGAAGTTTTTATGAACGCTTAGTGGCAAGAGGAAAAAGCAAAAAGCTCGCGATTGTAGCCTGTATGCGTAAACTTCTTCACATCCTTTGGAGCGTGATCAAACACAACAGGAAGTTCGATCCGGCTTACGCCAAGTAAATATTGAAATACCAATTAAGCATTAGACTTTTTTATGGTTAAAATTCTACAAATTTAGCTATAGTCGGAATAAGCTGGAAAATCATTTTAAGCATAGTCCAGTGTTTAATTGGGGGATGAATAGCAAGTCACGTTATTTATTTTTCAAGGTTCTTGTTTGTTGCAACTGCGTTTTCCGAAAATCAGTTGCACAGGTGGTCTATGTCTCTAAATAAGTTCTGAAAAAGATTGACTTTTGCGCTTGACATTTGTCACGGTATCTA
>BOCC01000311.1 GCA_026002715.1 Synergistales bacterium
AGCCATTTCAGAATCCTCCTGCATAGTAGGTAATACCTACTATGCAGGATAGCACCCTCTTGAAATTTTATCAAGTATTTTTAAATATTTATCTTGCTATATGGTAGGTATATTCCGGGAATTTGGGATAGTACGTGTTGACCGTGATAATAATAATGAAATTAAAAGCACGACGCTTTACCGTCCTACATCAGCCAGTTTATCGCAGGATGATAAAGAAAATCTGAAACTCTTGAATGTTTGCGATCCATATGTTCACGAGTTCTTTTTTGGTGGACGTATTGTAGTTGTTGAAGGAGATACAGAATACACGGCCTTTTCTTGGCTCAAAAATATTTTCCCTAATACTTACGACGACGTTCATATAGTTCGCGCAAGAGGCAAAGGGGTTATTCCATCTATTGTCAAAATCCTTAATCAATTTACTTGTAACTACGCTGTATTGCACGATACAGATTCTCCTAAAACGATAAATGGTAATATCAACCCAGCTTGGACGATGAATCAAAATATATTACGTGAAATTGGCAAGAATAGTAATTCTGACAAAATACGCTTGATAGCTTGTCGAACGAATTTTGAAATAGCAATATTTGGGCCAGAAGTAGCTAAAGATAAGCCATATAACGCTATCACTAAGCTCAAAAACAACGAGGATTTGAAAGGAATAGTGAAACAATTGCTTGATAGCCTATTAGATATAAATAATGCCCCGCCATCCAATTGCATTAGGTGGAACAAAATAGAGCAATTGCAAATAGAGGCATCCGTTAATGAACAATGATAAACTCCCACTTCATACTCCCAACAAAACCGAAGCCAACTTTGCTGCCCTCGCGGCGCTCTTCCCCAACGCCGTCACCGAAACCATCGACAAGAACGGCTCTGTCACCCGCGCCATCGACGCCGACATTCTCGCGCAGGAGATAAGCACCCGTGTCGTCTCCGGCAAAGAGGAACGCTACCAATTCACATGGCCAGACAAGAAAAAATCCGTCCTGCTCGCCAACGCGCCGATTGCGGCGACGCTTCGCCCATGCCGCGAAGAAAGCGTCAACTTCGACAACACTGAAAACCTCTACATTGAGGGCGACAATCTCGACGTACTGAAACTATTACAGGAAACGTACCTCAACCGCGTCAAGATGATATACATCGACCCGCCGTACAATACAGGCAACGACTTTATCTACGAGGACGATTTCGCCGAGGACGCGGGCGAGTTTTTGTCGCGCGACGGACAATACGACGAGGACGGCAACCGCCTTGTGCGTAACCTCGACAGCAACGGGCGTTTTCATACTGACTGGTTGAATATGATTTATCCGCGCCTGCGGTTGGCGAGGGATTTGTTGCGCGATGACGGGATTATTTTTATTAGCATTGATGATAATGAAGTGGCACAGTTGCGAAAAATCTGTGATGATGTGTTTGGAGAGAGTAATTTTATGGCACAGATGATTTGGTAGCGTGCATTTGCGCCAAAAAATGATTCAAAATACACTTCAGGTCACCTCTAAAAACCCATTAAATCATTTCTATATTGCCGGCAATGATGCTTTTACGGAACTTGCGAGGTAAAAGTTGTTATTCTTACCTCTGTCGATATTCTGTCGATATGGATTTTGTGGTGTTTCGCAGCTTGAATTGGTTTTTCTGCTATT
>BOCC01000312.1 GCA_026002715.1 Synergistales bacterium
CACAAAAAATATCGTAAAGGTCATATTTGCGCGGCCTTGTAACCTTTCGAAATGTTTCAAAGTGGTAGCTTATAGTTTCAAACTGCTCACGCGTAACATCACTTGGGTACGATTGCCTCATCAATATTCACCCCTTAACTTTTTTGACCGATTGTACCATGTTTATGCCGGTTGTAAAAGATATTAAACAGGTTCTAAGTAAGTCAGGGCTTACTACAAACGGGGATCTTGCCCTCGAAAGCCATGTGATAAAATGCGAAAACGCGTTAAGTCCAAAGGCAGACGCAGCGGTAAGCACACCCTACCAAGGTTTTCATACTTCGCCGCTGCTCTGTACTGGATAGTCCGCCTAATCCGGGAACTTCTTGAATGGCGGTCCCGCTAACTAAGGGGAGAAAGTTTTGAATAGGGCTGACTCCCCTTTCGTTGGCTCTATTTTAGCACAGATACCTTTTTTGACAAAGAAAAAAATATCAACATACAGGGCAAACGCATAAAAAAGAGCAACCCACCAAGGACGGTCGTTTCTACGATAATCCGGCTATGTCGCTTCGCGTGAAAACAACCACCTATCCACTGTTATAGATTGTTCTTCATGTATTCATAGTTTTGGGCGTACTCATCTTCAATTGCGAATGACAGAGAATCCCAATCAAAACTCCCGGTGAGGTTATGTCTTTGTATCGGCTGCTGAGGGTATCGCTGAATCTTGCCTGAGCCTATGTAATCCGTGTTATCCATTTATCTGTCAATCACTAAAGACTGCGAAAAAGGACAACAAAGTATAAACACATCAATTCAGAGAAAGTAGTTTGAGCACATAATCATCGCTCCATGACGCTTTGAGAAGTTTACCCCTGAAACTTGTTTTTGAGGAATTTTCTTTCTTTACAAGGCAAATGAGTATATTTCATAAAGACGAAAACACCTTCGGAAGAAAAACGCGAAAATACAACTCAATCTTAGCAGGAGAAGCCAGCGCGAAGTTCTCGCTCTTGCTCGGTACTCTTGCAAGCTTCGATTGCAGAATATCGGAACTCCCAAACGAGGAGTTGGTTGTGGATTATTTCAGGTGGCGTAACGAGGACGCGTCGAGAAACGCTCTGAACTCGCACTGTTATTGGGTTCAAAGAAAACAGGGCAAGGCAGTTTCCGAGGCCGCGGAATATCTTATAAGGAAATCTGTAGCCGAGAAAAACGAGTTTTTGTTTCAAAGCGGTGTCAACTTCAACGACCTTCCAAACTGGCAAAAGCGCAGTATTGGTTTATATTGGAAAGACATAGAAGGCAAAGGCAAAAATGAGAAAACGCTGGAGGAGACGACTTTCACGCGAAGACAGATCTTCGCCGATATGGCCTTGCCCATGAAAGACGAGTACGCAGCGTTCATGAGAAAGATTCTTGCGGAATAAAGAGGGTATCAAGAAGTGAATTCGATAGAACTTGGCTTTGTCGTGATCCATATACCTCATGCCTCCGCGAATATTCCAGCAGACTATAAGGCAGGTTTGTGCGTATTCCGAAGAAGAGCTTCAGCGTGAGCCAAAATCTGTTGTAATAAACCGCAAGGAATCCGAGTTGATATAATCCAATAACACGCCGCGTTCATTTTCTACTTGCTCGTCTATGACGGCGTTCAGCAAAAAAT
>BOCC01000313.1 GCA_026002715.1 Synergistales bacterium
ATGCAGAACAGCGTCGAACAATCTCTCGAAAAACTGAACACCAACAAGTTTGGAGATCTCAACAGGATCGCCATAAATACCGGAATGCGCGACGCGTACTCCTACATGGAGGGGAATTATTATCTCTGGCGTTACCCGATGCCGGTCGGCGAATCCGATAACCTCGCGCCCGGCGCGCCGGGAGATCCGGACAATCCGAACAGCACAAACCACGCCGACAGCACGCAGTATCTTGAAATTGTCGTGCCGGACAAGATCAGCAACAACCTGGCCAAAGGTGACGACGACGATTACGCGCCCATACATCAGGAGGGTAATATATTCTCGTATCCCGTGAGCGTAACCGGCACACTGGGTTATCCTAAAAATAACTTGACTTCATCCGGGCAGCCGATGGTCGTGCCGATGGCAAGCGATGGCGGATACTCCAGCTATTACAAGCATATAGTCTATTCGAGCAAAAGCGATACGGCGTCGATAACGGGCACTCAGGAAAAATCGGACAATCTCAGCCTTGGGCTTACGATTCCGATTCCCAAGGCCAAGGGGGCGAATTTCGGGGCTGGCGGCAACCTCTCATACACCAACAGGCATACATCGAAGAACATGTACACGATGAGCACCACGGTCGAAACTGACAAGGAACTGAGCTACAAGGTATCAGGATGGAAGGGGATGAGCTTTCCGTGGATTCGTGTGCAATACTCATCCGATACGATAGTGTTCGCAGAGGACAACGGCACGCTCAATCTGGCGTTTGGCGTGCGGTTTGACAACGCGAGCGCGGGCAACGTATGGACGGATCCAAATTCCATCTACATGCGGAAGCCCGACCCCGCTTTGAATTTACCGAGGCTTCTGATTAATAAATATTCTCCCGCGCCGGAAGAAAGAGTGATCTTCCAGGTCGAAAACATCGCTGAAAACGCCATGAGAATGAGAGGCGCGAGAATATATAACCCGGACGGCGATCTGACGTGGAAGCTGAACATGGGCGAGACATACAGGATCACTATCCCAGTGTATAACTACAGTTTTATCGCTACCGGGCAGTTCAGCGCGCAGCTCTCGTATGCCGCCAGCTTCGGTGGCGAGAGGACGGCAATCGGGCAGCCCGTGCCGGTCTCCCTGCCCGGCAGGAGCAATGACGCCAACAATCCTAACTATGCCACGGTATCCTTCAATTGGACGGTTCCGGCTTCGTTCAAAAATGGAGAGAGGGTGTACATTTTCGCGGAGCTGGACGGTGGCGGAGCGATAGACGAAATACACGAGGCATGGGACTATGTTGGAGACATTGATTGCAACGGCGCCGGAGACCCGATGGGCAATAACGTCGGATATTTCGAGGCCTCAATTGCCGTAACGCCCCAAACTTTCCAATCGACCGGCGCAAAGGCGGCGACATTTGGCAAAATTCAGGCCGCTGCGAAAGATTTCGAACTCAGGTTGACGAACATGACCGCCAAGGAACTGACCGATGCTCTGAATGCTAGAGAGAGTGTATTTGTGAGAGGCTCCGTCCTTTATAAAGGAACCGAAACGATTACGGACGCGCATTTGAGAGTATTCGAAGGCGATTACAATCATGACGGCGGCAACTCGCAGATCGTGAACAGGCGTATCT
>BOCC01000314.1 GCA_026002715.1 Synergistales bacterium
GCGTAAAGATAATATCGTCCACCCTGAGCGACAGCCAAGGTTCTATGCCCTTGCGCGCCGTGTGGTTTAATATGCCGCGCCTGAAAGATACACTGATAAGCGGAACGCGCGTCGCGTTATACGGCAAAGTGGAACGCAGAAACGGCTTGCAGCTCACAAGCCCCGAAATTGAAATTTTGGACGAGTCGGACCCGGAGTCCGTGGGGCGTATTGTGCCCGTATATCAGGCGACTGCCGGGCTTTCCCAAAAATGGGTTCGCCGTATCGTAGGTGCCGCTTTGGATTCTCATCTCTCAGAAGCGCGCGATTTTATCCCCCTCGAAATATTGCGCGGGCACGGCTTGCCGGAATTAGCTCCGTCTATCTTGGAGCTCCACCGTCCGCAAGGACGGGAAAGTTGGCTCAAGGCCAGGACGCGCATTGCGTTTGACGAGCTGTTTATTTTGCAAGTCGGCCTTCTGTTGCGCAAAAATGAACGCATAGCGTCTCAAAAATCACAAACTCAAAAATCACAAACTCAAAACTCACCCAAAAAAACATGTCCCAAAACAAGAGAAAAATTTCACGCGTTTCTTGCGTCTATGCCATTTCCTTTGACGAACGCCCAAAAGCGCGTTATCGGCGAAATAGAGGCCGATATGAAGTTAGGCAGACCTATGAACCGACTCCTTCAGGGCGACGTCGGTTCAGGCAAAACGGCCGTAGCTGTTTCGGCCATCATAATGGCGGCGGACGCCGGCTTTCAGTCCGCCTTTGCCGCCCCTACCGAAATTTTGGCGCAGCAGCATTATTTTCGCCTCGCGCCCTGGTTCGCCAAGTTCGAAATCGAGGCTGTGCTATTGACGGGCTCTCTTTCCAAAAAAGAAAAAGGGGCCGCGACGACGTCCATAAAGTCAGGCAAGGCCGGCTTGGTTATAGGCACTCATGCCATTTTCTCCCCAAACATCTTGTTCGATAATCTTGGATTGGTAGTCATTGACGAACAGCACCGCTTCGGCGTCCTCCAAAAAAACGCGCTTCTCTCAAAGACTCATTTTCCGCATGTTTTAGTGATGAGCGCGACGCCCATTCCAAGAACTCTCACCCTCTCTATCTATGGAGACCTCGACGTCTCCACGCTTGACGAGCTTCCTTCCGGACGCAAACCCGTGAAGACCGTCGTATCGCGTTTCTCTCAGATGTCGCGCATTTTGAGCGCTTTGCGCGCGATTTTGGGGCAAAGACGGCAAGTTTACTGGGTTTGTCCGCTTATAGAAGAAAGCGAGAAAATGGGGAAGGTGGATTTAAGCACGGTAAACTCGAGGTTTGAATATCTGCGCGGCCGTTTGCCGGACGCGCGAATAGCCTTGCTTCATGGGCAGCTTCCTTCTGAGGAGAAGGAAGCCGTTATGAAAGCCTTCTCGGGCGGCGAATTTGATATTCTTGTGGCGACGTCCATTATAGAAGTGGGCTTGGACGTTCCGAACGCGACATTGATGGTCATCGAAGACGCTTCGCGTTTTGGCGTGGCGCAGCTTCACCAGCTGCGCGGAAGGGTGGGCCGCGGGAGCGAGGAGAGCCTGTGCGTTCTATTGAGCGATCACGCCACGCCCGATGGTATGGAGAGATTATCCGCCTTAGCGTC
>BOCC01000315.1 GCA_026002715.1 Synergistales bacterium
CTCACCTTTGTAAAGCTCGAAACTTATGCCACGGATATCGTGTCCATTGCCGAGATTTTTAACCTGAAGCAGCGGTGTGTCATTATAGTCTATGAAATGTTTCTCCCTTTTCTCACCCATAAAATCCACCTTGCGCCCGACCATCATCGAGACGACGCCGTCCATGTCCAAGTCGCCGATGTCCTTGGTGCCAATATACTCCCCGTCACGCAGCACGGTCACACGGTCGGCTATCTTGAATATTTCGTTCATCCTGTGGGAGACATAGATAATTCCGGCTCCGCGCTCCTGAAAATCGCGGATTATATTGAACAGCAATTCGGCTTCTCTCTCGGTGAGTGAAGAGGTGGGTTCGTCGAATATTAAAATTTTGGGGTTTGTGGAAACGGCCTTCAGGATTTCGCAAATTTGCCTTGACGCGGCAGGGATATTCTCGACAAATTCCGAAGCGTCCATATCAAAACCGTATTTGTTTATATACTCACGCGTCCGCTCAACCGCCGTATGTCTGTCTATCAGGATGCCGCGCTTAATTTCCCTGTTCAAAAAAACGTTGTCCGCTACAGAGAGATAAGGGATGAGGCTGAGCTCCTGAAATACCGCTGATATTCCTTTCTTGCGTGCGTCTGTCGCGTCCTTTATGTCGGTTGGAAGGCCGTTCAACAATATCGTGCCCGTGTCCATCTTTACGATCCCGAGCAACGCCTTTATCAGTGTGGATTTTCCCGCCCCGTTTTCGCCCATAAGAGCATGGACTTCGCCGGGGCGCAGCGAGAAGTCTACTTTATGCAAAGCGACTACGCCCGGATAAGTCTTGGTGACGGCCTTGAGTTCTAAAAGGTTTCGCGGGTCGGATGTATTGCTCACTTTTATCCCCTTAATAAAATTGCGGCCCGGACGAAAGCGAATCTGCCGTCCGGCCCGCAATATTCAGATAATTATTTCGCCAAAGCGTCGGCTATCTGCTTGGGCATGGTGTCGTGGAAGATATGATCCCACGCTACTTTGAGATTGGTCTTTGTGACTTTCTCGCCTGGGACTATGATCACGGGATAGGTCTCTTTGCCCGCGAGCTTTGCCGCCGCGATGATGGATGCGGCGACACCCTGATCATAGGGATGCTGCGCGCCGCTGCCTACGAAAAGCCCGTCGCTCGCTATAGAATAAGCCGCGTCAGTTCCGAGGTCAGGCGCCGCGATGTATACGTTTTTGCCGAGGTTCGTCAGAGCCGCCGCCGCCGACATACCGGGGCCGTCCCAGCAGGCCCAGATGGCCTTGATATCGGGGTTGCCTATCAGCATAGACTCGCCGACGTTCGCGCCCTCTTCATCGGCGCCGACGGTATTTTCGGCCGCGATGGTGATTCCGGGATACTTGGCGAAGGTCTCGCGAGCGGCGCGGGTGCGCATATCCGTGTGGCTCATGGAATTTTTGTTGTTTATGAGCCCGACCTTGCCCTGTCCGCCGATTTTTTCGGCGAGAATCTCCGCGGCGGCCGAAGCTATGACGTAGTTGTCGGCCTGCACGAGGCCAAAGTAGTCGGCGCCGAATTTGAGGTTCGCGGGGACCGAATCGATGAACACAAGTTTTATCCCGGCGTCAGCGGCCTTTTTGTAAACCGCC
>BOCC01000316.1 GCA_026002715.1 Synergistales bacterium
GATGTACCCCATGTGGTTTATGCTCATCACGGCTGCCGCGTCTCTTGGTCTTATTATCAAGGCTCAGTTGGCAGACGCGGCAACCCCGAACTACGTACTCGGAGGAATCGCCATAGTTCTATTGGTTTTGGCCGTCGTGATAGCGCGGCAGGCTTTCGCGGCTTTTAAGAATTTTAAGAATTTGAAGAATTTGAAGAAAAAGAAATAAGACCTCGTTTGACAATAAACAATTTTCCGTAGCGGCTATCTTTTTTGGATAGCCGTTTTTTGTGACAGCCCGAGATCTATTTATTGTAAATGCCAAGCGTATTTTTAAGCCCGGCTTGCAGGATGTGAGAAAAATTCAAGTCGGCCTTCTCGGCCAGAGCGTTCAACCATATCGGTATGGTGACGTTTTTCTTAACGCTTCCGTTACGGCGTTCCTCACGGAAAATCGGAAGCCATACATCTATAAGGCATATTCTCTGCCTCGACGAACAGGAAATATCCGCCAATTTCGACGGTTCCGGGATAACATTGCCAAGGTCTTCGTTGGCTATGATCCACGCTCCGAGGGCGTCTTTGGCCATGAATATAGCTTCTCGCTCGTTATCCGCGCACGATATAGCGCCGGGGAGGTCAGGAAATGTTATAGCTATATCCTCGTCGTTAAAGTCAAATAAAGCCGGGTAAACCACGCTTTCTTTTTTTACCATAATCTCGCGCCCTTTCTATTATAGAATCAATGGCGTATAATCCGCTCGTTTTATTGAATTTCGTTGATCCTTTCGATATGAATAAGCATATTCTATACTCCTTTTTCGATTTTTCAACAGCGTTCTCGAAACTATCTGCCACAAAAAAATCGGAGCCGTTAGGCTCCGATTTTCAAAGATTTGCAGTCCTCGTTCTTCCGGAGGGTAATACGAGGATCGCAAAACGGTTCTTAACTTTAGCGGATGGCCTCATAGATAGGCTTGGCTTCGATCGGCTCTCCGGACAGGTGGCGCGCCTTGCCCGTCTTGTAGATCAGGAAAGCGTACACGAGAGCGAAAGCGCCGCCGATGTAGTAGGAGATGTCCATCGGCAGGTTGAAGCCAATATTGGCGTTGCAGATAAAAGAACAGGTGATGAAGGCGTACCACATACCGGGAAGCAGCGACATATAAGGCGCTGTCGTGTGGCCTTTGCCATATAGATAGATGGCGATAATGGCGAAGGCGAATACAGCGATCATCTGGTTGCTCCAGGCGAAGTATCTCCACAGAATGCTAAATCCGTTGGCGTCGGTCTTGGACCAGTAGAGAATGCCGAAAGTAAGCGCAAAGATAACTATAGAGAGCGTAAGGCGGTTTGCTATAGGCTTCTGGTCGTAGCCGATAGCGTCGGCCACCATCAGTCGCAGAGAGCGCAGCGCGGTGTCGCCGGATGTGATGGGCAGCACTATGACGCCCAGAATGGCAAGGATTCCGCCGATTGTGCCCAGCATGTCGTAGGCGACGACGCTGACAACGGCGGGAGCCGGTGTGGGTGTGGCGCCGCCGACGGCGATGCCCTTGTTGAGGGCGCCCATGGCCGCCGCCGCCCAAACCATAGCGATGAATCCCTCGAGGATCATCGTGTAGTAGAACGTCATAC
>BOCC01000317.1 GCA_026002715.1 Synergistales bacterium
AGTTTATTTTGAGAGAAACGCTCTCGAGTTCGTCGAGCTGGTCTGGCGTGGCTATGTCGAGAGCCGCGACGTGAGAGCGGTTGATAAGCGGGTCGCCAAGCTCGTCGCTCTTATAATAAAACTCGACGACCGGCCTCTTCAGCTTGCGCCCCTCCTCCCAGCCTAGGCGCTTGGCCAAACTGCCGGCAGATATATTGCGGACGACCACCTCTATGGGCACTATAGCGAGCTTTTTTACAAGCATATCGCGCTCGCTCAGTTTCTTCACAAAATGCGCAGCGATGCCCTTGGACTGTAAAAGCTCGAAGAAGAACGACGATATGGAGTTGTTCAGGACGCCCTTGGACTGAATGGTTCCCTTCTTCTCGCCGTTGAACGCCGTGGCGTCGTCCTTGAAATACACACGATACTCTTCTGGATTATTAGTTGTAAAAACCTTCTTTGCCTTTCCCTCGTAAAGCATTTTTTCCTCAAAAGCCATATTTGCATCCCCTTTTCGGCAATATCAAAAAACTCTAAGCGGCTTGACCTCACCGCTTAGAGTTAATTTTATCCTGCAACGCAGCGTTCTTGCGGCGCACCGCTTCCGATTGCTCCGCGCGGAAATCCTCTAATTTTTCAGCGATATTTTGGTACTTCAGCGCCAAAATAGACAGCGCGTAAAGCGCCGCGTTTTTCGAGCCGTCTATGGCCATAGTCGCCACCGGGACGCCCGAGGGCATCTGTGCTATGCTGAGAAGGGCGTCAACACCCTTGAGCGCGCCTCCGGCTATTGGCACGCCAATGACGGGCAAAGCAGTGTGAGCCGCTATAACCCCCGGCAAGTGCGCTGCCCCGCCTGCCGCCGCTATGATGACCTCGATACCCTTGTTCTTGGCTGAGACCGCGAACTCCCGAACGGCATCGGGCGTTCTGTGCGCTGAGGCGACCAAGACTTCCGTCTCGACGCCAAAATCTTTCAAGGTCTGAAAACCGTTCTCCATCACCGGCCAGTCCGAGTCGCTCCCTAAAACAATTCCGACCAACGCCACAGTAAATACACTCCTCGCGTTCATCTTCAAAATCATCCCTTAAAGCAAAAACAAGGATAATCCTATACTTTATTGAAAATTTGTCAACTTGTCTTTTGTTTGTCCGTACCATTTGGCGGCTGATGGCAGGATTGTTGGTTCTACCCATAAGAGTATGAAATAATAGGCGTTGACATACTATAAAACTATTGTCATACTTAATCTTATATGTAGGGCATAAAACAAAAAGTTTTACATAGTACAAAGAAGCGGAAGGAGATGGAATATGATGGAAATGCTTACAGTATCGACTAAGGGGCAAATCACCATACCGGCGTCGTTTCGGAAAAGATATGGCATTAAAGCAGGTGATAAGGTGTTTACCGAAGGACATGATACTGGTTTTTTTATCAAGAAGCCGGTAGATATATTTGCTTTGGAGGGATTTTTATCGGGCGTTCATATCCCTGACGACGAAGAAGACTTGCTGACCCCTGAAATGGGCCGTCAAATTATGGAGCGCGAATAAGCATGAAGTATTTTGTCGATAGTAATGTATTTTTGCGCTATTACAGCCACGATGACGCGGCACAAGGAAAACAG
>BOCC01000318.1 GCA_026002715.1 Synergistales bacterium
TCCTTGTGACAAAACTACTCGAGATGCTGGGAGTCACAAAGATGTTGAATAAGGTCTTCGGCTCCGTGCGCGCAGCTCTTATGCTCACAGTGGTGATATACATGACGTGTAAGGGAAACGTCATGGAGCACCTACTAAACTGGTGCGAGTCATCAATACTGCATGAAACAGCGCTTACCGACAAACAGGCGTCGGAGCTTTTCGCGTCTATAACTCATGACGAGAAAATGGCGTTTTTCGGTATGTGGACGCGCGCGCATACAGGGAACAGCTTCCTCGCTTATGACGTGACCAGTTTCTCAAGCTACGCAAAAGGCATACAAGACACTGAGTGGGGATATAACAGAGACGGGGACGACTTGCCACAGATAAACATGGGTTGTTATTTGGGTTATGAGAGCTCGCTGCCGCTTTTTTATGTAACATATCCAGGCTCCATCGTAGACAAATCTCATCTGAGTTATATGATGGCCTATAACGACGACTTAGGTATCAAGAACGTCACATTCGTAATGGATAGGGGGTTTTGCAGCACAGCCAACGTACATTACATGCACTCCACACACATGCCTTATATCATGGGCGTGGAGATTCGCCACAAGGCCACTAAAGATGCAATCGATGAGGTACGCGACACGATAGTGTCAATGAGAAGGCGTATAGCTCAGAGCGTGTATGCCAATAACATGCGCGGCTTCTTCTACGGCGAGCAAACCAATATGCACATCTACTATGACCCGAGCTTAGCGAAAAGCTCATCGTTCGGATTTAGACAGGACAGTAGAGGCGCAAGAGGAGAGACTGGTCCAACTAAAACAACTAACTGAGCATGAAGCCAAGCGCTACAAAGCTTTTTTCGACATCGACCTAAACAAAGAAGACGATACCTTCACATTCAAGCGTAGCTACGAAAGGATAGACGAGGCAGCCAAGAACGCAGGGTTCTTTTGTCTGCTCACATCGACAGAACTTACTGACGCGGAGGCACTCGACATATACAGGCGCAAGGACATCATAGAAAAGGGTTTTGACGATCTCAAGAACCACATTGATATGAAGAGACTACGCACTCACAACACACAGACCACCGACGGTAAACTCTTCTGTGCCTTTTTAGCACTTATTGCCATATCACAGGTCAATGTCAAACTTGGAGCGTATATGAAAGACAATTCCATGAGCAAGGACTCTGTCATATCTGAACTTGAGAAGATAAAAGTGGTGTTTGCATCTGCTGACCGCCGCCTTATGAACCCCATTACAAAGACCCAGCGCGCTATCTTGGAGGCTTTTGGTTTTGGTGAAGACGATATCAAGGCTTACATTAGAGGCAACTGATACACTGTGTTGTATGTGCTCAAAATGTGGAGGGATTTAGGTATTATATCTGGTTTTTCTTTTGGCAAAAGAGTCGCTCCGGTATGACCCTCCTGGCCTCCGGATTTTTTACCTGTTTGTTCACGAAAGCTCTTTGGTTTGGGCTTATAGTCAATTAACTTAAGTATGCATAAATAGCATCGACCAATGTTCTGAAATTCCGAACCAAATCTTTCAACGCCCTTTTCATATTCGCCCAAAGCTTCTCAATGGGATTCAAGTCCGGTGAGTAT
>BOCC01000319.1 GCA_026002715.1 Synergistales bacterium
TTGAAACGTTCGGCAGATGCCTTTTCTTACAATTTTTATCGGCGGCAATCCGGTGATATCTTCTCCTTTATAAATTATTTGTCCTTTATCGCTCTTCAAAAAGCCGGTGATGACGTTAAATATCGTAGTTTTGCCGGCTCCGTTGGATCCAATGAGTCCTGTAATTTGGCCCTCTTCAAGCGAGAACGACAGATCTGATAGCGCCCGTACCCCGCTAAAATTTTTACTGACGCCTTTCACTTCTAATATTTTCACAATTTATGCCTCCAACCTCAATGACGCTTTGTCAAACAATCTCATCCCTTACCAGTCCCACTTTATCGAACGGGGTATAGGCAACAAGTAATCAGGCCCTTGAAAAACAAAAGCGTTGAAAGGACTTTGCCCTATTGCGTCGATCAGGCGATCAATTACAGATCGGCTCCAGCTCTTGCCCCTGATAATAGGCATAATCTGATAAGGCTTTGCGGCATATTCTTCGCAGAGCTTCAATTCAGCATGGACTATGGAGAGAACGCTCTGGTCGCCGCCCTCGCCGCAGGTATCAAGCTCAGCGAAACGGTTCGGGCAAACCGTGTCCCCAAGGAAGAACAAACGTTTTGCAATTTCTATAGCGGTCGTTTCATCCAACCGAACATGTAGACACAGGTATCGTCCCCAAGCCGCAATGGGCTCAAACCGATGCCATTCCATATAACCCAGAAGTGGGTGGAGATAATCGCAAATATCGTCATAATCGTTGTAATTCTGCCCACATACCATTGCTCCTGTGGGCGAATATGCGTTGATTCCAAAGGTTACGCCCTCAAATGCCTTGGCCGCCTTACTGAATTGGCGCAAAGAATCTGTCACAGCGCGGCAGCGATAAGAGAAAAAACGTTCAAAAATATCGTTCTGAGATAACTCCCCCAAGAAATGAATCAGACCCTTTTCTGAAATCTTCAGCAAAGTCTTTTCATCTGAAACCTCAAGAGCATGTTCAAAATCAGCGCGCCCTGAGGAAACATCCGCACCCGCGACCCCTGCCGCTTCCATTCGCGCCAGATATTCCAAATCCTGACAACACTCGTTAAAAATGTCGTCAATTAACGCTGGATGACGGAAACGAGCATGAGTCAAACAGACGGACTCCGGTGTGTATCGCTCGCAAATTCTTTGTATATGCGAGACGATTTTGGCGTCCGCAACAGAGCCAGGCATATCCATGGGCCACTTGATCTCGTTGCTCTTATCCGGGGGATGTTCAAGCGGTATGACTTTGCCGCCCCAAAATGCCCCCGCCAATAAACATATCTGGACTCTGAGAGCTCGTATGATTTGCACCGCTTTTTCCAGAGAATCGTTATAACTCGAACCATAACCGGTACGCACGATAAAAAGATCCACTCCCGCATCCGCCAACCGTTTTACGTAATCAGGCGCTTCGACGATTGCATCGGGATGAGAATATAGCCCGATTTTCCATTTTCTCACAAAAATTCACTGCTCCTTTCTGAAATCGCGATTCTGAGATTGCCTCGTTTCACAAAGAAGAAAAAAGCTGTGCTGAAAGTCCTGTGGCTAAAGGCGGAGATTTTTGATTTACTATATA
>BOCC01000320.1 GCA_026002715.1 Synergistales bacterium
CGGAAAATCCAGACCAACCTCGATAGCGCCCTGATCGCCCAAGAGCTTATCCCGAATGCCGAGCGCGTAGGACGAAAGCTCTCCGGACATAGTCCGAGCAGCCGCTCTCAGCGCCTCCTCGCTCTTGGCTTGTATAACGCCAAGCACGGCTTCGGACTGTGAAAGGTCAATTCGGCCGTTCAAAAAAGCGCGTTTGGTGAACTCCCCCGGCTCTGCCATACGCGCCCCCGCGTCTATAAGCGCGTCAAGGCAGAGCCGCGCCGAAAGAATGCCGCCATGGGTCTGAATCTCCGCGACGTCTTCGCCTGTATAGCTGTACGGCGCGCGAAAACACACGGCCAGCGCTTGGTCAACGATTCGCTCCTCGTTATCCTTACTGGAAACCAGAGAGGCCAAACGCATAAAACGAGAGGGCGATAAACTCGCCCCCCGCTGAAATCGCAACACGCTTTCCGCTATTTTAACGGCCTCCGGTCCCGAGACGCGCACAATGGCTATTCCCGCCTCTCCCCAAGCCGTGGCGATAGCCGCTATAGTGTCCGGCATAGGTTTTATTACGCCTACGCCGCTCCGCTGCCACGCTTCACAACCCAGTCAGTGGCCTCTTTTTTACTGCTCACCTTGCCTATACCGACAGCTATGTCGAGCTCTCCTAAGATGTCGCCTATAACCTTGCTCGGGCGAAGATTCAAAATCTTCATAACCTCATCTCCCGAAAGATAGCGCGAGCTGCCCTCCATGCGGCGTTTGGTCTCGTCGAAGCGGCGAATTACCTCACCGAGCATCCATTTGTTCGCGACGACCGTGTCCAAGTTCTTCATCTTGTCGGCCTGAGAGTTGCATATGGCAAAGTCCACAATTCTCTCGACGGTCTCCACGCCGTATTTCACGACATGCTTGGCCAGCGACTCCTCAGTAGAAAGGGTGTACGGCAACCTGTAGTGCTTGACTATCATGCAGATCATATCAACCATTTCAGACGGTATATTCCATGCCGTGAGGTAGCGTTCCGCTATACCGACTATCTTGTCCGTGTCCGTGGGTTCGTTTATCACGGAGCCGACGTGGTGGAAAACCGCGGCCAAAGATAAGGCTATATCGTTGTCACGCCGTTTTCGCTCGGCCAAAAAGTCCTGCACGACGGACAGCGTGTAAAGAGTATGGTCAAAAAGCGTCCCGCCCTCTTTGATGTTGATTTTCTTGAGTTGTTCCAAATCGTCCAAGAAAAACGGCAGGATGTTATAGTGATCGCAAAGAGATATGAAGTTGTAGGGATTACGGGTCATTCCGTTCAATATCTCGCGCCCCCAGCGCTCCGCGGGCATTTTACGCACTTCTTCTTCATGCTGCGCGATAAAAACCCTAGCGTCCGACTCGCTTTTCCAAAAAACACGCATATCGAGTCTGGTCGAAAATCTGATAAGGCGGATAATACGTATCGGGTCGTCTTTAATGAGGTTTTCATCGTCGCCCGTAAGTCTTATAAGTTTGTTGCGGATATCGTTACGCCCGCCGTGTGGGTCGACACAGCTGCCGTTGCTCCGGACGGCTATGGCGTTTACGGTGAAATCGCGTCTGGCCAAATCATCC
>BOCC01000321.1 GCA_026002715.1 Synergistales bacterium
CTTCCAGTTAGTTATCTGGCTTGCGTGAATCTGGTACTTGCTTGATAACTCGGCAAGAGTCTTCTGCTCCAAGAGAGCCTCTATTGCAACTTTGGCCTTAAATTCCGCGCTGTATCTTTTTCTCATGTCTTACGCTCCTTCTTACTTTTTAAGGAGCTATTTTACCAGATCGTTCGCCGTTGCTTTATTACTTAACGGGTGGTCTAAATTGTTGGGAGCATTATACTGTCAAGCACAGGTGTTAGCTGCATTTCACTATAGCAAGTCTCTGTGTGAAGTTCTGCGTATACTTGTAGCGTAATAATATATTACTCCAGAATTCAAAATAAGTAAATATGGGTATCAGGTTGACTAAGGTTTCAGGGTGGTGATTTTAATCATTCTACCAAATCATCGTATGTTACCGGAGATACTTTCATAGCGCATTCTAACAAACGATGGAACAACAGCCCTCGTTCAGCGAATTTTCTGCGGTTAAAACGAAACACGTACTCGTCAAGGTAAGCTTGCATATGTTTTTCGCTTACAGCTCCTTGATGAGTACCTGACAACCATCGCTTTAATAACGAAATAATCGTGTGAACATGAGGAAGCATCTTATCTTCGCTGTCGGTATGTTTTTTTGACACAACAGTATGCGAGTATCCGTCCGGAGTAAGAAAAGAATAACTTGCCCATCCATCAGTAACAATAGTGGTGCCCTTTTTGATATTATTCTCAACAAAAGCCTTTAGCGAATCTTTGGAGGCGTTGGGAATTACGCTCATACGAACACGTCCTGTTTTTTTATTTGCATCCAACTCAACAGCGACAACTACGAGAATTTTGTTCTCCGTACCGCGTCCACGCTTACCATCGTTTTCTTCACCGCCGACATATGTTTCATCAACTTCGACGACACCGCTTAATTTCGAGCGATTGGGAAACACCATTGCCCTGCGAATTTTATGTAACCATGTCCATGCGGTTTCATAGCAATCCAACCCAAGAACTTGCTGTAATCCTTTTGCGCTTGCGCCGTTTTTCTGTGTAGCAATCCACCAAATAGCTACAAACCACGTTCTTAAGGGCTTTCTTGTATCCTGGAAAATAATTCCTGATATTACCGAAGTTTGGCGTCCGCATTGCGAACATTCAAATAGCACTTCACCGACAGGCCATGTCTTTGTATTTCCGCACTTTGGACAAACAAACCCTTCCGGGAACCGCAACCTATAAAGATAATCGCGGCATTGTTCTTCTGTTAGGAACTGTTTAATGAATTCATCGAACGTCATAGGATACTCTTTCATACTTCCATTATTCTATATTCCCTAACCTTAGTCAACCTGATACCCATATAAGTAAAATTATTGTAACCGTTCAAGCCCTTACCTCTGGACAAATACATAAAAAATGCTAAAGTAAACATATGGAAGAGAATATACTGTTGACAAACTACAAAAACCTCACACAGGAAGAATTAGAGAAACTGCCAGCGAAAGATCTATCACATATAGCTCATGAGGCTTTGCAAAACTGGGATAAACTCAACCAAAGATTAAACCAGGACTCAACAAATTCAAGCCGTTCTCCATCCAGCGACAACC
>BOCC01000322.1 GCA_026002715.1 Synergistales bacterium
ACACCACAAAATCCATATCGAAAGAATATCGACAGAGGTAAGAATAACAACTTTTACCTCGCAAGTTCCGTAAAAGCATCATTGCCGGCAATATAGAAATGATTTAATGGGTTTTTAGAGGTGACCTTAAAAGCACCATTGACCGGTGTGATTATTATCTTTTGATTGTGGCCGGAAGATATGGAGACATTCATGAAAGCGGGAAAAGCTACACGGAGATGGAGTATGATTACGCTATGGAAAAAAATAAACCATGCGTAGCATTGCTTCGTAGTAACGTAGAAGATTTACCTAAATTAAAAAAAGATACGGGTAAAAAATTGAAACAGCTTAAAAAATTTCGCCGCTCTATAGAAAGTAACGTGAATACTCGCTCAACATATTGGATGGACATGGCTGACATCACAGAAAATGTTGCTAATGCGATGGATGATTTGAAAAAAGATAGCCCTGTAGCTGGATGGGTGCGAGGGTCGCAGCCGCGCGAAAATAGCAAAAAATCTTCCAGTTCTTCTACCCCCAATCTCGATCCCAACGACGAAGATGACTACGCTTTTTTGAATCAGCCTATTGAAATCAAATATACCCTATATACCCCGACTTATTTCCGCAGAGCACACGAAAGAGACTATAGAACGGTACTGAATTCAGATGGAGTTTTTCTTTTGTGTGCCAAACAATGCTCCCCTGATTGCACTGAATATAAGCTCTTAAATGCTCTGCGGGATAAATTATTAGCGCCGGAGTGCGAGTCGGACTTTGCGAAAGAAGTTAGAGAGTCTGGAGATAATAATATATCTCTGCACATAACCGGTCAAGACGTGCTCGAAGAGGCCCGTAAAATATTCTTTCGGAAAGATCTGTTTATATTTAGCACATTAGAGAAAGGAGAGCGCGGTTGGACATTGACCAAAAAAGGCATGAACAAACTCGATAAACTTGAAAATCAAAAAGATGAAATTAAATTTGTAATCCTAATCTCCCGAGAATTTACCTACCATGCCGGCAATAGACTCAACGATAAGGCGTTGCTGTTTTGTGGGTTCGCTTGGTAGGATTTTGCCAGAGGCTAATACTTTGCAAGAACGGTTTTTCAACACAAGAAATGCCTCTGTTGGCGTAATGTTTGTGGATAGCTGCTTACGGAAATTTACATACAACCTAAATTCCCGACAATTATTTTACCTACAATACAAAGCTATTGACTTCATACGATTCGTGAGATTTTCAATCCGTTTTGTAGGTAAAAATATTTTACCTACAAAACGCTACCCTAATTTCACTTAAGAGCAGTAATTGCTTAATATTATAGCATGTAGGTCAAAAATATAGCGGGAATTTAGGATACAATACTACCGCAATGAAGTTCAGCAACAATACACCGCGAAGCGTTCGCTCCGAATGTACACGAAGCGGCAGTATATCTGCATAAGTTTTACTGACTTGAAAGATTCGTTCCGCCGATTGGCGCAGGTAATAGTATGGCAGAATTTCATCAGCTGGAATATCTTTTGATGAAATCAGCACGAATTTCCCTGCGGTCACTAGCTTTTTCTCGGTTTCATCGAGTGTTTCACTGTCTTCTTGT
>BOCC01000323.1 GCA_026002715.1 Synergistales bacterium
CAGACTGAGAGAGAGCCTCCCGGGTGTCCGGACTGGATACCGTAGAGGGCTTCTAAGACGTCTATGCGGAATTTGGCGCAGAGGGCGTCTAAGTGGGATTTGCGTTGTGGGGTCAGGGGCATAGTAAACCTCCTTGTCATTCCAAAACGGGAAGCAGGAAAATTTTGCCTCCCTCTTTAGACTCGAACTTCTTGAAAGCGATTTCCCACTCTAAAATAGAGATTTTGTCGCTCACCAAGGGCTTCACGTTGACCTTGCCCGCGGCCAGAAGATCGAGCGCCTTTCTCCAGCTTGCGTTGCGCGAGCCCAGAGAACCCGAGAAATGCAGTTCTTTATAGCACACCTTCTCGATGTCAAACTCTATCTTTTTGCCGGGAAGCCCTATCTGCGTAAACCATCCGCGCTTCTTGACAGCGTTCAGCCCAGCGTCCGTTCCGTAGGGAGAGCCCGAGCACTCCAAAACGACGTCGGCTCCGTAGCCGCGTGTGACGCCACCAATAAATTCGTTCAGGTTTTCTTTTTGTACGTTGACGGTATAGTCGGCCCCTAATTTTTTGGCCATCTCCAAGCGGGCTGTATCCACGTCCGTTCCGGAGACGACCACTGTCGCGCCGTGCGCCTTGGCTATCTGGGCCGCCATCAGGCCAACCGATCCCGGCCCGGAAACGAGAACGACGTCACCCGCCACAACTCGCGTCAAGTCGTAGACCGCGTGCGCCACGCAGGCCAAAGGCTCCGTCATAGCCGCCGAAGTGAAGTCCACGCTATCAGGAATGGCGTGAATTCGCGCCTCCGGGACGACCGTGTACCGCGTAAATACGCCGTTGAACCAGTAGCCCAAAGTGCGGCGCTCCACGCAGAGGTTGTAGAATCCCTCCCGGCAAAAGTCACAGACGCCGCAATAGTGAAACGCCGTCTCCGACACCACGCGTGTGCCGGGCTTGAACCGAGCGCTTCCTTCTACGTTTTCGACCACTATACCGGAAAACTCGTGTCCTGTTACGACGGGAGGGTTTAGGGGAATAGCTATGTCGCTGTGGTAGATATGGATATCCGATCCGCAGATGCCAGCCTCTTTGACCTCGATCTTGACCTGCCCCGGCCCCGGGCTCGGCTCCGGGATATCCCGTATTTCCATGTTCCCCGGACCTGAAGCATATTTTACGAGAGCTTTCATTCCGATCCTCTCCGATCCTCGCTCCTTGTAATTATATAGGAAATAAATAAATCTAAATCCCTCTAATGATGTAAAGATGTGAAGATACTATCATTCGCGTCAAAGAGTGTCAATAAGGATTCCCTTCATGATCTTTTCATGTTCTTTGCAAGTTCTTTGCAAGCAATAATATTAAATAGATTAAATAATGAATTTAACCGGTGACGAGGTTATAATCATTTTTGGAGTTTGGTCAAAATGAAGTCATGCCGTATCGCCGTACTTTTAGCTGTAATTGGCGTTATAATTCCCAAATGAAAGGAGCGGCAAGCAATGTCGTCTATTCGCGCAAAGGTTTTTACAATTATCATTTTTTACAATTATCATGCTGATAGCCATAACAATCATTACATTTAGCATTGGGG
>BOCC01000324.1 GCA_026002715.1 Synergistales bacterium
CCCACTGCGCCCATGCGTCTCGCCGTCTCGCGGACTCGGTGACTCTTCCCCGCGCTATCGGGACGCTGACACGAATACTCCCCTGACCCAGAATAAGTCCCTTCGCGTCCGTGACGACGACGGCTATGTCGGAATCTCCGACTTCGCTCCTGACAATCGCGACACTCGTCTCGTCTTGATTATTATTTGGATATTCTTTGTTCAGAATCGCCGTGGACGCGTCGACGTTCCATTTGCATTTGACTTCTCCTCTGTACGCGGGGGCGAGCGTCACTTTGAGCGGGACGGGCTCTCCCGCGATTATCTCTTCGGCCGGGACGTCCTTTTTTGTGGCGATATCCCAAAGCAAGACGCGCTCACGCTCAAGCAGGGCAATGTTTACCTTAAATTCTTTGATGGGAATTGTCAGCGACGCGCTCGCTATGAAATTTCCGTTCGTGTCGAGCGCGTTGACGGAGGCTTTTATAGGTTCAGTATCGTATGGCGTAAAACGGCACTCCGCGCCCCCTTTCCTCAGAAGAATAGACCTTGCGCTTCCTTCGAACGACCACTCGAAAGCGGCGCGAGATATGTCCACGTCTTCGCCGCTCAGCGACAGGGCGACTTCCTGGCCTATGTACGCGTCTGATTGTTGTTCGATTGAAATAGCAAAAGCCGCGGTAAATATCGATCCGGAAAACATGGAGCTGTCCGACGGCACTAAAACCATGCTCGCCAACTACGCGCGGATAGCAAGATCGCGCAAGCTGGCCGCGGAAGCCGACGTTCTCGAAAAAGCCAAAAAATACGATTTGGCGCTGAAAACTTGGCGCCGTTCTTTCGCCGCTTGGCCGCTTGACGGAACCGAGGGCAACATAAAAAAATTGGAGTTCGTCATCGAAGACGCGCGCCAGCGCGAGCAGCAATCGGAATGGCTAAAGGACATAGCGTCAGCCTATGACCAAGAGGGACTTTTCTCCGAAGCTCTGAAATACTACAAAGAAACGCTATCCGTAATTTCTGACGACGCCATAGCTCAGCGCGTGAACAGAATAGAGACGCGTATGGCCGAGCGCGTGAAGGCCGGCGCGCTTGCCGAGGAAGCGAAGGCGCTCGAGGAAAGCGGGCGTTTTATGAACGCTATGAGCAAGTACAAGGACAGCCTGAAACTCGAGGCCAATCCCGACGTAGAGGCCCATGTTCAGGAGCTTGACGAGTCCATAAAGGAGCGGCGGGCACGCGCGGCCACTCTGCGCAGAGAGGGCTCTGACCTGCAGAAAAAAAACAACAACGTCGAGGCCCTGGTTCGCTATATGGAAAGTCAGGCTCTGTGGTCCGACCCGGATTTGGAAAAGCGCATCACCAACATGAAAAGAACATTTGGGGATCCGTCCGCGTCAGCCGACATCAGGATGCCCGAGGACTTCGGCATAGGCACGCAGCGCGACGCGACGCGCCTTCTTCGTTTGGGGCACGAGCTGTACAGCGAGGGCAAATACCGCGAAGCGCTGATCTACTACCGCAGGAGCTACGCCATATCGGGCAACTCGCGCCTCAGGAACTGGATAGAGCGCGTCGAGACG
>BOCC01000325.1 GCA_026002715.1 Synergistales bacterium
GCGGAGGGTCGATGACTGACGCGGCCGATTATTCCGCGGCGTATCTGGCGGTGCGTTATTTTGACGAGGTGAGCCGGGCGAGCGGAGGCAGCGGGATAAAGGGCCTGCTTCAGGGAATACAGAACGGAACTTACGCTAACGTAACCGCGGCTATGGCCGATACCGCGGTATCAGGATCAAGCGGATTTATCAGCACTGGCGCGTTGAGTGCCGCGATTGGCTCCGCTGATTTTGTGGCTTTTTATAACGGTGTAATAACGGAGGATATCAACTTAGACACCGGAGCTATCGGCGGGTATTACGCCAGCGGCGGCACCCCCATGAATGCTCATAGCGTCGTTTTGGGCAACGGCGTATATTCGATGAACCCGTTGGCGGAGTTCGGTTGGGATTCGGTGAAGTGGCCGCAGGGCGTTTCCGAGGATGGAGGGGCCGTGTCTTTGCCCGGTCATATTCCGGCAGTCCTTCAGAGGGATAATTCGCTTCAGTCGGTGGCAGGGACGTTGCTTCTGCACTCGAACCTGATAGGCAACGCAGGGAAGATGACTGTTTCCGGCGATGAAAATTTGATAAAAGCGCTGGGGTTTGCCGAAATACAATCCGCGCGGGAGACGGTTTACGACATTGGAATCATGGACGCGCACTCCGGAGATGTAGTGAAATCGGGCGTCAAGACCAGCGGGAATATTCTTTACGGTTTATTGCACGACAGTATCGACATTAGGCTTACCAACAACTTCGCTCTCGACATCGACGCCACGAGACTGAAGAGCGTTAATGACGGCTACGGCAGTTATACTTATAGCGAGAGCGATCGCAAGAGCTTTACGGTTCACATAGCGACAAATCCCACGGTGTTGCAAATCGGAGCTAACGAGGGCACGGACATGGAAATCAGCTTCGGCGACACAGGGACTGCGGCCTTGGGCATTGAGCGAGTGAACCTCAGAAGCAGGGAAACCGCGGCGCGGTCTATAACAATAATAGATATAGCGATTGACAGGCTTTCCACCAAGCGTTCGAGGTTGGGCGCGTATCAGAACCGTCTGGAGCACACTATGACAAACCTTACGACGGCGTCCGAGAATACGACGGCGTCCGAGAGCCGCATCCGGGACACGGACATGGCTAAACAAACACTGAAAATTACGCAATTACGGGTTCTTTTGATGTCAAGCACACTCATGCTCGCGCAGGCAAATCAGCTGCCGCAAAGTGTGTTGTCGTTGTTGGGTTAGGCGATAAGGGAGCGTGATATATTGTCCGCGCAAATGTATGACAAGATAACTTTTAACGAGGACGAATATGGGTTGGCGGCGACTCCTTTGGAGAAATATTTTGCCGCCAATCCTGAGTTTCGTCCTAAGTTCAATAGCTTCAATACCGGTTGTATGAGGGGATACGTGGCGCGTTGGGAAATTCGGGCTCAGGACAATCGGCTTTACCTTGTTGGGATGGACATGGTTTGCGAAACTGACGCTACGTTCTCTTCGATATTCCCAGAGGGGCGCAACGGAGTTTTCGCGGAGTGGGTCAGTGACCGATTAGTCTGTCCCTACG
>BOCC01000326.1 GCA_026002715.1 Synergistales bacterium
GCGTGGCGACCGTACTGGCGTTTTGCCCGTACTCGCGCGCAAAAATCTGCGGCATGGTGCTGATGCCGCTTTCGTAGATTGGCTTTGAGAAGAGGGTCGCCAAGACAAGACATCCAAGACCGCCTCCAGATCTATCACCCTGACCGGCAAGTTGCCGTATTCGAGACCGACCCCAATTGCCACGATACGCTCACCGGCGATAAGAATGTCATTGGTAACGCCCTGACCGTTGTACTTTTCATTTCCTATCACGCGCGCGTTCTTAAGTAAAATCAGCATACATACCTCCTCCGTACACCGGACCATGCTTGAAGTAAATTTTAATCCACTCCGGCTAAACTGGTAATGCAGAATTATATTATCTTTTTTTAGTATAGCAAATGCTATACTAAAATTAGAACCTGCACGGCCATTTCATAAAAAATTTCAGGCTTAACAAGAATGCACAAAAAGGAAGCCTCCCGCGTTCCGCGAGCTTGCGGCTTCCCTTTTTGCTGTTTTGCAATCAATGTCAACAACTTAAGGACGAGATGTGATTTTCCATACCTGTTGTTTGCGTCATAAACTCTTCGCATTCGTTATGCAGCTTGGCCTCATAACGCCTCCCGTTGGCATGAACTGCTACGTCATATCGGGCATAGCGAGGGATATTCCGCTCCAGGTTATATTCAAAGGTTCCGCGCCGTTCATCATCCCGCTGCTCATAGCCATAGCAATCTGCACGGCGTTTCCGATTCTGACTACTTGGCTTCCTACGGCGTTCTACGGTTAGAGGGGTGAACGGAATGAAAAAATTCGAGCGTTTCTTGGATAAAGCCATATCCTTGGTCAGCGTCGTCAGTTACGCGGGTTTTTTTGCCATCATGATTTTGACGGTCATAGATGTGTTTGTGCGTTTCGTCTACAACGACCCTATTCTGGGATCTTACGAGATAATCGAGAGAATAGTTTTCTACGGAGTGTTCGCCTCGTTCCGTGGAGTTGAAGGGGACGCGATTAAAACTGTAGGGGCGATATACCCTCGGTCGCCCGTCTTTAATTCCCGGTCGCACGTCTTTAATTCCCGGTCGCCCGTCTTTAATTCCCGGTCGCACGTCTTTAATTCCCGGTCGCACGTGTCCCTGAAATTGGGGCGTATAATAAAGAACAGGGCGACCGAGGGCGGTCGCCCCTACATTATGGGGAGATGTTAAAAGTGTCAATGATGCATTATATCGGCGCGGCGTTTGTGCTGGCTCTCATAACCGCCGTCGGGGTTTATTCGGGGCGCAACGTAAAAACAGCCCACGACTTCAACGCGGGCGGCAGACGGGCTGGGGCCGGGATTGTTATGGGGTCTATCATAGGTACGCTCGTCGGAGGAGCCTCGACCATAGGCACGGCGCAGTTGGCTTTCAGCTATGGCTTTTCGGCATGGTGGTTTACGCTCGGAGGCGGTCTTGGATGTCTTGTCTTGGCGACCCTCTTCTCAAAGCCAATCTACGAAAGCGGCATCAGCACCATGCCGCAGATTTTTGCGCGCGAGTACGGGCAAAACGCCAGTACGGTCGCCACGC
>BOCC01000327.1 GCA_026002715.1 Synergistales bacterium
AGAGATACGTTTTAACGTATAAATAATGAAGGTAGTCGCCATTATCGGGCCTACGGCCGTGGGCAAGACCGCCCTCAGCCTCGAACTTGCCTCGCGCTTAGGAGCCGAGATTGTCTCGGTGGACTCGCGTCAGGTTTACCGCTATATGAACGTAGGCACTGACAAGGTTTCGATCGAAACAAGACGAGAAATACCCCACCATTTGATCGACGTATGCGACCCCGACGAGACTTTTACCGTTGCGGACTTCGTTGAATCAGCCGTCCCGATTGCGCGCGGCATCGCTGACAGAGGCCGGGTTCCTCTTTTTGTGGGAGGCACGCCGTTTTATTATGACGCGCTTTTTCGGGGCGCGCTTTCGGACGGCCTGCCGCACGACCGCGTTATACGAGAGCGCTTTGAACGAGCGGCCGAAACTGAAGGGGCGGAAGCGTTGCACAAACGTCTAAGGGAAGTCGATGAGGCGACAGCGGCCCGTCTGCACCCCAACGACGTCAGGCGCGTATCCCGCGCGCTTGAGATATATACGCTTACCGGCACAGCTCCGTCAAGCCTTTACGAGAACCAGAACAAAAAAACATCAGATATGGACGTGTTTTATATCGGCCTCACGCGTCCGCGCGCCACACTTCACGAAAATATCACCGCGCGCGTGAAACAGCAGTTTTCGTCCGGCTATCCCGAAGAGGTTCTGTGGCTTATGGAGCATGGCTACGACGAGCGGTATCCGTCCATGCAGGGTTTTGGATACATAGAACTCGCGGCTTGGGCAAGGGGGACAATGACATTGGAAGAGGCCGAATTGGGAGATGTGCGGAGGACAAAGGCTTTTTGCAGAAGACAGTTTACTTGGTTCGGAAAATTCCCGGATGTTTTGTGGTTTGACCTTTCTGTTAAGGGCGTTCAGGATGCGCTAAGTGATATGGGTGAGGCGATAGAGAGGCATCTTCAGCAAACTAAACTGTAAATTCATCACACAAACCAAGTAAGCTCCTTGCAATATATTCGCCATTATTTCTCAGTGCCCGCTTAATAGACTATAATACACCGCCATTCGCTCACGTCACACTACCTATCGCTATTATCCCCCACAGTAGTGACCATGCCGTTCGCTTTCAAATTTATTCTATGAAAGGATTGTGCTTGGATAAAAATGCTTTCCATTTTTCGGCAACGTCAGTGTTAGGTTGTTCCTTTTTATTTATGAAAGGATTGGGCTTGGATAAAAATGCCTTCCACTCTTCAGAGATGCGGTTATTTTCGCTATACGCCTGTCTCTCGGCCTCTATCTTACGCTCTTTCTCTATGCGTTCCCGCTCGGCTCTCGCCGCTTGTTCTTTTGCGCGACGTTCCTTCTCTATACGTTCTTTTTCAACCCTTGTCGCCTGCTCTTTTACAGCACGTTCTTTTTCAGCGTCAACCAAACGCCCCTCATAAGCGGCCAATAACTCCTTGCCGCTTGCGTATCGGTCTTCAATCTCCGCCTCTAAGCATTTTCCAAGCAGGGTATCCCACCATGACAACAAGCCCTCCGTTAATTCACATGGATT
>BOCC01000328.1 GCA_026002715.1 Synergistales bacterium
CAGTAGGTAGAGTGCTGAGTTTGCCTACCACAAACCAAGCCGCCCTTGGGATAATATCTACATATAACAAATTTACTTTCAGAAGGTGACGGCGATGGATACCGGATTTGAGGCAAAACGCGTTGGGGTTGTCGGTGTTGGGCATTTGGGGCAGCATCACGCGAGAGTTTACACCGAACTATTGGACGCGCGCCTTGTCGGTATAGCCGACAGCGACGAGAGCCGTTCTCATTTTATAAGCGAGCAGCTCGGCGTTCCATATTACTCCAGCATGGACGAGTTGATAGAAAGGCAGCGTCCCGACGCTTTATCGATTGTCGTGCCGACGATTATGCACTATTCGATGGCAAAACAGGCCCTCGGGCATGGCGTTCACGTGCTTATCGAAAAACCCGTGACGACGCGGCCTTGCGAAGCTGAGGATCTGCTGAACATCGCCGCCAAAAACAATCTGGTCTTGCAGGTCGGGCATATCGAGAGATTCAACAGCGCCGTTCGCCATATCTCGCAGACGATACGCGAGCCGCTTTTTCTGGAATCGAGGCGCATAGGGCCGTTTTCGCCGCGCGTCAAGGACGTGGGGGTTGTATTGGACCTCATGATTCACGACATCGACATATTTCTCTCTCTTGTGCCCTCTGAGATCTCGCGCATAGCGGCCACCGGCAGGCGCGTCCTCACGGAACACGAGGACATAGCCAGCGCTCAGTTTACATTTGAAAATGGCGTTATGGGTCACATAATGGTCAGCCGCGTCGCCGAAACGCGCATGAGGCAGCTCGACATCATGGAACAGGGAAGGCATATCACGGTTAACTACGAGACGCAGGACGTGCGCGTACATCGCTGTGTGCGCGACAATATAGGGGTTACGGAGATTCTGGAACACCCCATATTTCCGAAGGGCGAGCCGCTGAAATTGGAACTGGCGCATTTTATCAGCTGCGTCCGCGAAAAACGCCAGCCTTTAGTGGGTATCAGGGACGGAAAGAGGGCTTTGGAGGTGGCCATAGAGGTGCTGCGGCAGATTCACGACACGCCGGGGGAAGCGAGGGCTTACGCGTAAGAACCGGCGAAGCCCTAACCAAGCTCCGCCAGTTCTTCCCAAAGTTTCTTCTGCTGTTCTGTTACGCTTTTCGGTATGGCGATTTCAACTTTGACAAACATATCGCCGCTTTCCCCCGCGCCGCGTTTGGGCAGGCCCTTGCCCTTGAGCCGCAGTTTTTGACCGCCCTGCGTCAGGGGCGGAAGTTTCATATCGACTTTCCCCTCCAGAGTCTCCACGGATACGGTTCCTCCCAAGACGGCCAAGTAGGGCGCTATTTTCACCCTTTGGCCGAGGTTATATCCGTCGATCTCAAACGTAGGGTGCGGCGCGATACGCAAAGTCACGTAGAGGTCTCCGCCGCCCGGGGCCTTGCCCGGAAGGCGAATGCGGGACTTGTCCGACACGCCCCGCGGTAGCTTGACGTTGATTTTAGCGGGCTCCTTAGCTCCGCGCGTCGTCAGCAAAAAAGTATGCGTTCCGCCCCGCGCGGCCTCCTCT
>BOCC01000329.1 GCA_026002715.1 Synergistales bacterium
TCAGGATTATTTTCCGGACTTGGCTCGAGCGACGTTTCCTCCAAAAGCTCTTCCAAAGATATTATGCCGAATTTCAGGGCTACCAAGAGAGCCTCGCCCTTGCTTCGGCAGTTGAATTTCGCGTAGATGGAAGTCAGGTGCGCCTGTATGGTGCGCTCCGTGATAGAGAGCTTGGTGGCCGAGTCTTTTATGGAAAAACCGCGCGAGGACAAAAGCAATACCTCGCGCTCGCGCGACGTCAGAGACTGAGGGGCAAACGACGCGTCTTTTAGCATGTCGCCAAGCTGAGAATCGAGATAGAGGCTGCCGCGCATCACCTGAGCGACCGCGTTCTCGAGTTCTCTTATGGCGCTGGTTTTGAGTATGAATCCGCTCGCTCCGGCCATGAGCGAGGCCATGACATATGGCTGCGCCTTAAAAGACGTCAGCATTATCGCCCTTGTCCTCTGAAGCGCGGCCGAGGATTTTATTTTGCGCACCACGGCTATTCCGTCGAGGTTTGGCATCTGTATATCGAGCAAGGCGACGTCGGGCTTGAATTTCTCTATGGCCTCAAGCGCGCCCGCTCCGTCCTCCACCTCAGCCAGCAGCTCATATCGTTTGTTTCGCCTCACCCACTCAGCAAGCCCTGTGCGCGTCAGGGGATGATCGTCCGCGACTATCAGGGTTATGGGCTTCTCTTTCTGTGTTGTGTCCTCCGGTTTTTCTGACACAAAAGCTCACCTCTCATTCGATGTAGCATCGGGCGGCCTAAGGCGGCCGCCCCTACTCAAATCTCAGGGCGTCGATGGGACGCAGGCGCGAGGCTTTCCAGGCCGGGTAAAATCCGAAGAACACGCCCACAAAGGCCGAAAACCCGGCGGCCAAGGCGACCGCACCCGGCGAGACTTCAGTAGGCCATTTCAAAACAGAACTCACGCCGTAGGACGCCGCGTAGCCGAGCAAAATCCCTATAAAGCCCCCGGAGAGCGAAAGCAGCAGCGCCTCCAGCAAAAATTGAGCCCTTATGTCCCAGCTTCGCGCGCCTATGGCCATCCTTATGCCTATCTCGCGCGTTCTCTCCGTAACGGACACGAGCATGATATTCATTATACCTATACCGCCGACCAATAGCGAGATGGATGCCACCGAGCCGAGCAGAAGCGACATGACGCGCGTGGACTGAGATAGGGACTCCAACATCTGCGTCATATTGCGAAGCTCGAAGTTATCCTCCTGCCCAGCATCGAGCCTGTGTCTTTGCCGCATAAGGCCTCGCACCTCGCTCATAACGGCGTTCATCATCGAGGCGTCGCGCGCCTGAATTTGTATCATGTTGACGAAACCGGCGATGCCGCTTCGCGTGAGTCTGCGCTGCGCCGTCGTTATTGGGACTATCACCGTATCGTCCTGGTCCTGGCCCATAGACGACTGCCCCTTTTCGGTCAGCACGCCGACCACCTCAAACGGAATGCGATTGAGCCTTATGCTTTCGCCCACGGCCTCAGCCGAGCCAAATAGCTCTCTCGCCACGGTCTGCCCTATGACGCAAACC
>BOCC01000330.1 GCA_026002715.1 Synergistales bacterium
TATGCCGCTGTATTCTTTCCCTTAGCCAGTCCGACAAGTCGTCTAACTTCCCCGTTCTATTGGCGGGAACACTATATTTCGCCCACTCGCGCTGCTTCATGTACTTCTTGACTGTATTGCGGCTAATACCGAGCGCTTTTGCTATTCTCTTTGTTCCCCATCCCTGCTTGTGTAGGCAGAGGATTTCCGTTACATCGTCTCTGTTTCTAATTTCAATACACCCCGCTGACTGGTTTTGATTTTCAGTCAACAGGTTAATGCATTCTTCCCCCATTTCTACTCCCTCTCTTTTGCAGAGGGGTCATTTTTCGTTGTCGTCTGGGGGGTATTTTATACTGTCGCGTGACAAAATGATCTGGAACTATCGTTCGATTACTCTGGTTGGGGCAACCTCCGCGGAACTTTTTTCGTGTTTTTTTAAAAACACTTGTCTCAATTTAGATGGAGTGTTCAATATACTGGTACAGTAGAACTATCTATCACTGCTGGAAAAAATGAAGGGGCGCATGTAGACGGAGGTGAAACTTTTATTGATATAACACCGTTTACCCCTAAATTTTCGATTGACACAGATGGCATCTTTTGTGCTATTACTCCGGCATTCAAAATTCGATAAAATGTTCGTCAAAAGCCCTAAACTACAAAGCAGTTTCTAAAACTCGTTTTTCGATATTCTCGTGCCGGAGTAATAACGCGCGGAAACGCTCCTGTGTGGAGATATCAGCAACATTATTGAGGCTGAAATATCACTCCAAAGGTAGTGTCTACATTACCCCCGAAATCCTTACCAAGGGCATCAAGAATAATAACATTCTCGGATATGCCGGATATATACGGGAGCTTACTGTTACCATCAGTCCCAATAGTCACACCCCCGGTTATTTTCAAAACCGGTTTATTAAATGTTATTGCCATTTGTGTTGTACTAGTTGCATCACTGCTACCTCTATGACCACCATACAGATGACTTATCTTTACTATGTTTGGTTCGGTGTCGTCTGCGTTTACGGACACATTCATCTCATCCGAACGAACACCATTCACAACGTGTTTTTCGATGCCATTTGAGTTTGAGAATATGTAACCAGAGGCATTATAGGGTATACATTCCACTTGTGAACGCCACTTATATTCATTAAAAACCATACTACACTGAGCTTTAATACGATACCCATACCACTCCCCGCTCCCTCCGCCTTCTGGATACTCCACCATAGCCAAAATTTCCTCTATGGTTTTCCCTTGGAGTTTAACAGCATCAACATTTGATAAATCCGGAGTAAAGAGAATATTATTTTAAAAAAAGGTAATACCATATTGTTGAAAATTGTAATCTATTTAATAAAATACGGTAATACCTAATTTAAAATTGTTGAATTTTGTTTTAATCATTACGCCTTGGTAATAACATTAATGTCGTTACCAAGGCGTGATTTTTCATCGTTTTTCAATGGAAGGCAAAGACATATTCGGTGATCTGGAGAGGTTGTCGCGAAATGGGGCGGAGGAGGTTATTCCGTAAAGAATC
>BOCC01000331.1 GCA_026002715.1 Synergistales bacterium
GCCGCTTTATACGTTGCTTAAGCGCGAAGACGAAAAGTATGTTACGGAGCACGCGTATGACAACCCGCGGTTTGTCGAGGACGTCGTGCGGGATATAGCCGTGGAGATGAACGGCGACGCGAGAATAACATGGTACGACATAGCCGTTGTGAGCGAGGAGAGTATCCATAATCACGACGCCTTCGCGGAACTTTGCGGAGACAAGAGATAAAAAACGCTTAGATACGGGGGTTTGATTTGGCTTGGCGCGCTTGATAAAAAGGATCCTTTATTGCGCGGCCGTCTTGGTTATCATCACGCTTATCAAAGAAGGATATTTCCTTTGGTTGGACTACTACAACACTCAACATCCCGATGTTGTGCAATGCGTGGCTATGGGATATGTCGAGGAATTGCCGTTAGAAGGGATTCTTCTCTGGGACGAGCAAGTTGTATACGCTCCGAGAGGGGGAGTCCTGACTTATCCTTCGCCGTTGCCGAGGCGCGTGGCGAAGGGCGATATGGTTGCGGCTATAGATGGGTCTGCCGTCAGGATTGGGGCTTCGGGCTATTTTTTTCCGGCTTTAGACGGTGAGGAGGGCGACTGGGTTTACCCCAGGATTTGGCCAGGCACAAATCAGTTTCCGGCGCTCAAAAAAGCGGAGCTGCTGGAGAACGGCGCTTACATGGCCAAGGGAGACGCTATCGGAAAGTTAGCGTATCAGCCGCAGGAGCTGCGCTGCATAGCCTACCTCGACAAAACCCCGGCTCTTTTCAGCGATATTAAACACGGTTTTATAGATATTCGTATGCGCGAGCGCGATAAAATTTGGCGGGCTACCGTGCGGGCCTATTCTGATATGGCTCTTAAAATAAAAGTTTATCTCACGCTGCCCTTTTTCCCGCCGTCTTTTATGAGGTCACGCGCTTTTTCGTGCAGTGTTCTGACGGGAAACAGGCAGGGCGTATCCATACCAGGCACCGCCGTGGTTGTTAGAGACGCAAAAATGGGAGTGCTTTTGCTCGACGGGCGCGTTACGAAATTTACGGAGATTGACGGATTTCAAGCCGACGGAGACAGCTTCTTCGTCGTAAAAGGCCTTTCTCCTGGCAGTGTAGTTGTGCGCTATGCCAACAAAGTCAAAGAAGGGGCTGTTATACTTTGGTAAAAGGTGATATAAAAAATAACATAGAAAACATAAGGCACGAGATAGAGAAAAGCGCCTTGGCCTGCGGGCGCGCCGCGTCTGACATAAAACTCGTAGCCGTGACAAAGAATCACCCAATCGAAGAGATGTTGACGGCGGCGGCGCTGTCTGACGCTTTGGGCGAAAACCGAGTTCAAGAGGCCGAAGCCAAAAAAAACCGTTGGCCGGCATCCGACAGTTTGCCTTGGCGCCTTATAGGGCATCTGCAGAGCAATAAGGCTCGCAAGGCCCTGAAAATATTCGACGCCGTCGATTCTCTTGACTCGGTGGATTTGGCCGTTACATTGAATCGCCTATCGCAGGAGGCGGGGCGCACCATTTCT
>BOCC01000332.1 GCA_026002715.1 Synergistales bacterium
GAGTTTGGGATTTAACTACTGTGCAATCGTTACCGCTTGATGGTGATTTTCGAAGCCTCATAAAGCTGGTCGAAGACTTTTGTATCTTTCGGATTGTAATTTTCTCTGGCGTAGTCTATCGCCCTTTTCCCGTCGTCGTCTCTTGCTTGTGTGTCCGCGCCGTTTTTAAGCAAAAACGCAATAGCTTTAGTGTTGTCATACCTGGCGGCACATATTAAAGGCGTCCAACCATTTTCATCACCTTTCGCGTTTACATCCGCGCCTCTTTTAAGTAAGAGCGCGATAACTTCAGGGTCTTCATACGCAGCGGCATATGACAACGCTTCGTTGTAAACGCTTTTTATGTTTATATTTGCATTGCTTTTGAGTAAGAGCGCAATAACTTCAGAGTTGGGATTCATTGCGGCGATCGTTAAAACTTTCAATGGCCAATGACCCCATTCTTGTTCTGCGTTTACGTCCGCGCCGGCATTGAGCAAAAGCGCAATAACTTTAGGGTTGGGATTATCAACTGCATACATTAGAGGGGTATAGCTGTCATCATCTCTTGCGTTGACATCCGCGCCGCCTTTAATCGCGGCCTCGACTTGCTGAGGCGTACCATTCTTGCACAGTTCAATAAACCCCATCTCGTCCATTGCGGTATTACCAATCCCTACGCTCACAAAAAGCACTGCCAACGAAAGAACGACCAAAATTATCTTTTTCATTCAAAAGCTCTCCTCTCGATAATGTACGTTGTAGATAAAAGTGGCATGAAAGAACACTTTTTTATCCTTTTTTCGTTCCATCTCCGCATTTTTTTGCAAAATAATACAGAATCCTCAAGCTACGCGTCGCATTTTGTACAAAACATCCTCTATTTCCCCTTTCGATTTCCGAAAAGCGTTACCAACACCAAACTACAGCTTACTTCTACAGTGCATTTATATCAATTCCAAACAATTTAAGCGGCAAACCAATCAAAACATTAAACAAAATGCCACATATAACAAGCGCCCAAAAGAACATTTGACCAAGTTTCGTTTTCGTACTGTAATACATGGAACTTGTTACAGGCTTGCTTGCTAATGCGACATTCACTATATCTTTTTTGTTCCGGTTCCGCATTTTGAACAAAATACCGCAGAATCCTCAATCTGTTCACCGCATTGTCTGCAAAACATCACTTTATATCCCCTTTCGATTTCAGAAAACGCGTCATAATATATGGATAGACAGAGCAAAGATTACGATAAAATATATTGCCCAGCCCATAATCCGAACACCATCAACACCGAATTACGGTTTACCAAAATTAATTCCAAACAAACCAAGCAACTGAGCAAAAATGCCAACTATAATAAATGTCCAAAAGAACATTTGGCCAAGTTTCGCTTTCGTACTGTAATACATGGAACTTGCTCCCGTTATCTTCATAAGCAATTGATAATAGCCATTCACAAGACGTCTACTCAGCGCAAAAGATATTGCGATGACTATAATGCCTAT
>BOCC01000333.1 GCA_026002715.1 Synergistales bacterium
CACCAAAAACTCCCGAAGCTCGCCCACGCCCAGCAGCTCGCCGTCCGCGCGCTCTTCCCCGGCGTCACCTTCAAGACCGGTCAAAGACAAAAATTTTTCGATGTCCACGCCGAAAGAGCTCAACGCCTTCTTAGACCAGTACGTCATAGGCCAGGAGCGGGCTAAGAAGGTCGTCTCAGTAGCGGTCTACAACCACTATCAGCGCGTAAAAAACAACATCGACACAAAAGACGCCGACGTGGAGCTTCAAAAGAGCAATGTCCTGCTGCTCGGGCCCACCGGCTCCGGCAAGACCCTCATAGCGCAGACCTTGGCGCGTAAGATGAACGTCCCGTTTGCCATAGCCGACGCGACGACTCTCACCGAGGCCGGATATGTCGGCGAGGACGTGGAAAACATCCTCGTCCGGCTATTGCAGGCCGCCGATTACGACCTGCAGGAGGCGGAGCGCGGCGTTATCTATATAGACGAGATAGACAAGATAGCGCGCAAATCCGAGTCTACGTCCATAACGCGCGACGTTTCAGGCGAGGGCGTCCAGCAGGCCCTTTTGAAAATTTTGGAGGGAACGCTTTCCAACATCCCGCCCAAAGGCGGACGCAAACACCCCCATCAGGATTTTATCCAAATAGACACGAGCAACATTCTTTTTATATGCGGCGGAGCTTTCGAGGGCATAGAGGATATCGTGGCGAGGCGAGAACGGCAGAAGACTATAGGCTTTGGCGGAGAGCTGGCTAACATGGGGAGCGTCAAACGCTACGATATAGTCAGCAAGATTCAGCCCGAAGACCTCATGGCTTTTGGCTTCATCCCTGAGCTCACGGGGCGCATACCGGTGTTGGTGGCGCTCGAGGACTTGGACGAAGAGGCTTTTATCCGTATTTTGCAGGTGCCGCGCAACTCGCTTGTCAGGCAATACAAGAAAATACTGTCTCTTGAGGACGTTGATCTCAATTTCACGCCGGACGCGCTTGCCCGGGTGGCCGCTTTGGCCGTCAAGAAAAAGACCGGCGCGCGCGGATTGCGCTCCATCATGGAAAACCTGATGCTGGACATTATGTACGAGCTCCCGTCGCGCAAGCGCGAACCGGCCAGTATCGAAATAACGGCTGACTTTATCGACAAAGCACTCGCCGGCGACGACAAGGGATACCTCTCCGAACTGCTGAAAGATAGACTTATCAGCGCAAAGAGAGAGGTTGCCTGATTTGGAGCCTGAGCAGGATAAGTTTCGGGGGGAAATAATCATGGACAACGACGACAGGACTTACCCCGTCTTGCCCGTCCGTGACGTGGTGCTGTTTCCGGGGGTTATAATCCCGCTTTTTGTCGGCCGCGCCCGCTCTCTGAAGACCATCGAAACGGCGCTTTTGCACGACAAAAAAATATTTGTAACAACCCAAAAGAGCATGGATTCGGAGGACCCCGAGGGCAAAGACCTCTACAACGTCGGGGTGCTCTGCAATATTCTCCAGATGGCGCG
>BOCC01000334.1 GCA_026002715.1 Synergistales bacterium
TTCCAGCGGCCTACAGGGCGCTTTCCGGTCAAAAGATGATACATCACAACGCCAAGAGAATAAATATCTCCGGCTTTTGTCCATTCTCCCCCCTCCTGAACCTCCGGAGGCATATACAAAAAGCTACCCTCGACGCTCTTGGCTCGACCGGCGTCTCCAAGATACGTATTTCCAGCTCCGATAGTGCTTTCAAGCAAGGTTGTGTCTATCATTTTAACAAGCCCAAAATCGGAGAGTTTGACGTTCCCTTCATCGTCTAAGAGAACATTGGCGGGTTTGATGTCGCAGTGAAGAACCCCTTTGGAGTGCGCGTGGGCGAGAGCGCCGCAAAGCTGGGCGAAAAACTTCTCTATTTTTTCATGGCTCAGCGGTCTTTGATTTGATTCATTCATGACATCCTGAAGGCTGCGTCCGCGCTCGCCGTCCGGCGAAACAAAATCCATGGAGATATAATAAAATTCTTCTCCGTCGTCGCCTCTATGAACGTCTATGTCATAAATTTGGATAATGTTGGGATGTCTAAGCAACGCAGTCGCTTTGGCCTCACGAAGAAAGCGCCTTCGAAATTCAGCGTTGTCGCTGAATTCACGGCGCATGACCTTGATGGCGTCGAGACGTCCGAGTATCTCGTGCTGCCCGAGGTAGACCGTCCCCATGCCGCCCTCACCAAGAACGGAGAGAATTTTATATTTTCCGATTCTGTCGTACATGCTTTGCAAGCTCCTTTAAGGCAACACTGCATATGAGCCCCTTGATGTCTTTTTAACGCCTTGGCCTTCATTATACATTCAACTCAAATTTTGTGAAACAGGTTGTATTCGGCGACTATTCCGATGATGTTTATATATGAATGTAAACCAAAATAGCATTGGCAAAAGAACACAACAGCAGCTTTGCCGATTCATATCTTGCCGTCACAACGCAAGATATGGCGCTTGCCGTTGCGACTTTCAATGAGCGCCATTTCAAAAACTCGATGTATCTTTGTATGATCTATAGTGTTGTTTCAGCAACCCTACTCCCACTCGATCGTCGCCGGTGGCTTGGAAGTTATATCCATCACAACGCGGTTGACGCCTCGGACTTCGTTGCATATGCGCTTTGATACAAGGTCGAGCAAGTCCAAAGGGAGGCGCGTCCAGGACGCGGTCATGGCGTCGGTGGAGTCCACGGAGCGAAGCGCCAGAACCTCGCTGTAAGTGCGTCCGTCGCCCATTACGCCCACCGTCTTTACCGGCAGCAAGACGCAAAAAGACTGCCATATACCATCATAAAGCCCGGCGGCTATAAGCTCGTCGCGGAATATCGCGTCAGCCGCCCTCAGAGTGTCAAGGCGCTCTTTTGTGATATTGCCGAGGCAACGCACGGCCAAGCCGGGGCCGGGGAAGGGGTGGCGGTCTACTATCGCGCTTGGCACACCCAAGAGGCGGCCTATCTCGCGCACTTCGTCCTTGAAGAGGTCGCGCAGCGGCTCGAGCAGTTTC
>BOCC01000335.1 GCA_026002715.1 Synergistales bacterium
TTTTGGGCAGCGGCTCTACATACATCGGAAATGCCCAAGGCGGAGTTGTTTCTGTCGTGATACTGCCTCACTACAACAGCCATTATCGTTCCGGCCTCGAGCACAAGATCTACTTTTCCGACAAGCACACCATTTTCAGGCTGCACCGGCACTTGGCGCTTATCAACGGACTTATTTCCGGAATGTTGCTCGTGTTTTTCGTCTACTTCCTCATGGTGTACATAATCAACCCCAGAAGGAAGGAGTATTTGGAGATAGCGGCGTTTGCCGTGTGCTTCCTGCTGCTCTCGCTTACGGCGTCGGGCATCGGTTTTTTATATCAGCTGTATCAGTTCGTCCCCATGCTCACGGGGGAATTTATCCAAAGAATGGAGTATTTCGCCACGCTTTTCGGTATTTTTGTCTGCAACCGCCACGTCATGGCCGACCTGTTCAAGAAGGCCGGCCTGAAGTGGGGCCTGAGCGCGCTGTACGCTTTCGTCTCGGCAATGCTCATAATCTATCTCACGGTTCCCGTTTACCAAATTTCGATGTTCATTGTCCCCTTAGACGCGATATGCGCGGCGCTGCTCGTCGCGCCGCGCTTGCTTGAGCTGTACGTCTTCGGGGAAAAGCGAAGAAATATTCTCGCTTACCTCGGCGCTGCGACGCTCGCGTCCGCCGCGTATTGCAGATTGTTTGTCACGTATCCGTATGAGAGCGTCGACCTGTTCTGTCTGTTTGCCTCGCTGTATTGCGCGCTGCACATGTGCGTGCTGCTCAGGGACAACTACGGCTTTGAAATAAGCCTGCAGCGCCGCACCGAAACGCTCAACGAGCTTTTGGTCACAATGAACGACATAGCCTCGGTGCTTTTGAGTACGGACAACGTAAAATTCTACGGCGACATCCGGCATTGCATGTCAGCGCTGGCGCAGTGCGTCGGCGTGGACAGAATAAAAATATGGAAAAACTACATAAAATACTCTAAATTATACTGTTTGGAGATATATATATGGTCGGGCGATGACAAGCCGCGGTTTGATAGAAGTATAGTGCACAACGTGTCGTATGACGAAAATATACCGGGCCGGGAAGAAACGCTTTCCTCGGGGCAAGTCGTAAAAGGGCTTGTCAGTACGCTTTCGCCGGCGGAACAAGCGCTGTTCTCGCCGCAGGGCATTATTTCGGTTTTGCTTTTACCTGTGTTTTTTCAGGAGAGCTTTTGGGGGTTTATCGAGTTTGACGAGTGCCATGAAGACCGTGTGTTTTCGGATGAGGACGAGAAGCTGATGACCTCGGGCGGACTCTTGATAGCCAACGCAATTTTGAGCAACGAGATGAGGCTCGACCTTATCGGCGCGCGCGAAGACGCGATAAAAAACGCGCAAATAGCCGACCGAGAGAAAAAGGAGGCACAACAGGCAAACGAGGCGAAGTCCATCTTCCTCGCCAAGATGTCGCACGAGATACGCACGCCGATGAACGCTATCCTTGGAATGTC
>BOCC01000336.1 GCA_026002715.1 Synergistales bacterium
CCGTCGGGGTCACTTTGGGCATGATTGGCGGCACGTTGCCGGGCCTTTCCGGAAGCACTATGATCGCCGTGTTGCTGCCAATCATGTACAAGATGCCGCCGGACGCCATGACAATGGCAATCGTTGGCGTTTATGCCGCCGCCACTTATTCCAGCGGCACGGCTGGCATCCTTTACAACATCCCCGGCGACGCGCCGGGCGTTCCCACAACTATTGAGGGGTACCGACTAACATTACAAGGCAAGAGCAAGGAAGCCCTGTCCGTGGCATGCAGTGCTTCGCTTTTTGGCAATACCTTCGGCGTTATCTGCATGGTTGTGCTGATCCCTTCGTTTGTATACATAATCGCTTTCTTCGGCACCGCGGAGCGGGCTCTGTTTTCCATCATGGCGCTGGTGTTGGTTTCCGTGGGCGTGGTGACCCGCGAGGACCCGTTCAAGGGACTGATCGGTATGGGCATCGGTCTTATCATGGGGACTGTTGGAACACAGGCAAATGTGGGCGGTATCCGGTTTGTAAGGGGGACCCCTCTGCTGTGGGACGGTTTTTTAAATTTATGGATAATTTTGGGAACCTATGCCATCCCGCAACTTATGCGTTTGCCGCAGCTCAAATACGCCCTTGACAAGATGCGGAAATTGGCCGGGAGCAGTTATATCGAGTCTCCTTGGGAGTTCTACGGCTTAGGCTTCCGGCTTATCAAAGATAATTTCGGCGCTATGCTGAAAAGCTCCATACTTGGTACGGTGGTCGGAATCATCCCCGGCATCGGCGCTTTGACCGCCGGCTGGCTGGCCTATGCCACCGCCGCGAAATCTGTCAAACACCCGGAGCTGGTTGGCACGGGTTCAGCGGAGGCTATCGCCTGCATCGAAAGCTCCAACAACGCAGCGGTGCCTGGTACGCTTATTCCTATGTTTTCCTTAGGCATCCCCGGAAACTCTACGGCTGCCATCATTCTCAGCGTGTTTATTCTGGCCGGTTTATACCCCGGACCTCAGATGATGCAGCAAAACGGCGATATGGTATGGTCTATCGTGACCGGCTGCTTTATTACCGGTCTTATTTTTTATGCGTTGGCTTATCCGTTTCGCCTGGGAGCCGGAAGACTGGTCATGCTGCCCATAAGCTGGATGGTCGCCGTCATGGGCCCGTTGATTATATTGGGCGCCTATCTGGCGAAGAACAGCATTCCCGGCGGCAATGTCACCATGGTTATGGCGCTGGTGTCGATTTTCTGCTCTTGGGTCGGAATCCCTGTCACCGGATTGTTGCTGGGCAACATACTCTGCCGCACAATTGAGGTGGATTTAATTCGGGCTTACCAGCTCGACGGAGTATCGCGGTTTTTCCGGCCGTTCCCCCTCACCATGATCTTAGTCATTCTTTCCATATTTGCCCTTGGCGTATATCAGAATTACTTCTCTAAAAAGCGCAAGGAAAACTCCGCAAGCGCCATCAAGATGGTGGGTCAGGGCGAAGA
>BOCC01000337.1 GCA_026002715.1 Synergistales bacterium
CCTGAAGATAGCGGCGGCGGCCTTGCGCTTCACTCCCCCTTCCGACGCGTTTCCGACAAAGCCCGCGGAGGCCGCGGTGGCGTCGCCTCTTGGTATACCCCGTATGCCCCGCAGGGGCGAGCGCGGTAAGGGCGACGAGTCTGTCGTATGGACCGTCGAGAAGGGAAGGCTCGTGGGGAGCGTTCAGGTTGGGGAACAGGGTTTGAGCGACAGAACTTGGGTAGAGGTTTCGGGCACGCAGCTTAAAGAAGGGCAGGAATTAGCCGTCTCCTACTCTGTCGAAAGCGAGGGATAACCTTGGTGACTCTAAAAAAACAGGACGGTTCCAACGCTTCTATCCCTATTATAGAGGTCAGGAACATCGTCAAGATTTACGACTCAGGCGGCTCGCCGCTAAGGGCACTGGACGGCGTGACGTTCAGGATAGGACGCGGGGAGTTTGTCGCTGTGATGGGGCCTTCGGGATCAGGCAAGTCTACTATGATGAACACCTTGGGGTGCCTCGACTCGCCGACGGAGGGCTCTTATTTTTTGGACGGGCGCGACGTGTCGAAGCTCTCGGGGGACACTCTCTCTGAGGTACGCAACAAAAAATTGGGCTTCGTGTTTCAGGGCTTCAACCTCCTGCCACGCGCCACGGCTCTCGACAACGTGGCGCTTCCCTTGGTCTACGCCGGAGTTTCGGGGGGAGAACGCAAAAGAATAGCCAAAGAGTCCTTAGAGCGCGTCGGCTTGGGAGACCGCCTGACCCACCGCCCGAGTCAGATGAGCGGGGGGCAGCAGCAGAGGGTGGCAATCGCTCGGGCGTTAGTGTGTAAAGCTCCTTTGATCTTAGCTGACGAACCCACGGGAAACTTGGACACTCAGACGAGCGTAGACATAATGAGCTTGCTCACAGCCCTAAACGGCGAGGGCAAAACCATAGTGTTAGTCACGCACGAGCCGGATATAGCGGGGTACGCCAAGAGAATTTTGCGCTTCAAGGACGGCAAACTCATCGCGGACGAACGAAAAGAGCGAGACGGGAGAGAGGAAAATGTTTGAGACGTTACGCACCGCCGTGTCGTCGCTGTTGTCCAACAAGGCGCGGTCTCTTTTGACGATGCTCGGCGTGATCATAGGCGTCGGGGCGGTCATAGCGATGGTCGCCATAGGGCGCGGCGCGGCCATTCAGATGGAGGGGCTCATATCGGGCATGGGAAGCAACATGGTCATATTGCTGAGCGGCGCGGGACGGAGCGGAGGCGTCAGGCAAAGCGGCTCGTCATCCCCTCTTTTGCTGTCGGACGCCTTGGCCGTCAGGGAAGAATGCTGGTCCGTCGGCGCGGTCGCCCCGCAGGTGAGCGTCGGCGCGCAGCTTATATATGAAAACAGAAACTGGCCGTCGCAGGTTACTGGCACCACGCCCGACTTTTTTGTTATCCGCACGCTGACGGTTCGGACGGGGCGTCTTTTAGACGACGATGACG
>BOCC01000338.1 GCA_026002715.1 Synergistales bacterium
GCGCTTTTACGACTATATCCTGCCGTACGTCAACGACCTTCGCTACGTCGTGGACCTCGACGTTATCCGCGAGGCCGAGATAACCATAGGCGCCGACCCCATGGGCGGCAGCGGCGTACACTACTGGGAGCCGATAGCCACGATTTACGGCCTGAAAAACTTAGAGATAATGAACAAGCGCGTAGACTTCACGTTCAGCTTCATGCCCCTCGACCACGACGGGAAAATCCGCATGGACTGCTCGTCTCCCTACGCTATGGCCAACCTTTTGGAGATGAAGGATAAATTTGACGTCGCGTTTGGAAACGACACCGACTTCGACCGCCACGGGATCGTCACGCCAAGCGGTCTGATGAACCCGAACGCCTATCTGGCCGTGGCCATCCAGCATCTTTTCAAGACGCGGCGCAGCTGGGGCAAAAACGCCGCCGTAGGGAAAACCGTCGTATCAAGCTCTATCATAGACAGAGTTACGGAGGGTATAGGACGGGAGCTGCGCGAGGTGCCGGTCGGGTTCAAGTGGTTCGTGGACGGGCTTCTCGACGGCTCTATGGGCTTTGGCGGAGAGGAGAGCGCCGGGGCGTCGTTTTTGCGGAAGGACGGCTCGGTATGGACGACGGACAAAGACGGGATAATAATGGATCTATTGGCAGCCGAAATAATGGCCGTGACAGAGAAAAACCCGGCGGAGCATTACGAGGACATAACAAAAAAATACGGCGCGCCTGTTTACGCCCGTATCGACGCGCCGATAGCGCCCGATAAAAAATCCGTGCTGAGCAAACTCTCCCCAGACCGCGTGAAGGCCGACACATTGGCCGGTGAGAAGATAACGGCCAAGCTGACCAAGGCCCCCGGCAACGGCGCGGATATAGGCGGGCTGAAGGTCGTCACCGAAAACGGCTGGTTCGCCGCCCGCCCGTCTGGGACAGAGGATATTTACAAGATTTACGCCGAGAGCTTCAAGGGCGAAGACCACCTGAAGGCCATCCAGAGCGAGGCGTCGCTCATAGTCGCGGACGCGATAGCGTGAGGCGCGAAGGGCCCTATATTACCGAAATATCACACGACTGAATGACCGCGCTCGCAGAGGGCATGAAAATAGCGGACGTTCTAGGTGAGCTTCTGAGCGTACTCGATCACGCCGAGAGCGCTCAGGCTCGCGTTCACTTAGAATCCGTAAGCGCCATTGCCGACGAAGAGCTTCTGAGTTTGGCCATATCCGACACAAGCGCGAAAATACTCAAACTCCGCGAATGGCGCTCACGGATTCTTGAGGTGCGAAATGACATTTTCACGCTCAATCCCGACTTTCTGCCGTTTGTACCCCTCGCCCTCGTCTCGGAGGAAAAAGATCCTATTGTTTCGGTGTCTGATACAGATGACGAGACAGAAGAGGACAATGATTATCACACAGAAGACGCGGTAGAAAAAAGCAGCTTGCACGGCATGAGATACATCGAAGACAT
>BOCC01000339.1 GCA_026002715.1 Synergistales bacterium
AAACTATGCGTATATCTCGACAACTACACTAAATGGCGGCGTGATAACTTGTTTGAGGATATGACTGCTGACGAACTGTTGAACGCGTCTGCCGAGTACGCTAAAATGCGCCGCCCCATTTTCGAGAAGTTAGCTGCTAACTGAATAGCGGAAAAGAGCGAACGCGAGTTGAAAGAATGGGAGTTGAGCCATGAATCGTACTGAATATCTTTGGTATTCTTCCGAAATTGAAACATTGGAAGGATTGCTGAAAGAGATTCCAGAAGAGAATGTTATCGAGCGCTTAGGGTTCGAGTCGCGTTTGAGAGAAGCTCGTGAGGCTATCACAGGTATTACCTTATCCAAGTGATAATGACGTGAAAGAATGAACACAAAGCCTGTTCCCATCACCTTACCTGAAATATTGCGTGAACGTGCGGCCAATTTGGGTGCGAACGCCCTGGAATGCCTCACGGGAATGGGTAACGCGGCGTTGCTGGATGAACCGTTGCTGGCGGTCATCGCCTCCCGCGCCTGTCCGGGGAATGTTTTGTCGAAAACCGTTGAGCAAGTTCCTGAATGGGTCAAGGCAGGATATGTGATTATCAGCGGTTTTCATTCGCCTTTAGAACAACAGGTGTTACACTCGGTATTGCGCCGCTGTGGGCGCGCGGTGAAAGTTTTGGCGCGCGGGATGACGGATTTGTTCAGGCCAACGCAAGAAGAACGTAAGGCGCTTGTAACGGGAAATATGCTGATTATCACAGCTTTGCCGCTTGCCGCTTGCCGCATCACCCGCGCGGCTGCTTTGGGGCGCAATCGTTTGGTGTTTGCTATTGCGGAGGAACGTTGTGTTCCGTATATTGAAGAGGGTAGTCCGTTGCAGGAACTCGTAATATAATTGAGAGAATAGATTTGTATATTTTCGAGGTTTTAAGGGAGTTGAGGGCATGATTGTCAAAATAACCAAACTCAAGGTCAATAAATTCAGGATTTTCGAAGATAAAGAGATTAAAATAGGTGAATGGCTTACTGTGATTGCAGGAGGCAATGGAACCGGCAAGTCAAATATTCTTGGCTTGCTCGCGAATTCCGTTGAATATAAAGTTCCTCGTAAAAGAAATGTTACTGTGTGGGATCGCCGTCTTTTTCGATCTGATTTTGGAGAGTTATTTAAGGGTAGCCCTGACTTTGATAAATCAGGGTCGAATTTATTTGAAGTTTTTTTTAGCGACGGCGAATCCCGTCTGGGACGTATCACTTGGCAGAATAAAGGGACTCGATTTCGAGTTATCCCTTATATCAAAGGTAATACATCGTCTCGAAAAAAAGAAATAGCTGTAATCCATCTGGGATTATCGCGGTTATTCCCCTTGGGCGAGGCGGATCATTGTGACATTAAGAATATAAATGTTTCTCATGACAATGAGGACTATAAGTGGTTTGTTGCAACTGCACAGGACATCCTCCAAATGCGAAAAAC
>BOCC01000340.1 GCA_026002715.1 Synergistales bacterium
ATAGAGCCGCGGGCCGCATAGCCGCGTTGCCGTCAATGCTGACCGTCGCGGACGTCGCGTAAACCCCGTCCGGCGGCAGGAGCTTTTTGCGCGTTACGTTCAGATTGGCCGTGGGGAACCCAAGTGTGCGCCCGCGCGCAAGGCCGTGAACGACATCCGCCTCTATAAACCATGGGTAGCCCAGATCCAAAGCGGCTTTTTCACACTCTCCGGCGCTCAAATACGCGCGTATCGCGGAGCTGGAAACTTTCGAGCCATCGCTTAAAACCAAATCCACGCACTTGAACGGTATCGAGCCGGCCCCGCAAAAGCTCCCGAGAAGCGCGGCGTCGCCCGCGCGCTTGTGTCCAAATCGAAAATCCAAGCCCACGACGACGCCGTCTATCGAGGCCCTCGAACGCAGAAAATCCCAAAAGGCTTTAGGCGGCATATCGGACAGGGATTTGTCGAACGCTATCTCAACCGTGTATGGAACACCTAAGCGCTTGCTTATCGTCTTCATCTCGCTCCGTGTAAAAAGAGTCGATTCGACCGCGCCCAAGAAGAGCCCCGGGTGCGGCTCGAACGTGACCACGCCCCAATCTTTCCTCAAAGAGTCAGCCATGATTTCAGCCTGCTCTAAAAGTTTGGCATGTCCTCTGTGAAAACCGTCAAAAGCGCCGAGAACTACTATCATAGATGATCTTCGCCTCAATCGAATAAATTTGTTTCGGGCTTCAAAAGCAAACGCCCGCTATCTTCGTCCCTCAAAATCTTAACGAATCCGAAAAGCCGCTCACCCTCGACATAAAGCCCCTTGCTTAGCTCGAGGTGTCCAAGACAAAGACGCCCGGCCTCAGGCAGCGGAACGGAGAGGCCGTTCGACAGGCGCGTCTCCGCGTCGCGCGTCAAAAGGATTTTTTGAAAAAGACGCCCCGCTTCTTTGGGCGAGACGACATTTTTCAGACATGCAGCCTTATCTTCTATTTGGTCGAACGCGCGGGACGACGAGACGTCAAACGTCCCTATAGAGAGGCGGCGCAGTTTTTCGACATGCGCGCCGCAAGCGAGACGCGCGCCTATGTCGCGCGCTATGGCGCGGATATAGGTTCCCTTGCCGCATTTTACGGAGATTTTGACCGACGCCTGATTTGTTTTCGGTTCATAAACAATAGGGGATGTTCTTGAAATTGACGTTACGCTGACCGGCCGCGCGGCCAAGTTTGGGTTTTCTCCGGCTCTTGCCATCTTGTGCGCGGCCCGGCCGTCTATTTTGAGCGCGGATATTTCCGGGGGAACCTGCGGTGTTGTTCCCAGAAACGAAAAAAGAACGCTGTCGAGTTTGCGTTCGTCGAGGTTTTTTTCTGTCACGGCGGATGCGGATATTACATTTCCCGAAGCGTCGCAGGTGTCCGTGGCGACGCCCAATCTTACGATGGCCTCATACGCCTTGGGAAGCCTCATAATATAATCGGACAGGCGC
>BOCC01000341.1 GCA_026002715.1 Synergistales bacterium
ATACTGGTCTCAAGTTTTCAGAAACAAAAAAGGGGAAAATCCGCAATTATCAAGAAGAAAATGGGGAATATGAAATGCAGTGGCTCCAGAATTATTACGCTGTTGGCGACAATATTTTCCTGACGGCTCTATGCGCGGCCATTCCAATGTTTTTCCTGTTCTGGGCATTGGCGATCAAAAAAATGAAAGGCTACCTTGCGACGTTCTTAGCTCTTGTGGTAACTTTGTTGGTGGCGATTGTCGTCTATCGCATGCCTGTCACAGTTGCGCTTTCCGCGGCGGGCTATGGAGCCATGAACGGAGTTTTCCCGCTTTGCTGGTTAGTTTTCAACGCTGTTCTTTTGTACAACCTCATTATGAAATCAGGCAAGTTTGAAATTATCAAGGCGTCCATAGCTACCGCCAGTTGTTTATGATCTTCTCTCCGCTAATAGGTTTCCTTGGCGTGTTTTTGACCGGATCGGTGACGTCCTCCGGCGCGTTGTTCGGCAACCTGCAAAGGGTTACCGCTATACAATTAGGATTGAACCCGCTTGTCACCGTCACCGCAAGCATGGTGGGCGCCGTCATGGGCAAGCTGATCTCGCCGCAGTCCATCGCCATAGCTACCGCCGCGACAGGGCTTGTAGGCCGGGAGGGAGAAGTGCTCAACAAGACGACGAGATACGCGTTTGTCCTGCTCGGCATGGGCATCATCATGTGGATACTTGCCAGCGCCTTCCCAGGGTATTTCCCGACCGTTCAATAGAGGCTACATATAAAGTTTATTTTTTATGACTATAGGGTTGCTTCAGGAACGCCTCAAAATTTGCGCGCCTCTCGTAGGGCGACCTTTGGTCGTCCGCGTGCGCGGCAGGGGCGGACCAGAGAGAAAACGGGCAATGTGGAAGGAACGGGCGAACGCAGTTCGCCCCTACATTTGGAAAAAATTTTAATATGACGCTACATGTCAGGAGACCAATCTATAGGACAGTCTCTGAGACTTTAGTCATATAAGGTCTTCCCGATTCCATTTATCATAAGGGTGAGCGACACCCTGATGAACAAAGAAGAATAATACACTACATGCTCAAAGGACAAAACTTCTCTTGTCTTATAGGCGTCTTGTTGTTGATGTTTATCAAGTATCTTGATCATACGAGTCATGTTTCATTATTCCGCAAACCGATACCCACCATACACCTTCGGCATAGCCCTCTGGCCTCGACTCTCGCCACGGCCGGAGCTTTTATGTTGGGTATTGCGCTATTGCTACTGCTGGATTATTTCGGCGTCGCGTTTAGTTTCATAAGAGCTATGTTTGACCATAGACCCATTACGTCGCCGCGTCATGTCGTTTTAGCTTAAACTCAGAATATCGCCCTCGCCGAGACCTGTCACGTCGATAATATCGCTGACGGACATATTGCGGGACAGCATTCTGCGGGCGACCTCGAAAGCCTTTTTAGCTTCGCCCTCTTC
>BOCC01000342.1 GCA_026002715.1 Synergistales bacterium
ATATAAGACGGAGGCACCGGGTCGGGCACAACCCAAAAGACGCGCTTGCCCAAGTTCAGGCCCGCGCCGAGAAGCGCAAGAGAAGAACCTATGGCGTCCCCGTCTATCTTGCTGTGGCAAAAAAGACGCCAAATTTGAGCGTCAGCCAAGAGTTGCGTGACGCGTTTCAGAGTTTCTCGATGGAGAAGCGGAATATCAATTTTCATAATCCCGCAATTCGGCAGACGACTCCGGCTGCGCGTCTTCTTGCTCATCGTCCGGGTCGGGGCCGCCGAAGTTTTGATTGTTCAGACCTATACCGGCAAGAAGAGCGTCTATGCGCGCTCCGTACTCCACTGACGGATCTATCAAGAACATCAAGTCCGGGACTCTGCGTATCTCCAATATCCGGCTCAGCATAGAGCGCAAGGCGCCCTTTGCGTTTTTGAGTTCGGCCAAAACCAAATCGCCTTTCGCGGGGTCGGCGGTTGTGAAATACACTCTCGCGAATTCTAAATCTCGCGCACATTCGACGCCTGTGATTATGGCGTTTCTCGCGACATCGTTTTTGATTCGTCTCTCTAAGAGAAGCGATATTTCGCGCTGAAGCTGTTTGTTGATTCTCTCCATACGAAACGACGCGCGCGCTTTCCGCGGCCTGTGAAGTGTGCGTCCGTCCAATTTAGAGCGCCCGCTTTTCTTCGACGACCTCGTAGACCTCCAGAATGTCGCCTTCCTCGAAGTCCTGGAAGTTGCCGATGGCTATGCCGCAGTCGAAGCCCGCCTTGACCTCGCGCGCCTCGTCTTTGAAATGGCGAAGCGTCGAAATGCCGCCGTCCCAGATGACTATGCCGGCCCTCACAACGCGAACTTTGGAAGTCCTCCGCACAAGCCCTTTAGTGACGTGACAGCCGGCGATCTTTCCGGCCTTCGGAATCTTGAATATCTCGCGTATCTCCACCTCGCCCAGACGCTCTTCACGCAATATGGGCTTCAAAAGCCCTTCCATAGCGGCCTTAACGTCGTCTATTACGTCGTAGATTATGTCGTAGAGGCGTATTTCCACTCTCTCTGTATCCGCTGTCTTTTTTGCGTTTGCGTCGGGGCGGACGCTGAAGCCGATTATGACGGCTCCGCTCGCCGAGGCCAGCGTGACGTCAGACTCCGATATGCGCCCGACGCCCTTATGTACCACAGAGACGCCGACTTCGTTTGTGGCCAATTTTTCAAGCGATGAGCAAAGGGCCTCCACCGAGCCCTGGACGTCGCACTTGACGAGCAGTTTCAGGTCCGGCTTCTGTCCGTCCTTCATCTGCGACATCTGAGAATATATATCCTCGAGCGACACCCTATGAGACATGCTGCCGCTCGCGTCCCGCGCGTCGGACCGGCTCGCCGAGAGCGCGCCGCGCGCCTCCCGCTCTGAGCGTACTACGACGAACGTCTCCCCCGGCTGGGGCACTTCGACCAACCCCAAAATC
>BOCC01000343.1 GCA_026002715.1 Synergistales bacterium
TATTAGGCGTTTTTATTTGTGCAAATTTCGTATATTCCCACGAACTGCAACTTAAGCACTCACTGTCGCCATCATCGTAAATGCATTGCTGTCCTCTCTCCTTGCTACAGTGCCCTTCAGCACGATACCATGTCCACAGACCCGGCGTCGCGGCCTCACACCGCGCCCTGATTCTGTAGAGCTGTTCTTTGATCATCATTCCTGCACCTCACACGGCAGTTCTCGCCGCATATTCCCTACTCCAACAATGGGTATCAGGCTCTTTTTGTAGAACACGAGTATGCCCTCGTCGTCAGCGCATTGCGTAATGTCGTCAATCCACGCCTTTTGAGGGACAACCTTGCCATGCCGGTTCCCTGTTTCCGCACCGATGATTATGCCGTCCACCGGCTTGGTTTCCGCTCGCGGCGCGTCGATGATGTCCCAGCGTAAAAGCGGTTCTATGCTGATGAACGTGTGGTAATCGTCAGACCAAAAATACGGCGTATCATGGTCGGTAACAGTCGTGCCGTAGTAATGCTGTTTTGGGAGAAGTCCCTCTTTCGCCAGTTCGATGTATCGCGTCGGGTTCTTCGTAAGGAACAGATAGGTATGCCACGGCGCGGCGGCACATGCCGCGAACACTTCCTCAATCCATGAGGTCGGAACCCAATCGCCAAATAGGTCGGCCATGCTACCGACAAATATAATCTGCGGCTTTTTCATTTTGGCTGGCTCTGTCAGTCGGTATCGGTGTAATGTCGGGTCAAATCCAAACGGGTACGATGCGTTTACTAACTTGGCGGTTTTAATTTCTATGCGTTTAAGCGGCGCGTCAAGTTCATATCCCACAATATTTGGTGAACCTTTTTGTGGTTTCGTAATGCACCTATAATTTGTCTGGTGCGCCGCAAATCCCTTGAACCTTTGTGCAATCCCCCGCGCATAGCAGTACGGACAATCGTGCAAACACCCAGTTACGGGGTTCCACGTGCTATCACACCAGTCGATGTCGGTCTTGTTCATCACTATTCCTCCTTGTGAGTTTGATAAATACCAAGCGCTCCGCAATTTAGGCACACATAAAACTGGGCACTTGATATGTGCCCTCCAGACCACACCAATAGATCCGTTAAAACTTCATCGCCGCCGCAAAATTTACATTCCTTGGCTTCTTTGCTTTCGTCATAATGAAAGGTATAAGAAATGTCCTTGTGTTTCATGTCATCCTCCTGTTCCGCTGTGTTCTCTCGCTTTCTCAAAATAAAACTTGACTGGGTGCGGATTAGGTATCACAAGCCCGTAGCGAACGGCATTGCGGTAGGTCACGTTGTCGCGTTCGAGGACGCGTAGGAAATGGGCGACCTGACTGCGGAAACTTTCGAGGGTCGAGCCGCCCTTGCGGTGGTTACAGCTTCGACAGGACGGAAGCATGTTTTCCAGCGTGTCCGCGCCGCCGTTGCTGAGAGGTTG
>BOCC01000344.1 GCA_026002715.1 Synergistales bacterium
TGTGTATGGACTATGACGTTATTTGTAACGACACGCATCCTTGTTCACCTCCTACGAATGAATTGATAATGTAAATAAAAACTATGGTGCCGAGGGGGAGACTCGAACTCCCACGGAGTTGCCCCCGGTGGATTTTGAATCCACTGCGTCTACCATTCCGCCACCCCGGCAATGTTCAGATAATTGTACCCCATTCATTTTGAAACGTCAACAAGCGTTTTTACGTACAAAACCCGCTCTGAAATCGCAAAAATCGCAAAATAATTAAATAATAGAATTAAAAAAATATATAATGAAATTGTTTGGAAAAACTCGAGCGAAAAATTTAGAAATATTTAGAAATATATTTCGAGATGAGATTTTACCAATGGAATCCAACGCGATAGTTTGTCCCGCCGAAGCCGTAGGGGGGCTTTTATTGTCGCATTTGTCGTCAGGGAGACTGAAGGCGTTCGACCTGACCCGGACTTTAGAGGAGGGTATGCCATCTTGGCCGACGCAGGCGCGGTACGGAAGCGTTATCTATGAGTCCTACGAATGGGGCGACGCGGCGCTGCACTCAGGCGTCACTATGTCGGAGCATACCGGCACGCATATCGACGCGCCGGCGCATTTCGTGAAAGGCGGCCTTACAATTGACAAATTGCCCGTGACGCAGATAATCGGACGAGGCGTAAATATCGACGCGACGGCCGTGTCCCCGCGCGGGCTTTTTCAACTTTCCTCCCTCAGGGCTTTCGAGGCTGAAAACGGCGAGATAAGACAGGGCGACATCGTAATGTTTCGGTTTGGCTGGGACGACAAATACGGACTCAGGGGCGGCGCGGCGGAATTTCTGCGCGACTGGCCCGGGCTCGACAAAGAGGCCGCGTCATATCTCAAGGACAAGGAAGCGGCGGCTGTCGGTTGTGACGCGCTCTCTATCGACGCTTTCGGAAACACGGGCGACCTGTGTCATCATATTCTGCTCGAGGGCGGAATACCCATAATAGAAAATATTTGCAACCTGAAGGACCTGCCGACGCTCTCCCTTGTGATAGGCCTGCCCAACAAATTCAAAGACGGCTCCGGCTCTCCTATAAGATTAGTGGCTTTCGCGTAACATAGCGAGGTTTTTTAGCGCATAATATCATTTGACAGTATAAATTTTATTTGGAGGTGTGTTTAATGTTCGGTTATAGCAAGAAATTTTACGCAAATAAGGTTCTGATTTCATTTAGACAATCGCACAAAAAATACCTGTCAATGCTGTCACAATATATATTCCTTGTCTGGCTGTTTTTCAACGATATCTCAATGCCCAGAGATCCCCAAATAGCCACTTTGCTAATATCCTTATATTGTGCATTGAGAAAGCTATCCATAAATTTAAATATTACACTTGTAGTCGAAAAAACGACCACAGAATCATTACGGTTGTATACAAAACCGATAATTTTATCTTT
>BOCC01000345.1 GCA_026002715.1 Synergistales bacterium
GGATAACAAATCAGCGTTTCCTAAAGGGAAACACGTGGAGCACAGGAGGTTCTTAAGAGCGTGGAACATGAACTGAAGGATATAAGGTATCAATCCAAAACGTACGAGAGATTAGAAACACTGATGAATCGTGTCAACGAAGTTTCACTCAAAGAAGAACACCGCAAACAGGCAAGAAACAAAGCGACAGGAGTAGACGGAGTAACCAAAGACGAATACGGTGAAAAGTTGGACGAAAACTTAGCGAACTTGATAGAGCGCATGAAGAAGTTCAGCTATAAACCGTTACCTGTGAGAAGAGTATTTATACCCAAAGCAAACGGGAAAGTACGTCCGTTAGGGATACCGTCGTATGAGGATAAGTTAGTACAGGGTGTGATGGCAGGGATACTGAGCGATATATATGAAGTACGTTTCCTTGACTGTTCATATGGGTTCAGGCCGAACAGGAGCGCACACGACGCAGTAAAAGTCATAAACCAGACCCTCATGTCGCGCAAGGTAAACTACGTACTGGAAGCGGATATCAAAGGGTTCTTCGACAACGTAAGTCACTACTGGCTTATGAAGTTTCTTGAGCATGACATAGCCGATAAGAACTTTCTGCGCTATATCAAGAGATTCTTGATAGCGGGCGTAATGGAGGGAACAGAAAGAAAGGAAAGCGACATTGGAACACCGCAAGGCGGTCTGATTTCGCCTGTACTTGCCAATGTATACCTTCACTACACATTAGATTTATGGGTAGAGAAAGTTCTGAAAGCGAAACTGAAGGGTGAAGTACACTATGTGCGTTACGCCGATGATTTTGTGCTGTTGTTCCAGTATGAAAACGAAGCGGAGACCGTTATGGAATTACTCAAAGACAGACTGAAGAAATTCGGTTTAGAACCCGCTGAGGACAAGACGCGTATACTACCTTTCGGACGATTCAAAGGAACAAAGGAAGACTTTGACTTTCTTGGCTTCACCTTCTTCAACACGCAAACCAGAAGCAAGAAGTACTGCGTAGGAGTGCGTACAAGCAAGAAGAAAATGAAGGCGAAGAGAGCGGCCGCGAAGGAATGGCTCAGGTCAAGGTTGACAAAACCAATCTCGAAGACGATGAAAATCATCAGGGTATCGCTTCTTGGTCACTGCAACTACTACGGAGTAAGCGGGAACTTCAAAATGATACAGAAGTTCTGGGAGTACGTTAAATACACGAGCTTCCGAATGCTGAACCGAAGAGACCAGAAGGGCAAGATGCGATATGAGAGGTTTCTGTGGATATGGAACTACTACATAGAGAAACCGCGCCTGACGAAAGACATATGGACTTTTGAACCGAAGTTGATTTGAAGAGCCGTATGCGGGAAAACTGCAAGTACGGTTCCGTGAGGGGCAGTAGGCAATCCCTTCCACTCAAGCATTGAGACTGTCTACTGTCTACTCGACAGGACGT
>BOCC01000346.1 GCA_026002715.1 Synergistales bacterium
GCGATCCCGACTGACAATGTGGGAGATTCTTTCCTGAATTCATCCCAGCCCGTTTGCCATAGGGCGCAGAACGCGTCATAGAGCTTTCTGGCGCAGTCGAGCGCTGTATCCACAGGCAAAAATGCCAACACGTCGTCGCCGCCCGTGTAAATACAGCTTCCTGAACACTGTCCGACAATCTTGCGAGCGTCGGTCGCAAACTTCGACAGCGTTTTGGAAAACTCTCTGTGCCTTTCTGGTTTATCCAAAGATGATATGGCCTTCCCCATCTTATCCCCGTCGGCTACCAGCACCGCCAAGTAGGGATCCATAGGTTTAGGCAACCCGGCCATGAACTTGTTCATATCTTTCGTTACATTTCTCACCGCGTCTTTGTCATCGTCGAAGGCCTCTTCCGCAAGCGCGTCGTAGCGAGTGGGCAGTAACGCCGTACCCTCATACGGGAATGCTTTATACGCTTCGTGTTTTACGCGCGACAAAACGCCGAGCTCCACCAATTTTTCACAGTAACCCGACATCGCTTCAAGTTCCCGGCCGGTTTTGCAAAGTCCCCGAACCCACGGATCGACGGCTATACGCGTAACAGACGGAAAAGCCGCGCGTCCCCCGGACGCCCGTTTGACACAACCTACGACATCCAGCATTTCCCCTGTCTTGACACGTACGCTCTTAATCTTACGGCCTATAAAAACGTTCTCCCTAAGTCCGTCCAATGAAGACTTTGGAACTCCGGCTTTCCCTTCCCATGGCTCGAAATCCCGCAAATTTTTACGCGCCGCCAATAGACGAGCCACGTTTTGACGCGCCTTTTTATAGTCAGTGAGGTCGTCTTTGAAGGAGCACCATGCGGAGTAAAATTCGATGACTCCGTTTTTCTGGTAGTTCCAAGCATCTTCGTCGATATGCCCCTCTAAGATACCGTGGGCTTCGTTCACAAACTCAAGCCAACGATCTTCGGCTGCCTTCTTCGCCGCGTCAGAAGCTGTTTTCACTTGCTCCTCGCTCTCGAACTCCGCAAGGATAACGTTGGCGACATTAAAGTCACTATTCGGCGTCAGACTCGCCCCAAGATCATCGGAGTTCGGAAAAATCAACTTCCCCTTAGCTCCCTTGACAGCTCCCGCCGCGGCCTTGGAGATCTCCGACAGCAGAGTCGACCCGCACCAGAGGTCTCGGGTGCGGCGCGCGGCGGCGATAAATTCCTGTACCGGGCCGATGGATATTTGCAAAAGGCAGCGGCTCATCGGCCTACCTCCTTAAAATTTTGCTCTTTGAGATACGCGATAAAAGCCTCGACCGCGTTTCCGTTGGATGAACGGCCTTTCATCGGAGCGTTTGGGTATGCGGTAAAGCTATGGTTGACGATTGTGTCAGTCTTGAACGTTTCTCTGCTCCCCTTGAGCTCTAATTCCTTAGGTAGCGGCGCTTTTAACAAGACAGCCAT
>BOCC01000347.1 GCA_026002715.1 Synergistales bacterium
AGAAGCCCGGAGAGCAAATCGCTCAGGACCTCCTGATCGCTGAATATTCTCTTGAAGACGTAATCATTCGTATGCCGGAATGGCGAGGGCGTCTTGGCGTCATCCTGAGCCTTTGGCTTTTCGTGAGCCTTTGATTTTTTTGTCATCGCCGTCACACCGCCTTTCTTTGAGGTTTCTTTGATGGTTAGATTATAACAGAGGTTGGTTTTATGTTAGGAAAGCCGCAAATTTTCCTCCTCCCTTTTTTAAGAATTTTATGCTACATTATCAGTAAAAGTATTTTATCTATTACACTGCAAAGAGAGGCGAATCGGACATGTTGAGGCAGGAAACTGAAAAAATATTGATTGAATGCGCAAAAAAATATAACGTCAGAAGCCTTTGGCTTTTTGGTTCCTCTTTGCGTTTAGAAGAAGACGACACGGGAGATATTGATCTTGGGGTCGAAGGAATTGACAGAGCGACAGCCTGGGAAATGTACAGCGAGCTGTTTGATCTTATTTACGCTAACTGCCATAAACCCCTTGATTTTGTGGAAATGGACGAGCCTCTTTCGATAGTGCATGTCATACGTTCCGAGGGAATTAAAATTTATGAAAAGGCTTCCTGACTTCGTAGCTTCGGAACTGAGTCTAATAGAAATTCCGGTGTCCCGCGTTGTTCGCCTGCTTGTGGCTTCCTCATGGGACGAAGATCAGACAACGGCGTTCGGACAGAGGCGCAACCTGTCCTTGAAAACCTGATGAAATATCGCCATAGACATATTCATGGCTATGGCGATATGTTGGATGAATCAAAATTGAGAGAACTGGCTTCTCCGATACAAAAAACATTTGAGCTTTTTATTCGACATGTCAATAATATTTCATCGTCACGCCAATAACAAAATCCTTATAATAAGCAGGAGACCGCTCGCATATTTTTCCCCCATTTTTAAGAATTTTATGCTACATTATTCAGCAGAGAATATTTTAATCCGTTGCACTGACACTTGGAAGGTGGAGTTTCTATGCGTATAAACCACAACATACCCGCGCTCTATGCCTATAACGCTCTGAGCGATACGAACAATCAACTTCAGAAAGCCATCCGCAACCTCTCTACGGGCTTGCGTATCAACATGGCCGCAGACGACGCGGCGGGGCTCGCCATATCCGAGAAGATGCGCGGCCAGATTCGCGGCCTCGACCAAGCCTTACGCAACTCTCAAGACGGTATATCTATGATTCAGACAGCCGAGGGCGCTCTTACCGAGGTACACTCTATCCTTCAAAGAATACGTGAACTCACGGTTCAGGCGGCCAATGATACACTCACGAAAAGCCAAAGGCTCAGGATGACGCCAAGACGCCCTCGCCATTCCGGCATACGAATGATTACGTCTTCAAGAGAATATTCAGCGATCAGGAGGTCCTGAGCGATTTGCTCTCCGGGCTTCT
>BOCC01000348.1 GCA_026002715.1 Synergistales bacterium
GAGTTCGAGGACACGGGGGATGATAAAGTCCATGTCAGATTGAGAGTAGGCATTAGGAGAAAGAATAGGAAATTGTTTCAAGTATGAGTATGTTAGGTGTGTACCGCCCACTTTTAATCTTGCCACAAAATCAAGAACTAAAGAGTTCAAGTTCGAAATAAATAAAGCTCGTTGTTTTTTTGAAATGGTATCGCCGCTAATAAAAAATAACGGCATTGTATGCCCTACCCCAACTCTCGGTAGCACCGACGCAATCACCGTTCTCTCATTTGTAGCGTTTGTAATATCCCGCCAGCCTATCAGCCACCGTGGGCAGAGGCGGCGCAGGTCTTCGGTTTTGGCACTTGTGTCTATACCTAAGACGCGGGCGAGGCGTTCGAGAACCGCTCGCTCGCTCACCCAATAGCGCGGCGTCACGGCCATATCGGGGTCGTTTTTTACGTCCTCCGGCACGTCGCGGCACAAGGGCACGCCTTTCGCGTTCGCTTCGTAGCTTGCCCAGCGATGGTCGAACTGATGAATCATCTTCGCCTCGTAGAGCGGCAGGAGGTCTGCGCCGCCTGAGTCCTTGAAGATGCGGCTGTCGTTCGACATATCAAGCATCCGTAAAAATTTTATGTTCCAGAGGTTTTCTTCCGGCTCATTCTCCGTGGCGTCACATATAAGCACAGGCGCGCGCGAGTAGATTTTGCGCGTCAGCTCCGCATCCATGCGGCTGCGAAAGATTGGGCATGTTTTTGTGTTCGGGTTTATAGTCTCGAAATCGCGGGGAGAAAGCGAAAAACGGCGCTCACCCTCCGTGAGTTGTTTGGTGTCCGCCAGAAAAAACGCGAAGTCGGCGGCTTCGGATTTACCCGTCGTCATAAGGCAGAATTTATAACTTCTGTGAACTCCGGGGAATATCGCGCCTCTGTTTTCAAAGTCGTACAGGCTGACCAATCCGCTGTTTTGGGCAAGAGACGCGAAGAACTTCTTCGTCGAGTCGTCCGTCGCTATGCCGGTGGGGACTATGAAGCCAGCCCGGCCTTTGGATGAGAGTATGGCGCACATCGTCTCCGCGAAGAGCGCGTAGGTGTTCACGTCGCCCGTCCCGGTCAGCGGAAAACGACCGCTGTCGCCCTTGACGTGGCAGTAAAGGCTCGATGCTTCGGCCAATCTGCGTTCATCTAAAAACGAGGCGTAAAGCCGTTGTTCGGCGTCGCTGGGCGTGTCGCTGTATAGAAGCCCATGCCCCAAAAGCTCAATGTATTTGTCTCTTTCCGCCTTGTTTCGCGCGTTCGCTATCTTCGTGTCGCGCGAAGCGAAAAACTCCTCCTCCTGCAATTTTATGCGCTCCCACGGCGGGTTGCCCAATACGCAATCAAAGCCTTTCCCTTTGGACATAATTTCCGGAAACTCGACAAACCAATGAAAAATCCTGCCACGCATACAGGTGTTTC
>BOCC01000349.1 GCA_026002715.1 Synergistales bacterium
TCTCCAGCTCCAGCGCCAGCCCTTGGGCTATCGAGGCGCTTTCACCGGAAAGTCCGCCTTGGAAGGGCGATGATTTTGTTTCAGTAGGTACCGCCACGAGTCTCAGCACCGTGGGAGGTTTTGTGTGCAAAAAAGGTCGTTGGCCGGATTTCATGGCATTAATCGCCGATATAAAAGCTAACCCAGGCAAAATCAAATTGGGTTATCAAGGCCCCGGTCAGCCCAATGACGCGCGGATTTGGGAACTGGAAAAAGTTACCGGTCTCAAATTCAACATAGTCTATTACCCAGACTCAGCGAGTATTCAAACGGATCTCCTCACCGGCGACCTTGATGTCGGAATTGTTTTTGCCAACCGGGCGGACTTTGTGACAAATGAGAACTTTTCTATCTTAGCGCTCCTCGGCAAAGATTCGCCGGAAGGATACCCGGTGCAGGGGATACCCTTCCTTGCGGAATTTGCTGACAAGCTAGGTTTCAAATGGGAGGATACCAAGTATGTCTCAAGAAACAATCTTACACAAGATGTGATTATACAATCCACCGCCGACCCGGCGATTATAGCGACCCTTCAGGAGTGCGTCGCGAAGATGCATCAGGACCAGCGTTATAAAGACGCCATATTCACGACAGGCTGGCCTCTTTATCTCAGCGGTCCGGACTCTACCGCCGCCTACAAGGCCGAACGGGACGCGTTGCTGGAATTCGTGAACTCGCCGGAGTACGAGATTTTCATAAACAGAGGAAATTAGTTCGCGTTATGCTATCAGAGGCGATAGCTGAGGGCTTTATGCAAAGCTCTATGTATTGTGAAAAAATGCGATTAGCGCATTATTGAAAGAGAGGAACAAAATGATGAAAAAAGCCTTGTCGTTCCTGTTGCTTATTGTCTTGGCGCTTAGTATGACTGCCGCGTCGGCGCAGGCCGCTTCGTGGAAACCGGATCATGAAATTCGTTATATCGTGCCCTACGCGCCCGGAGGCGCTTCGGACGCCATCGGCCGCATTGCCGCCGAATATCTTTCAAGAGAGCTTGGCGTGCCTGTCATTATCGACAACGTTCCCGGCGCCGGTTGTGTTATTGGCTGGACCGAGCTTGCCACGCAGCCGGCTGACGGCTACACCATAAGCATGGCCAGCACTGTGGCGAGTCCATGGTCTGTTGTCGCGTTTTCACCGGAAAGCCCGCCATGGAAAGCCGATGATTTTACCCCGGTCGGTTCTATGACGGGCCTCGGCGCCACCGGTGGCTTTGTGTGCAAAAAAGGCCGTTGGTCGGATTTCATGGCGTTTGCTGAGGAAGTTAAAGCCAACCCCGGCAAAATCAAGCACGGCGTACAAGGGCCGGGGCAACCTATGGACACCCAGCTTTGGGAATTGGAAAAAGTGGCGGGGCTTAGATTTAACGTGGTCTATTACCCCGGCGCGTCGGATATTC
>BOCC01000350.1 GCA_026002715.1 Synergistales bacterium
ATGAGCCACTGCGCGTTTACGCCCGCCTTGAAAAATCCGGGGAAGAGAAGCTCGTTATGTTCGTAGTCCTCCGCCAGCGCGTGCATCTCCTTGCCGCAGGTCATGCCCGAAAACTCGTCAAGGGTTTGCTCCCAGGGCTCTTTGGCGCTCACGACTATGTTGCCCTTTTTGTCGCCGTTGGTCTGTATCATCTCGACTTTCAAAGCAAGGCATTTGTTTGTGGCGTCCCTTTTGGGGTCGAAAAAGAACGAGGCTTTGCTCTTGGGCAAAAAGGCCTCAAGGCCGTCGATACTGACGGAATAACCAGAGAACCTGCCTTCATCCTTGCTGGTGCGCCTGACCGAAGCCCTGCCGCGCAGATATTCCCCACTCTCATAGGCGCCCAGCACGCGGGTCCATACCGGCCCATAAAAACCTGACGACTCGTCGGCTGTGTTGACGGTATACACTTCGCCTTCGGGATTAAGGACGTTGAACGTTCGCAAGTTCCGGTCTTTTTCGGCGGGGGCGAATCCGTCTCTGAAACGTATGGGATTGCTATAGGGGCGGGGTACGAAAGCCGGGCGGGGTCTGTACGGCGTTTGTGGGGTATAACGCTGTGCCGGCGTCTTTTTGTCTTTTGTTTTACCGCGCTTACGGACTAAATACAACACCGTTGCAGCCGCGGCTGCAAAACCCGCAAGGTATCCGTTCATCTTCGTTTTCTCCTTTCGCGTGTTACGAGCCTAATAAACGCTTTTGCCGGAAGCGCACAAGGGGCAGGTCGCGCTTCTTTCCAAGCCGAGGTGGACTACGCGTAACTGAAGGCGTCTTTGCGCTTGGGCCGCGTTTTGTGAGTCTCCGCTCCCGTTGTCTTCGGTATCTTTCTCGGGTCTCGCTTCCGGTGTCTTATCCACGTATACAATGCTGAGGTCGGGCAGGCTCGACTCGCCCGTGAGGGCCTCGATGGCCCTCAAAGCGCCTACTTGAGCCACCATGTCTATCTGCGCGGAAAGTCCGGGCTGTATGGTCAAGTCTCTCACGTCCACGGCTTCGCTGTAGGCGACGCCTCTTCCGCGTTTGTTCTCCTCGACCAAGATACGGTCTCGGTGGCAGGCGAAACATGCCCCTTCTCCTTCGGGGTCGTAGAGATGGACGATACCTGACGCCGCGCGTTCGTGCAGACCCACCTGAAGACATTTTCTCTTCATGTTCACGGCCAATCTGTTCACTAAAGAGCGCGAGTCGTCCGTGTCGGTTGTGCAGATGAGAAGGTCGCTCTCGGCGGCGCGGTCCTCGAAGGCGCTTGTTCCCTCGACTTCCCTTACGATGTCGTAGTCGTTGACGGTGACGCGAAGAGCCGGGTTGATATACTTTATGCGGTCGCGCACTACGGCTGTCTTGTTTCGCCCGAGGTCACGCAGGTCTCCCTGGTGACGCGCCACGTTGGAGGGGGAA
>BOCC01000351.1 GCA_026002715.1 Synergistales bacterium
GGATGATCTTCGCCTACGGTCAGGAAGAGGGCTTGAAGTTTTCCATTTTCAGACCCTTCAACTGGGTCGGGCCGCGCCTCGATTCGTTCAAGGACGCGCGAAAACGCACCGCGCGCTCCGTCACCCAGATAATCTACGACGTGCTCCACCGGGGAGTCGTCTCGTTGGTGAACGGCGGCGAGCAAAAACGCAGTTTCACCTGGGTAGGCGACGGCATAGACGGACTCATGGCGATAATAGCGAACGAAGGCAGCAAAGCCGACGGGCAAATATTCAATATAGGCAACCCGGCCAACAACTGCTCGATAAGAGAGCTCGCGGAGATGTTGATAGCGGAAATGAAGTTAACCCCCGCCTTCAGAGAGCGCGCCGAGAAAGCGGAATTGAGCAGCGTACAGGCCTCGAATTACTATGGCGATGCTTACGACGACATGCGAAACCGCGTTCCGTCCGTGCTGAAAATGGGCGAGCTGCTGGGCTGGCGGCCAAAGACCGATATGGCCGAGACGCTGCGAAGAACCGTATCGTGGTACGCTGAAAACAGCATGAACGACCATGAATAACCATAAACAATCATGAATAACCTTGCCATAAAAATAGATGTGGACACTTTACGCGGTTACCGGGAGGGGATGCCGCGTATGCTCACCCTGCTCAAAAAACACGGGATACAGGCTTCGATATTCTTCTCCTTCGGGCCGGATAACTCCGGAAAAGCCATACGGCGGATATTCCGAAGGGGTTTTATATCAAAGATGTTACGCACAAAAGCCCCGTCGACGTATGGGTTAAAAACGCTTTTTTATGGGACGCTGCTTCCCGCGCCGATGATAGCGGCCTCCGATCCGGATATATTCAAACGCGCCTTTCATGACGGTCACGACTGCGGGGTACACGCATGGGATCACGTCCTGACCCAAGACAAGCTGCAGCCGATGTCGGAAAACGATTTTGAGCTTTTGTACAACAAAGCCGCCGCGATGTTTGAAAAAATATCAGGCTGCCAGCCGTCATGTTACGCCGCGCCGGGTTGGCAAGTCTCCGAAGCGAGCCTCGCCGCGCAGGAGCGCCTGAAATTGAAATACGCCAGCGATACGAGGGGCTATTCTCCCTTTATGCCAAAATACAAATCGCGCCGCTTTTCCGTCCCGCAGATACCGACGACTCTGCCCACAATGGATGAGATATTGGGCGCTGACGGCGTGACGGACGAATCGCTGCCGGATGTTTGGATTGGTTTGCTGAACGTGGAATGGAACGTATTGACGGTACACGCCGAGATGGAGGGGCTTTCCAAGCTCGGGGTGTTTGAGAATTTTCTTCTGAGGGCAAAGGCGGACGGCTTTCGCTTTATGACGCTTCGCGAAGTAGCGGAGAAAGCGGATATAGCACCCGAAGAAATCATCGTGGGCGAGCTGCCGGGGAGAGCCGGAGGCG
>BOCC01000352.1 GCA_026002715.1 Synergistales bacterium
ATATCTTTTCGTCAAGCAAAAAATTTAGTTGCATAATTCGCACCTACCTTAGTTAATATCGTTGTTTATCAGTTATATTACAGCATTTTTTCTCTTAATCTGCAAGGGGGTTTTTAGAGGTGACCTTCAAATGATCACGATTACATTTTAGGCTACGCAAAGCAAATCGATAATTTTGTAATTGGAAAATTGCCGAGAACAGATGAAGCGAATGAGCGATACAAAAACTATGATAGTGACCCGCGTGGTGTTTGGACTTCAGATAACCTAACTGTAAAAACATATTCCGAAAAATACGATTATCCCATAACGACGCCAAGTGGTCGTGATGTTTATCCTTCGCATGGTTCGTGTTGGCGTGTATCAAAAGAGCGACTTCAAGAGCTTATAGCAGATAATAGAATTTGGTTTGGTGAAGATGGAGACAACGTACCACGACTGAAAAGGTTCTTGTCAGAAGTGCAAGATGGGATGGTCGTATCAAGTTTGATGCTATTTAAGGATGTTGGGCACAGCCAAGAAGGACGCCAAGAACTTAAAAAACTGTTTGATGGCAGGGGATATTTTGATGGCCCAAAACCTGTCAGATTACTGAATCGCTTGTTGACACTCGCACACACACAAGGAGACTCAATTATCCTTGACTTCTTCTCTGGCTCCGCCACCACCGCCCACGCAGTCATGCAACTGAACGCCGAGGACGGCGGCAAGCGTAAATTCATCATGGTGCAGTTGCCCGAAGTCACGGACGAGAGTAGCGAAGCGGCGAAAGCGGGGTACGCGAACATCTGCGAAATCGGCAAGGAACGCATACGCCGTGCTGGGGCAAAAATCAAGGCCGACAGACCTTTGGCAACGACAGACCTCGACACCGGCTTTCGCGTGTTAAAACTCGACAGTAGCAACATGAAAGACGTATACTACACGCCGCAGGACACCGTTCAGCTTAACCTTGACGGACTGATCGAAAACATAAAAGAGGACAGAACGTCGGAGGATTTGCTGTTTTCGGTTATGCTTGATTTAGGGATTTTATTATCAAGCAAAATTGGAACGCGTAAAATCGGAGGCGTGACGGTGTTCTTTGTGAACGATAATTATCTGATTGCCTGTTTTGAGCGAGTAACGGACGAGATTATAACGGAAATAGCGCAGGCTAAGCCATATTATGCCGTGTTCCGTGACAGCAGTTTTGCGTCCGATAGTACGCTCGTGAACTTCGAGCAGGTGTTCAAAACGTACAGCCCGACTACGATTAGGAGGGTGCTGTGATGGGCAGGGCAAACGCATAAAAAACCACGCTCAGATCTTGAATCTATAGAAAAGAAGTGATAAAAATAGAACTATTCCATAGAAAAGAAAGGGGTAGCTCTATATGTCTTTAAAAGCCACAAGCATTCACGAATATTTCGGAGAACTTACAGACCCA
>BOCC01000353.1 GCA_026002715.1 Synergistales bacterium
TGATTGCGGCGGCTGGGTCTGGTAAGACCGCATATATTATTTCGGAAGCATTGAAGCATTCGAGTGACAGTGTATTGATAACCACTTTTACACAAGAAAACGAAAAAGCTATTTACAATAAAATAATTAAGCAAAATGGGTGTATGCCAGCAAATATTACTGTTCAGACGTGGTTTTCCTTTCTAATAGAGCATGGGGTGAGGCCATTTCAGTTTTGGGATGAACGTGTCATGGGAATGTATCTTGTCAATAACAATTCTGCACGATATGTTAGCGAGAGTAAAGAGTTTTACAAACACTACTTTGATAGTCAAATGGACATCTATTCTGACAAGTTATCGAAATTGGTCTTAAGATGTAATGAGAAAAGTGATGGTGCCGTTATAAACAGATTGCAATTAGTGTATAAACACATTTTTGTTGATGAAATTCAGGATATGGCAGGGTATGATTTAGAGTTATTAAAGCTATTTCTGCAAAGCAATATCAGCGTTACAATGGTTGGCGACCCACGGCAAACTGTGTATTTAACGCACCACGAAAGAAAATATTTGAATTATTCCAACGGGAAAATTGTCGATTTTATAAGGAAAGAATGCAAGAAAATTCCTTGTGATATTGATGATACCACCCTAAATGTATCATATAGGAATTCAGCGGTTATTTGCGATTTTTCCTCAAAACTGTTCCCTCAATATATTCCTTGTAATTCAAGAGCTGTAATGTGTGATTCTCGTGCAGGCCTATTTTTTGTTAAGAAGAATGATTTACAAGACTATTACAAGCAATATCAACCTATGCAATTACGCCATAATCGAAAAAAAGATTCAGCAATTCCAAAAACTCCAATTATGAATTTTGGAGAATCGAAAGGTTTGGAATTTGACAGAGTGCTAATCTATCCTACGCAAGATATATTAAATTGGGTAGTAGACCATCAGTTTGAATTGGCGGACACTACAAGAGCGAGGTTTTACGTCGCCATTACTCGTGCTCGATATAGTGTGGCAATCGTAGTTGACAATAATTTTAACAAGATGGCTGACGGCATCTTCGTATGGAAATCATAACTATTCCATCGCCAATCCAACAAAAGAGGGTGAAAACCAATGCCAACACTTAATCAGCTTCTCATAGCCGAAGCAACCGAATACGAGTTCAAGTCTGAACTGGAGGAGAAGCGCCCCAAGAGTTGGCTCAAAACTGTCAGCGCGTTCGCGAACGGCGTGGGCGGCAGTATATACTTCGGTGTCTCCGATGAAGGTGTGGCTGCTGGCTTGCCTAACGCACAAAAAACCGCCGAGCAAATCAGCGAGCTTGTCAAGGCGCGTATCGAACCCGCCGTCAATATTGTCCTTAAATCGTTTAGAGAGAACGACAAAGACATCTTGCGTATGCAGATTGAGGGCGGAGCGAACACGCCATACT
>BOCC01000354.1 GCA_026002715.1 Synergistales bacterium
TTCATGGGGTCGTGCGAGAGCGCGTTTATGGACTTCAATCTGCGTTTGAGGCCTATGGCTCTTCTCGGCACCCTCAGTTGACCCGGCAAGAGCCCTTCGGACGCCGTCCCGCGTTCCATGCCCTCGCGCATTACCTTCCATATCTTAGCGAACCGTTCGGTCAGGTATTCCCTGCCGTGAAGCGCTATTTCGTTTCGCAGCACAAGACCCGACAGGGACAACCCAGTCTCGTGACACGCCGCTATCAAACCGTCCGCCGTATCATAGGGATAAGGTATAAGTTTTTCCGCATCCGCGGATTTGACGCCCCCGGAATTAAAATCCTCAGCCTTGCAGAAAAATCCGCCTCCGGTAGAATAGTACGTACTCGAAAAAACGGAGCCGGTCGAGTCGTAAGCACTCAGTATCATTCCGTTTTCGTGCAGCGGAAGGTTGTCGGGCAAAAATAATATATCCTTTTCCCAGTCAAAACCGATTTCGAGGTTGAAGTATCCGAGTTTTAGGCTCTTGGTTTTTTTAACGCCTTCAATAAACGATGGCATAGCGTCTATGTCGACCGTCTCAGGCTCGGAGCCGGCAAGCCCCAGCACGACCGCTCTGTCGGTGCCGTGCCCCTTGCCGGTCAGCGCTAAGGAACCGTGCAGGTCTACCGCTATGCGGACGGGCAAAAATTTTTTTTCGGAAATTTCTTTTATAAAACTCCCCGCAATCAGCATGGGCCCAACGGTATGGGAACTCGAGGGTCCTACTCCGATTTTAAAGATGTCAAGCACACTTATCAAAGTACCCACCGTCCTCGGTATAAAGCTGAATGACCGCTCCGATTTAAAACCGGCGCGGTCATTCGCTTGAGTTATTTTTTGATGTATTTCTGGTAGAACGTATCTACTACCACGCCGATGGCGTTGTCGCCCGATACGTTACATGCGGTGCCGAAGCTGTCCTGAGTGATATAAAGAGCTATCAGAAGGCTCGCTATCGCGCTGTCCGAGGCTATGCCTATCATCGGCAAAAACGGGAGCGCGGTCATTATCGAGCCGCCGGGAGCGCCTGGAGAGGCCATCATCGCTATGCCGAGCGTCATGATAAACGGCATTATAATACCTATGTGTATCGGCATATTGTAGATAAGAAACACGGCCGTGACGCAGCTTGTTATCGTTATCATCGAACCGCACATGTGGATATTGGCGCACAGAGGAACTATGAAATTACGAATTTCGCTCGACACCCCGTCCGCCTCGGCGCATTTTAGGTTGACGGGGATGGTAGCCGCGGACGACTGGGTGCCAATAGCCGACAGGTATCCGGGTATCTGGTTTTTCATCAGTATGAACATGTTCTTTCCGCTTACGACGCCGGCGACGCCGAACGCAAACAGAAGATCTATCAGGTGAAGGATTATGACCGTCAAGAAGACCTTCCA
>BOCC01000355.1 GCA_026002715.1 Synergistales bacterium
TTAAATAAGAGTCACCAAAATCTAAGGGGGAAAGACAGATGAACAACACACAGATTACGGCATTGGTTATCATTCTGCTCTATATGGTTGCGACGGTATGTTTGGGGCTTTTTGTGTCGCAGCGGAAAAAGGCGCGCGCCGGCAAGCAAAGCAACGAGGATTTTCTAATGGCCGGAAAATCGCTGGGGCCATGGGTTCTGGCGGGCACTCTGTTCGCGGCCAATACGGGCGGAGCCAGCACCACGGGTGTCGCCACAAACGTGCTGAGTCAGGGTCTGTCCGCCTCATGGTACGTTATCGCGGCGGGGATCGGGTTCGTGCTCGTATCCTTTATCGCTCCATACTTCCGCCGCTCGCAGTCCAGCACGGTGCCGGAGATAATCAGCAAGCGCTATGGCAAACCGTCTCATATTTTTACGGCGTTTACATCCATAACCGCGTTGTTTATGGCCACCGGCGCGCAGATCATCGCTACCGCGTCCATTATCAACGTGGTGACGGGCCTGAGTTTCGAGACCGCGGCTATAGCCACTACGATCGTCGTCATCGCCTATACGATGGTCGGCGGGTTCCAGTCGGTCACAGCCGCCAATATGATGCATGTGAGTTTCATAACTGTGGGAATGAGTATCGCCATGTTTATTATGGTCGGCAATCCCGAAGTCGGCGGTTTTTCCGCGCTGTTCGCGCGTGCCCGCATGATGAGCGACGCCGCCGGAGCGCAGCTTGACATCCTCAGCATGACGAAAGTCGGGCTTCCCACGATATTGGGATATATAGCGATGTATTTTATGACATTCCCCACCGGACAGGAAATCGTGCAGACGTACTGCTCCGCTAAAGACGGCTCTTCCGCGAAATTGGGCTCCCTGATTGCCGGCATTCTGTCCGCCGCCTGCGCCATCGTCCCCGCCATTATTGGCTTGATGGCCTACGTCTGCATCGATGGGTTCGCGCTCGCCGGACCTCAAAAGAACGCGTTGGCCGAGGCTACCATCAGGTTTGCCCATCCCATCATCGCCGGCCTTGTCTTATCCGCCATCGTGGCCGCTACAATCAGCAGCGCTTCCGGCAACATGATCGGAACCGCAACCATGTTCACAAACGACATCTTCCGCCCGTATATCAACAAGGGCGTTACGGACGACAAGAAGGAAGTATGGATTTCACGCGTTGTGATGACCATAGTCGGCTTGGTTGGATTGGTTATCGCGATAAAAGCCAGCAACATCATCAGCGTCATGATGGGCGCTTTCGCCCTCCGAAGCGCGGGTCCGTTCGCCGCCTTTATCTGCGGCCTGTTCTACAAGAATGTCACGAAACGCGCCGGATTTGTTTCCATAGTTGTCGGCACGGCCGTAGCTGCCGTCTGGATTTACGCGCTTGGAACACCTTGGGGGCTCAACGCGATGGTCCC
>BOCC01000356.1 GCA_026002715.1 Synergistales bacterium
GTCTTCCACAAGCCGCAAATTCGGCGGCACGGGGTTGGGATTAGCGATAAGCAAGCGTATAGTGGAACTTATGGACGGGCGCATTTGGATAGAGAGCGAATTAGATAGCGGGAGCGAGTTTATTTTCACCGTTAAACTCAGGAAGGGCGCGGCGTTGTCTAAACATAGGTTAGACCCGCGCGTAAACTGGGGCAATTTGAGGGTGCTTGTCGTAGACGACAGCGAAGAGATTACTTCTTACTTCCTGTCGTTGTTTGAGCGCATTAAAGTTGTGTGCGACGTCGCTTTCAGCGGAGAGGAAGCGGTGGCGCTTATCGAGAAGCGCGGCGACTATGATATTTATTTCGTGGACTGGAAGATGCCCGGTATGGGGGGCGTTGAGCTGACCAAGTGCATACGCGCCCGCATAGGGGGCGCAAAGAGCGTCGTGACGATAATAAGCGCCTCGGAGTGGAGCGAAATCCAACTCGAGGCGGCTGGCGTCTCGATAGATAAATACCTGTTAAAGCCCCTTTTCGCTTCCGTCATCATGGACTGCATAAGCGAATGTTTGGGTGGCGGAGCGATTTTGAACGGGAATGAGAAGAGTTCTAATGGCGTGTTTAAGGGGTGCAAGTTCCTGCTCGCCGAAGACGTGGAGATAAACAGGGAGATTTTGACGGGGTTGCTGGAAGGCACGGAAGTGGAGATAGACTGCGCCGAAAACGGCGCGGAAGCCGTGAATATGTTCTCCGATAACCCCGACAAGTACAGTTTGATTTTTATGGATATACAGATGCCGGAGATGGACGGCTTAGAGGCCACGCGCCGCATAAGGGCGCTCGATATAGACCGCGCGCGGGAAATTCCCATAATCGCTATGACCGCCAACGTGTTCCGCGAGGATATCGAGATGTGCATTAAGGCGGGTATGAACGACCATATAGGAAAGCCGATTGACTTAGACGATGTGATGGAGAAGCTGAATTTGTATTGGAAGCGGGATTAGTATCGCGCTACAGTATAGCCCGTCCGCGCGCGAAGCGCGGACGGGCTGTTTTTCCTGAGCTTTAAAGTTCGGTTATTCTTTAAAAGAAATCTTGCGGAAGTCGTAAAAACCTCCGCCGTTGGCTCTTAGGCTGACCCCTTCGAGTTTGTTCGAGCCAAGCTGCGTCGCTACGAGGTAGACCAAAGGAACCCAGGGCTTCTTCTCGTCCAGAAGCCTTTGCAGCTTAAAGTAGATTTCCTTGCGCTCGTCTCCGGCCGGCGTGGCGAGACCCTTTTCAAGAAGACCGTCGACCTCCGGGTCTTTGAGGTTCGAGTAGTTGGTCTGATTCGCCGCTAAGGAGTGGAAGGAGCTGAACAGAATTGCGTGAGGATCTGGAACGGCCGCGAAGTTTCCGAGAATGCACAAGTCCTGTTTGCCCTCTCTCAGG
>BOCC01000357.1 GCA_026002715.1 Synergistales bacterium
AAACAACAACACCCAAGCACTCCAACTTATCTTCACTTAAAACGCCTCCTTAGTAAAATGATTTTTGAAACCCAAGACACAGCCTTTTATGTCCAGCCTATGTAACATATTCTCAAAATGTTGCATACAGACTGAATAGCTTGAAAACTCAAGGAAAGTCAGGATGGAAAAATCGATTTTGTATGAGAAAATAAAAAATCATCAGGACTGAAACCCTGATGATCACAAGAAAACAACGCCAATGCAACATTTTGAAATTATGTTGCATTGGCGTTACAATCTATTAGCTGAAATAGTATAGTGATTTTAGTACGATACTGTACTATATCTAACTACTAATTGCAATCGGTATTTATTTGGTTTTGCCAAACGAAAATACCATCGCGGACTACGTAGGCTCAGGCAAACCGTACTTGGCCGGCCGTGCTTTTTTATGCGTTTGCCCTGCGGCTGTATGTGACATATAAACGACCATTCTGTATAATAAATAAAATATAAAATTAAAATATAAAATTAAGATAAAAATTCAAAGTATTCTCGCGTAAAAGGTGGAATGGAATAAAAGTGTCGGATTTTTCCGGGCTTGAAAATAGTATGGATATGTGGTCATATCTCAGCTTTGAGCCTTGGGAGGCTTGCGGCGGCCTTATGCGGGGAGTCAGCCGCAGAATTACGCTCGTAAAAGACGGCTTTTTGGGAGAGGTGGCGAAGTATTACGCTTTGGATTATATCGTGTGGACGCACAATGACGCTCAGAGTATCGAGTATCTTCTGTCTATGCGCGAGGCCGTGCCTGATGTAGTGACCCAACGCTTTGTGCTGGTAGGTTCTTCCCGCCCCGCGTCCGGTGAGCGCGAGGCAAAGAGTTTCGCGTTCGGCCTTAAGGGCTTTCTGGAGCTTTACAGCTACACCCCCACAGACAAAACTCTTCCGGCATCGGAAGAAAACCCCTCAAAAAATTATCACCGCAAAATCAGTGATTTGGTCCCGTCCATAAACCTTGCGTGGAACAGAAGAGATCACAAGCGGCGCCTTGAATAAAAATTTGTAAAAATTTGTAAAAATTTGAAAGGATTGATATGAGAAATGGAAACTTTATACATAAAAAAATTTGCTTTGGTGTTTTTATGCGCGGCGCTGTTCGCTTTGCCCGCGGCCTTTGGGGATGAAGCGGAGCTCAAGCGAGTCTGCGCCTCCGGTACGCTTGCCGAGTTAGAGGCGGCTTTGTCCGGCACAAGCGCGGACGTGACGTTTCAAAGCGGCAACAAACCCCTGCACGTCGCCGCTGAGCACGCAAACGACCCGGCCGTTATCGAGCTTCTCGTGAAGCGCGGCGCGCGGCTTACGGACGAGGGGTTGGAGCGGCTCGCCCCCCTTATGCTGGCGGCGGCCTACAATCCGAACCCCAAAAT
>BOCC01000358.1 GCA_026002715.1 Synergistales bacterium
CGCCACGGACTTGATGATGCGGCTTTCAGGAGGAAGCCAAGTGAAATTCCTTCTTATCGTCAACATCTTGCTTCTGATCGTCGGTTGTTTCTTGGACGGCAACAGCGCGCTGTATCTCTTCGTCCCCATTTTGTATCCCGTAGCCATGAGACTCGGAGTTCCCCCGTTGGCGTTTGGGGTGTTGATGGTCATGAACTTGGCCATCGGAATGGTGACGCCTCCCGTGGGCGTCAACCTCTACGTGGCCTGCGGCATCAGCGGGGTGTCGGTCAAGCGAATATGCATAGGGGTGTGGCCATTTATCTTAGCCAGCTTGACGGCGCTTTTTTCCATCACCTACATACCCCAGCTATGTACGTTTTTGCCGCGTTTGCTCCGGTAATAGGTATAGTTTTGTCATTCATTTCAAAAGGGAGGAATGTTTTAAGATGAAAAAGTTATCGATTCTGTGCGCTTTTGCCGCAGCGGCTCTCGTATTGTTCTACGCGCTTCCCGCTAATAGCGCGGACTACAACGACGTCACTATCAAGTTCGCTCTGTCCGGGACGGAGCAGGCGGTTGACTATTTTACGGCGGATTACTTCAAAAAGAAAGTTGAGGAAGAATCCGGGGGCAAGGTCAAGGTGCGGATATACCCCAATAACATCTTGGCGGGAGGCAGCATGACGGAGGCCGCTAATCTGCTTACAATGGGCGGCGCTTACGAGATGGGCATCTTCTCGGATACCGTTCTGGCCAACCTCGACCCCATCATGCTTGTAGACCAGCTACCCTTCGTTTTCGACAATTACACGGACGCCAATCGCTATCTCGACAGCACCGGCACGGAATGGGCGAAGAAGATTCTCTCAAAATACAACTTGGTCGTCCTCGGCGTCGAGCACAACGGTCTGAAGCAGTGGACGAACAACAAGGCCGAGAAGCACACGCCGGCGGATTTCAAGAATTTCAAAATCCGCATCCCAGGCGGCGAAGTCTCCACTCTGACGTGGAAAGCTCTTGGCGCGGATCCGGTTGGCATGAGCTGGAGCGAGACCTATACCGCGTTGCAGCAGGGAACGGTGGATGGACACGAAAACAGCTACCAGACTATCTACTCGAACAATATCCATGAAATACAAAAATATATAACGGAGGCGTATTATCAATACGCCTCGTATTGGATGGTCTACAACGCTAAGGACTTCGCGAAGCTGAACTCCGACACGCAGGAATTGCTGAAAAAAGTAGGCAACGAAGCGTCTCTATGGGGCAGGAAATACTTGGAGAACATCGAGGGCGAGCTGAAAGAAAAGATGATAGCGAGCGGTTGCGTCATCAACGTACTCACCCCCGAAGAAAAGAAAGCCTTCATCGACGCGACGAAAGGCGTTATCGACCATTTCCGCCCCATCTA
>BOCC01000359.1 GCA_026002715.1 Synergistales bacterium
GGGTATGGAATACTTAAAACTTCCCCGCACGGTGATTGTCAGTATCGTAGACTTCTATCTATTCGACTGTACGGAGTTTCACTCGGAATTTCAGCCGCTTGAAGTGACTCGTCATACTCCGTTGACCGACAGAATGAGCCTGCACTATTTCGAGCTTCCTAAACTGCCTGTGACAGTAGACGCGGATAACGGTTTAGAGTTATGGCTCGCTCTGTTCAGCGCTGAAACGGAAGAAGAACTAAAACAAATCGAAGCCTTGGAGGTGCCGATAATGGAAGAAGCTATAGGAGCGTACCGTGGTATCACAGCTACTGATGAGTTCAAGGAGATTGAGCGTCTGCGAGCGCTCGCGCGGCATAATGAAGCGTCCGCGTTGGGACATGCGCGGCGCAAGGAACGCGCTAAATGGCAGGCCGTCGTCGCGGACAAGGACGCGGCGTTGGCGAATAGGGAAGCGGAGATCGCAGCTAATAAAGCTGAGATAGCGCGGCTTCGCGCACAGCTTAGCAGGGATTGAAGCGCGCGAGATCGCTGAAGCAACCCTATAGTCATAATTTTTACATGGCTATAGGGTTTACTCAGGACGTAATCCAAACGTAGGGGCGACCGCCCCCGGTCGCTTGTCTTTAATTTTTGGTCGCCCGTCTTTAATCGCCCGTCTTTAATTCCCTGTCGCCCGTCTTTTGCGCGTTACCATGACACGGGCGACCGACAAAAAGACACGGGCGACCGACAAAAAAGCGTGGGTGATCAATTAAGAACGGGCGATCAATTAAGAACGGGCGATCAATTAAGAACGGGCGATCAATTAAGAACGGGCGATCAATTAAGAACGGGCGACCGAGGGCGGTCGCCCCTACATATGTTTATTTTTGCCTCCACAATTCCCTAAATACACCCATCTCCCCTGCCAGATATTGATATAATGTTTCATACGAGAGAGGAGGCGAACCCATGGCGAAACTCAAATATACGTTCAAGAACGACACTTTGTTTAAAATGCTGTTCGTTAAATATCCTGACCTGCTAAAGAGGCTTGTTTCAGAATTGCTTGGCATAACTTTTGAGAGCATAGAGCAGTTTGTCATAACAAATCCTGAAATGCCTCCTGAGTCGATAGGAGACAAGTTCTGTAGGCTCGACATCAATATGACGGTCAACGGTCAGAGGGTTGACTTGGAGATACAGGTAAAAGACGAGGACGATTACCCGGAGCGCTCTTTATTCTACTGGGCGCGTGACTACTCGACGTCGCTCATCTCCGGTGAGGAATACTTAAAACTTCCCCGCACGGTGATTGTCAGTATCGTAGACTTCTATCTATTCGACTGTACGGAGTTTCACTCGGAATTTCAGCCGCTTGAAGTGACTCGTCATACTCCATTGACCGACAGA
>BOCC01000360.1 GCA_026002715.1 Synergistales bacterium
CTCCCATGCCTACGCTTAAACCTCACCTCGCGGCTTTGGCTCCAAGGCTTGGTACTGACTGCTTGCTAAGCTTTATCAGGTCGGGACTCTCACCCGACTATATTACGCACACCGAACTGGCGCACCCATTCGTATATACGCTATTTACGCGTCTATACGCTATTTACGCATCTATATAAATATATCACAACGAGAAACATATCGCAACAAAAAACTGCTGAAATATCAAGATTTCAGCAGTTTTTTAGATTCATTTTTTTGTGTTTTGCTGTAAAAGTCGGGTTCTACCATTAATCCCAAAGAAACAGCATACCTCTCGAACGGATTTCATCATCACTGAATATAGATCCCAAATTGTCGTATTCCTCTCAAGAACGGGCGACCGGGGCGGTCGCCCCTACGACACAGGCGGCGGCGTTGGCATGTTCAATCCCTGGCCGAGCGGCGATTGTCCTCCGTTCGCGTCAATAAACTGTCTCCTCTCGGTGTTAAGCGCCGCTATTTGTTCGCCGAGCATCGCTTTTTCGTTATCGTCAACGCTGGTTTGATATTGTCTTCTTAAATCCGCAATATCCTTATCATACCCTGAGATGATATATTTCGTTCTCGGATCATCCGAAGTCTTCGGCGGCGCGCTATAGCCAAGTGGCCTAACCTCCCCCGTCAGCTTATTGACGCGTACTCTCTTGCCGGTGTCGTCCGTGTCTATATACCAGTCCGCCGCATTCCCGAGCTCGCGCTGCGCCGCCATCACGTTAGTCCTATAGTTCGCCCCTTTTTCCTTAATCCCTTCGCGCCGCGTTATCTCCATCTCCTTCGGGTTCAGTCCCATTTGCTCATAGACGGCGTTGAGATATTCCCCGCTCGCCGGGTCAAAGCCCATAGTCTTAGTTCGGTCCCCAAGATCCTGCTGAACGAGCGTCTTATGCGGGTTAAACTGCTGTGAAATCTTGTCGATAAAAGGAGCCATTTCAGGGCTGAACAGCCCCAAACTATACCCGGCCTTCTCCCTGTCGGTGAGGTTGAGATTGCCCAGCATCTCCTGTGCCCTCTGCTGCCTGATAGCCTACTCCTGCTGCTTCCTCGCGCTCGCCTCCGCCGCCTTGCGCTCCTCCATCTTCAGATTCCGCGCGTTGCTGTCCCGCTCGAACATCCCCTGCACAAGCCCCCCAAGCGCCTGCTGCGCTATAGGCGCCACGTAGCCAAGCCAGCTCTTGCCCTGAGGCTCGAAATATACGGCCATTTATAATTCCCCTTTCATAATCGAGTAGGAGGGTAGCCATTATTTGACTACCCGTCCTCCCACACCACCGTGCGTACCGTTCGGTACACGGCGGTTCAATGACTTGAGCGCAGAACCTCGTATCTTTTGAGTATGTCGTCATA
>BOCC01000361.1 GCA_026002715.1 Synergistales bacterium
TTGTAGAATTCAACTTCATAGCGAGGTCGCACAGATGGCATTCGCGCTTCTGTTTGGGCTTATGCTGTTTTTGTAGGAGGGGGGGGTGTTGTTGAGGGCTCGTGATTTTCGTGGAACAATAACAGGCGACACGGTATACTGTGAAGCAGATAAAGATAATCGCCAACGTTGCGTTTGTTATGTCGCAAACGGTAAAAATTGCCTTTATTACATAGATTGGTTCTTTTATGGTGAGTGTGCAAACCTTTCTACATCACCGTAGCGCGAACCAAATTTGACTAAAGGCTCCCGCAAGGGAGCTCTTTTATACCCAAGCACAAGGCCAGGCGCAAGCCCGGTCTTTTTTGTTGTTTTCTTTCTTTCCACGCTCTCCCTGCGGTGAGCGACAAAAGCGAGGTGATTATAACATGATCTTCTACGCAAAAGAGCGCATAGGCAACACGCGCTATCTAACACCGGACGGCTTTTTACTCTGCAAGGACGTGCCCCTCGCCCGCGTGGGCGAGCTTGAGTATCTCGCTCAGGAAGCGCCGGAGGTGACGCCAGTAAACGGCAAGGTCATAATGACGCGCCCGGAGTCGGCGCTATTTAGCGCGGAGTCCGTGGCGTCGTTCAACGGCAAGCCGCTCTTGAATGGCTTTCACCGTCAGGTGACGCCTGACAACTATCAGGACGTAGCCGTCGGCACGGTGATGAACGTCCATAGAGGCGAGGGCGAAGCGGCGGGCTTTCTTATAGGCGACCTGATGATAAACGACCGTGACGCTATACAGTCCGTGCAGATGGGGCGCACGGAAATATCGATAGGCTTTGAATCAGAGTACAAAGAGACGGAAACGGGAAGGGGTGAGCAGTCTCATATCATAGGCAATCACGTGGCGTTGGTAGACGAGGGACGGGCGGGGCCTGTCTGCTCGATTGGAGACAGAAAGCCTGAAGAGGCTAAGGAGGGAATAGCTTTGGACAAAGAGAAAGAAGAGATCAAGACGGGTGACTCCGTGGATGTGGGGGCGCTTGGAAAAATCGTCGAAATCCTCAAGGGGATAATCAGAGGCGGCGTAGAAGACGCGACGCCGGCTAAGTGCGACGAAGCGGAACCGGAGGTCAAACCGGCTGACGGTTTAGAGGCGCTTGCCGAGCGTCTTGGAAAAATCGAGGCCATACTCGCGGAGCTCGCAAAGCCCAAGGAGAAGGCCGAGGACAAAGAGTCCGTTGAAAGTGACGAAGCCAAAGGCGACGAGGAAGAGAAGTCCATCGGCGCTGACGGCGAGGAGGCGAAAGAGGAGGTTATAGTCGAGGACGAAATGCCGCCCGAAGAAGTCGTCGAGCGGGCTGAGATCCTATCGCCCGGCATAGACGTGCCGGAGGGTGACGCGAAGGA
>BOCC01000362.1 GCA_026002715.1 Synergistales bacterium
GTTATATTGTCCGGCAATTTTATGATGACGGAAGTTTCGATTCTGTCGGATATTGGTTCGTTGATCGGCATCGGCTTGATGTTCGGCCCCTTGACAATTTCAACATTTGAGCCATCCGCGCTCGGCGCTATGATCATTCTGTCGTCTACTATATACTCGTTCGGATCTTTGATGCTTAACAGCGGGGTTGGATCCATTACCTCGCTCGGAGCCGCGATATATCCCTTTATGGCCGACGCCGCCGCGACTTCCGGGCCGCAAAGATAAACCTCGGCATCAGCCGTACCGCTGCGTCCTCTGAAGTTGCGGTTCTGCGTTCTCAGCGACACTTTACCCGTTCCGGGCGCTTGTCCCACTCCGTTGCATGGGCCGCACGCTATCTCCAGTATGCGCGCCCCTGAGGATACGAGTTTTTGAAAATAACCGTCGCGCACGATCATCTCATATACCGCTCGCGTTCCGATAACCACACTCAAAGTACAGGTTGGCGCAACCATACGCCCATCGAGAATTGTGGCGACTTTCGCTATGTCGGCATAAGAAGCGTTCGTGCAACTGCCTATGATGACCTGGTCGACAGGGGTTCGGGGCAGTTTGTCCACTCTTGTTACGTTGTCCGGCATGTGCGGTTTGGAAACCAAAGATTCTAATTTATCGAGGTTTACGTCTATAACTTTGGCATAAACCACGCCATCATCAGCACGCTGCTCTGACCAGTCTTCCTCACGTTTTTGCGCAAGCAAAAAAGATCTTGTTATCTCATCGCTCGGGAATATCGAAGTGGTCGCGCCAAGTTCGGTCCCCATGTTAGTGAGTGTTGCGCGCTCGGAAACGTCCAAATCCGCAACACCGGGACCGAAGTATTCTAAAATATATCCGACCCCGCCCTTGACCGTAAGACGACTGAGCAATTCTAACATCAGGTCTTTTGAACCTATACCGGCTTTGCGTTTGCCGGTGAGGTGAATACCCATTATCTTTGGCATTTTAAAATAAAATGGTTCTCCGGCAAGAATCAAAGCGCCGTCAAGCCCGCCTACCCCTATTGCGAGCATCCCAACCGCTGAGGACATCGTCGTATGGCTATCGGCTCCTATCAAAACCTTACCAGGAACGGCAAAGCGATGGGTATGAGTAATATGGCAAATCCCGTTGCCCGGACGTGAGAAAAAAATTCCGTATTTTTGCGCAATGCTCTGCAAATAAGCAAAATCATCCGGCGTCTTGAAGTCGACCTGGACGAGGTTATGGTCCGTATATAGAACGCCGAGATCGACCTTGATTTTAGGAATGTCCAGCGTCTCAAAGCCAAGAAAGCCCATGGGGGCGTTCATATCATGCGAAAGCCACTGATCAGCTCTGATGGCAATCTCCGTACC
>BOCC01000363.1 GCA_026002715.1 Synergistales bacterium
TATGAATACCGTCATAAGTGAACAGGTACTGCCCCCCTAACGCGTAGCGGTTCAAGTCGCGTTGTCCGCCCGTCGTGTCCATCTTCCATTTTTGGGCGGACAGGTTGAATTCCCAGGAGCTCAGAGGCTCAGGCGCGGTAAGATAGGAGAAACTGGCTCCCCACTGCTCGCCGAGGCTTACGACGGCTCGAAGCGAATCCAGCTCACTTCTGAGACCGCGGGCCGTCCCCTTGAGATGAAGGGCGCGGTATGGGTCGAGGTTCGTGGTGTAGCCGGCCACGCCAAACTCGAGCTCGGAATCTCTCCTTACATCTATAACAAGAGTCGTGGAATCGCCGTATTTTTCGTCCCGCTCAAATCTGTAATTGACCGTCGATATATCCGGGACTCTCATCAGGTCTTCGAGGGCTTCATCCATTTCATCCAAGTCAAGAGGCTTGCCCACCCAGCGCAGAAAATTTTTGCGCAAGCGCGACGACACGGCGTCCGGCATGCCCTCTACGCGCACGTCGCGCACTATAATCGGCTCGGGCTTGCCTTCGCTCTTAGGCGCTCTGTCCGGCGCGCCCTTGGAGAGAAGGCGAATTTTATCCATGCTTCTCTGCGCGGCTTCGCGTCCGCGCTGAATGACCTCGTTTACCGGAGTCGAGTCTAAAAACGGAAACTCCTGCACGTTTGGCCTGACTATTAGGTCAGCGCGCTCCGCCTCCCTATCGGTAGTCTGTCTCATAACTATTGTCAAAGACTGGTCCAGCACGTCTATAAAAGAGCCTATTTGGCGATTCGCGTCTTTTGCCGGTATGTCCGAAACGTCCACGCCAACGATGGGGAGCCCGGGGAAAAGCGAGCGCGCCGTGTCTATCGGCAAATTTGACGTAAGGCCTCCATCCACCAAGAGGCGGCCGTTTATCTCCCAGGGCTCGAAAATGGCCGGGATGGACATGGAGGCCCTCATGGCGCTCGGCAGGTTTCCTGAGCGCAGGACGACTTTTTCACCGGTGTTTATGTCCGTGGCAACAGCGGCGTATGGTATGGGAAGCTCGCTGAAGTCCGCGACTTCGACGTGCCGCATCAGCTGAGTGTAATATCGAAACAGCTTGTCGCCCGTGAGGAATCCCAAGGGACCGCTGCGTTGTCCGTTTCTTTTGAAAGTGAGGGGGGGAATTGTGGTCATTTTGGATTCGCGGTCGTCGCCGGCAAATACGAACATCGGGGCGGCGTTTTCGGAGAGGAGCGTGGTCAAATCTATTTGAGTCACTATTTCGTGCAACTTCGCGCTGTTGTAACCGCTCGCGTAAAGCGCGCCGATAAGCGAACCTATGCTGGTTCCCACGATGCCGACAACGGAAATTCCCTCTTCTTCTAACGCCTCTATGAC
>BOCC01000364.1 GCA_026002715.1 Synergistales bacterium
TGAAAAAGCTCGGCATAAAGGACATAAAGCAGGGCCTCGCCGAGCACGGCGTCACCGCTCTTATTGAGGGAGGCAAACCCGGCAAACTTCTGGGTCTGCGTGCCGACATAGACGGGCTCAACATGGACGAGGACACGGGGCTCCCCTTCGCCTCCAAAAACGGCAACATGCACTCCTGCGGGCACGACGCTCACGTCGCCATGCTTTTGGCGGCAGCCCGTATTTTGTCCGAGCGGCGCGAAGAACTGCCCGGGACGGTGCGCTTTATCTTTCAGCCGGCTGAGGAAACGACGGGAGGCGCCGTTTCGCTGATAGAGAGCGGCGCGCTTGAAAACCCGAAAGTTGACGAGATAATCGCCCTCCACACGGGAAATATATGGAGCGGCATAGCAAACGGCAAAATCGGCTATAAGGCCGGAGCCATGATGGCCGCCACGAACGCTTTCAAGATAACCTTGCGCGGCAAGGGCGGGCACGGCGCTATGCCGCATTTGACCGTCGACCCCATCGTGATGGCCGCCGAGGTTGTATCACAACTCCAGACCCTCATAAGCCGCGAGCTGAACCCCTTCGACCCGGCGGTTCTAACAGTCGGCAAAATCGAGGGCGGAACGGCAAGCAACGTCATCGCCGAAAGCTGCGAGATGAACGGGATATTCAGAACATTTGACACAAAGGTAGCGGCTTTCCTTGGCGATCGCATCGCGGCCACAGCCAAGGGCGTCGCCGGAAGCATGAGAGGAAGCGCGGAGTTTGAATTTGTCTCTTCGCTCCCCCCCGTCATAAACGACCCCGCGGTAACGCTTAAAATGCGCGATATAGTGAATGACGTCTTGGGCGAGGGCTGCGCGCAAGAGATAGAGTTTCCGTCGTCGGGAGCCGAGGACTTCTCTATCTATCTTCAAACAACGCCGGGCGCCATTTTCTTTCATAGCGCCGCTTTAAGGCAGGAGGGCGACTATCCGCACCACAACCCGAAGTTCGACATAGACGAGTCCGTCCTTTGGACAGGCACGGCGGCGCTCTCAGCTTACGCTTTACGGAGATAATAATAATGACCATAGTGTTGCTTCAGGGTTCGGCGAGACCCCGTGAATTCAAAGACGAGGGGTTTTAAAAACGCGTCATTTTCTCGGTAAAATGTACGGACACAGGGCCGTTTCATAAACTTTCACTTGAAAAATCCCCAATTATTTAAAACCAGTCAGAGACGGGCGGCCATTTGCCGCCCATTGCTGTGGGGGCGATGGGTTTTATGAGTAAACCCTATAGTCATGATTTACACGGCCGTTTCATACAGGGCCGTTTCATAAACCGCGACAAACACCAACATGACCAAAACGGTATACCTAACATAACCATAGATATAACGTA
>BOCC01000365.1 GCA_026002715.1 Synergistales bacterium
TTATTGCAACTCCGTCTACGTCTTCAAAGCCGGGAAAATCGTGGCGAAATTGACCGGCGATAAAATAACCGAAGAGGAAATACTGAGAAGTTCTTTTTGAATTATAATTCTCTCGGTAGGGGCGACCGCCCTCGGTTGCCCATATCCTTAAAAAAGAAAACAGACGACCCGTGCCGACAGAGAACGGGCGACCGAGGGCGGTCGCCCCTACGTTAGGAGTGACGTCGATGTTAAAGAAAAATATTTTGCCCTGGTGTTCTATTTTGCTTGTTTTTATACCCATAGCGATTTTGCGTCCGCGCATCATGGGCTACGCCGGACTTCAGCTGCTTTTGAATATGGCTATGCCGCTCACTCTGGCCACAATAGCGCAGATGTTCGCTATGGCTATAGGCGAAACCGATTTTTCCATAGGCAATTTGGTCGGGCTCGTGACATGTATAGCGGGCGTCATTCTTTCTAAAAGCGCGCTTCTCGGGACAGCCGCTCTTTTGTCGTTGGTTTTGATATATATGTTTGTAGGAGCTATGATATATCTGAAAAAATTACCGTCCATCATTGTCACTATCGGCCTGTCTTTTGTCTGGACTGGCATAGCCACCACTCTTCAACCCGCTCCCGGCGGAAATATCCCGAACGTCTTGGTCAGGATGTTCGAGTGGGCTACGCCGGTTGTTCCGTTTCCTATAATTTTTATGGGCTTGCTTGCGCTGGTCGTGTATTTGATTGTGTTTAGGAGCAATTTCGGCATTTTGATCAGGGGTGTGGGGGGCAACCCGAAGGCCGTCTTGCAGGCCGGACATTCTTGCTTCAAGGTTTATGTATTTGTTTTTGGATTGGTCGGCCTGTTTAGCGTGCTGTCGGGCCTCGCCCTCGCCGGAGTAACCACAAGCGCGGACGCCAATATGGCCAGGAATTATACGTTGTTCAGCGTTGCCGGAGTGGTCATAGGCGGAGGCAGTTTTTCAGGCGGCAAAGTCTCGTCCGTGGGGGCCGTTCTTGGGGCCTGCACTATGACCTTGGTCGGCACTTTGCTGACGTTTATGAAAATACGCCCAGACTGGCAAATAGGCGCGCAGGGGTTTATCATATTGGTCGTCCTTCTTATCAGCAGACTTGTAAAAAACAGCGGGAGAATCAATTATGTATGAACAAACATCTGTTCTGCCCAAACTTTTGGGTCTCTTTAAACAAAAAAGAATTTGGCCTTACATAGCGGCTGTCATTGTCTACATAGCCATCGAGAGAGTTTCGAGCGCCGCCGCCGCTACTTTGGCGGCGTCTATGAGCTTCGCGTCGTTCTTCATCTTGGTCGGAATAGGGCAGATGCTGGTTATAACGACCGGCCCCGGCAATATAGATCTTTCCATAC
>BOCC01000366.1 GCA_026002715.1 Synergistales bacterium
ACCGCGCCGTCTGAGGCGAGTTTCTTGACGGCCGACAAGCCGGCCTCGAGCTCGCCAAGTTCGTCATTGACGTAAATTCGAAGCGCCTGAAAAAGCCTGCGCGCCGGGTTTGTCCCCATCTTTCTCTGCACGGGGGCCGGCAAAACCTGCCGTATCAAGGCGACCAATTCTCCGGTCGTCCGCGGGCACAAACCCTTCTCTCTGTCTTTCACGATTCTGGCCGCCAGCCTACGCGAGAATCGCTCTTCCCCATAAACCCAAAATATATCCGACAACTCCCGCTCGGAAAGCGCGCTCAAAACATCTAAGGCGGTCATTGCGTCCTCATCTTGATTCATTCTCATATCTAACGGCCCGTCATTTCCGAAAGAAAAACCTCTTTCGGCCTCCGTAAGCTGCATATTAGACACGCCAAGGTCAAAAACAAAAGCGCAAACGTGATAATTCTTGTCTGGCCTGTTCAAAACCCTCTCCATATCGCCAAAATTCAAATGCAACGCCTCAAAGCGATCCCCGTATCGAGCAAGGCGGTCTTTTGCTATCTGTATGGCGGAGCCGTCTCTGTCTATGGCGCAGACATTTACATCCGGCATAATCTCCAAAATCTTCTCAGAATATCCGCCAAGTCCAAGAGTACAATCCACAACACATTTTCCGGCGCTGACGCACAGATTTGCCTCAAGCAACCGGGCGACCTGCGAAAGCATCACCGGCTCATGTTCAGGAGTCAAACAACATCCCCCTCCCCTTTTGCCGTCTTTTTATTTTATGTCACATTAGCCCACAATACAATAAAAAATATAGAATAAAACAAAAAATCACGATAGTCGAAATGATTTTTGAAAATGAGCAGCTCATAAGCCGGGTTCTGTCGTGAGTAACCATTTATCTGGGAAACGCCTTACGGCGCTCCTCAAGCGATCGACCCGGGGGTCAGCGGGCAGCCTCGTTCCCCTCTATTCGATCTTGCTCCGGATGGGGCTTGCCATGCGCGCGATTTACACCGCGTCCGGTAGGCTCTTACCCTACCTTTTCACCGTTACCTTAAAAACAAACCAAAGGCCGTATATTTTCTGTGGCGCTATCCTTCGGCTCGCGCCGACCGGGCGTTACCCGGCATCCCGCCCTATGGAGCCCGGACTTTCCTCTATAAACCTTCGCTTCAGGTTCACAGCGGTTACTTGAACTGCTCTAAATAAGATTAGCATAAATATGCTAAAATCGAGAGTTGAATTTTATCTAAAGGGAGATGTTCCTCAGATGTCCGATTCACAAAATAAAAAAAGATTCTCATACTCTTTTTCTTATCTTTTTCAAGCTCTTTTTCTTACGCTCTACGTTTTCCTTCCGTCTTTTATA
>BOCC01000367.1 GCA_026002715.1 Synergistales bacterium
CTCACCGAGGACGGCATGGGCGGGATTGAAAAACGTCTTTTGAGGTTAGAGAGAACGGCGTTGGTTTCAGGCGTTATCTTAATTTTTCTTTTAATCGCCTCGCTTGCGGCTCTCGCGTCATAAAAGGCGCCCGAATATGATAGTATATTGTCAATACAGTATGTCAGTAACGATTTTTAACAAAGATTTTAACAAAGATTTTAATAAAGATTTTAACAAAGATTTTAACTAAAGAGAGGTTGGGTGAGTGGGATTATGCAGATACATAACAGCGTCACGGTATCCGGGCTGCTACACCACATCAGAAGCGAGAAAAAGGACGATAAGTATTTTCTCTTCTCCGTCAAACAAGAAACTCCTTGGAACGACGGAACCACCCGCAAGGATTTTCTGATTTCCAGAGCCTTTCTTCCGGAGATACAGGAGCAGGTCAAAACCCTGCCGGAGGGTACGCCCCTGAAAGTGAGCGGCTCCTTACACTCCTCAAAAGGCAGCGGGGACATTTATATTTACGCGCTGGAGATCGAGAAAGTCACAGTTTGAGGCGGTATATGGGGCTCTCTCACGAGAGCCCTGATTTTTTTGCGCTTTAAAAATTGAAACGGAGGTGAATTTAGAGGTGAGTTTAGAGGTGAGTTTAGAGGTGAATTTAACGGATACGATTCAGGCGCCGGATAGTTTTATATGCAAAACAAGGGTGCGGTACGGCGAAACGGACAAGATGGGCGTGGCCTATTACGGGCGGTATTTGGACTGGTTCGAGATGGGGCGCACGGAACTTTGCCGCGCTCACGGCAAAACATACAGAGAATGGGAAGAAGGGGGGATTCTTTTGCCCGTCGTGGAGGCCAACTGCCGCTATAAGTCGTCGCTGTTTTACGACGACGTTATCAATATAGTCACCGCGATAAAGGACATAAGCAAGGTCAGCGTTATATTCGCGAATCGGGTTGTGCGTGAGGCCGACGGAAAATTAGCGGCTGAGGGTTGGACGCGGCACGCCTTTGTTGACAGTACCGGAAAACTCCTGCGCAAGGGCAACGCGTTTGCGGACTGGATGATGAATTGGACGAACAAGGTTTGAACGCAAAGGTTTGAACGCAAAGGATGGATTTCTATGGAGTATAAAGATTACTACAAGATCTTAGGCGTGGAGAAAACCGCTTCCAAGAACGAGATACAGAAGGCGTACCGCAAGCTGGCCAAGAAATACCACCCTGATGTCTCAAAAGAAAAGGACGCGGATCGCCGCTATAAGGAAATCAACGAAGCGTATGAGGTGCTGAAAGACCCCGAAAAACGGGAAAAATACGACACTCTTGGCGCAAATTGGCAGCAGGGGCAGGATTTTGC
>BOCC01000368.1 GCA_026002715.1 Synergistales bacterium
GCCAATGTTTTTGACTAAACGGCTACGGTTTTTCGTCACTCCGTTTTCTTTGATGTAATACGCTTCATGTACTTGAAGATAATCGGTACCATGATTTTTTGTGCAAGCAATGTACATCTCCGCACCCCCATTCGTATATACGCTATTTACGCGTCTATATAAATATATCACAACGAGAAACATAACGCAACAAAAAATTGCCGAAATATCAAGATTTCAGCAGTTTTTTAGATTCATTTTTTTGTGTTTTGCTGTAAAAGTCGGGTTATAGCACAATTTAGCGAACTATACCGTTTTATAGGATCCCTTAAAAAACATACTACTATTTCCTTCACACGGAAGAGGTCACAGGTTCGAATCCTCTATCACCCACCAAGTAATAGCAAGGACTCAGGAGTTTCCCTCTGAGTCCTTTTTTAATCCCCTTGTAACACCCTTGTAACAAATCAACTTCGCGCCTCACCTCTTTTTCGGCCACACAATCTCCCCATAGCTGAAATCAGGCTCGTCGTCGCTCCACCTGATAAACGCCCGCGTCCAGTCAAACAGCTGCCGAGTCGGTACGCCAAACAGATACCCAGCCGTCTCCCCCGTCGATTCGAGGTCGCGCCAAATATCTACCTTGTCCCACTCGCCGTCCCACGCTTTCCCCAATTCTCTATAGGCCCGCGCGGTGGTTCTCGCCATGCTCTCAAAGACCCCAAACGCCGGGCTCGCTCTGTAGCTGCGCCCTCCAAAAACCATTCCGCTGTTAATCGCCGCGCCGAACGGAGGGAACATCGCGGCGAAGTTCGACACCGCCCCCTCTACAATAAACTTCCCCTGCGACCTCGCGTCGTCGTCGTCCGGCCCGCGCCCCTTGAGCAGCGCGTTCAGCCCCTGCTCGACGACAAACATCATAAACAAAAACGCCGCCATTCTGGGCCACCCGACCATACCGTCGCGTTTAGCCCTGTGCGTCTCCTCGCGGAACAGGTTGTATTTGCTTCCGTATTGACTGTAGTACAGCGTGATGAGAGGTCCTATTATCCCCTCTCTCTGCAGCGCCGCCTTGTCCTTTACGAGGCTCGTGTTCTGCGTGGAGCGTATCACCCAGTCGGCGTGGTCTATGGCCTTTTGATTGTCTCCGTTGTAGACGTAAATCCCCAAATTATTTATAAGTGTATTAGTGTTCCAAGCATATATTCAAAGCATTGAGAATCTCGCGTTGTGACTTCGACAGCTCAGGCTGAATATCTCTGTACTTTCCTTTAAACTTCACTTTGTAGATGCCTTTTATATTTGCAAAAATTTGCTTCCGCGTCATTTTCCGGCATTCTTCCGACTCATGTAGACGTAATCGTATTT
>BOCC01000369.1 GCA_026002715.1 Synergistales bacterium
GCAGTTGGCTTAATGCCACATCAGTGCGGAGTGTCCTTGATTCGGAGGTTTACCTCGGAACAATACACTACGATAGCGTCGTAGTGGAGAACGCCCATGAAGCTATTGTCACACAAGAACAGTTTGAAAAGGTGAGAGCGTTGCGAAAAAAGCGGCGAGAGATATTCGGCGACAGCCCGTTTCAGGCAAAGTATCTGCTGGTTGGCATGGTGTTCTGTGGTTGGTGCGGCTCTCGGTATTTCGTCAAGCATAATTGGGGAGATTACAAGAAATACTCCTGTTACGCTCGCGCTAACACATCACGAAGGATGGCGAAAGCGGAACATTGTGACAATAAAAACTGGGGCCTCGAAGAATTGGAATCCGCCGTTTGCACAGAAGTCGAGCAATTATTATTCGTACCGTCGTTCTTTGAAAGCCTTGTCGCAGATCGAGAAGCGGCCATAATGGAAAAACCTCGCGGGGAAGAAGATATAATCCGCGACAAAATCAAAGATTATGACGATCAGATTTCCCACTTTATGGACTTATATCAAAACAACAATATGCCCGCAAGTGTCGTTTCTGCCCGGATAGAAAAGCTGCACAATGAACGAATGGCTCTTGATGAACAGTTAGCAAAGATTCAGCCGGATAGCGCGGTGGAAGATTTCAATAAAGAGGGCATGACAGATTTAATTACTGACGCTGGCGCGATGTGGACTTTGGCCGACGCTGCGGGCAGACGGCAGATATTACAGCCACTTATAAACAGAATCGTCATAGACGGCGAGGATATCAGAATTGAATGGTCGTTTTTAGAGTGAAGACGAACGGATTAAACTAAGGAGGACATTTAATGTCGTTTGTATTCATATACATTGCGTCCGACAAAACAAACTACTGCGAGGCAGATAACCCTACAACCTTAAACGGTGAGACATTCAAAGACGTGGCGACAGAATGGCTTGATAAGCGCATGATACCTGTCTGCACCGAGAAACATATTCAAGGAATACGCAGTCAGCTTGACCGTATAGTCTACCCCGCCATAGGAAATATGAAACCCACCGAGATAACCTCCGCTATTGTCCTCAATATGTGCCGCGACACAGAGACTCGCGGGTATCTTGAGACGACCAAACGCATCAGAATATTGACGGGACAGATATTGCGCTATGCCATAGCTACGGGGCGCGCGGACTCGGATCCGACATACGCACTAAAGGGCGCACTACAAACGTATAAGGAGCGGCATTACCCAACAATTACAGACCCAACTAAGATCTCGCTTCTCATGCGGTCAATAGATACCTATCATCGCGATGTCATGCGGCATGCACTCAAATTCTCTGTTTTGAC
>BOCC01000370.1 GCA_026002715.1 Synergistales bacterium
GCTTCCGACAACACGCCGAACTTTATGCCGAAACCCCGTAAGGGCGACGAGGACGTGCATAACGTGGACACCTCCGTCGAAATGACGTTCACCCACAACGGCACGGAACATACGATAGCCCGTGTGCTCAGCGAGGTTTGGAAGAAAAAACGCGGCAACTCTAAAGCGGAATTCGGAGGACACGAAACAGCCTACTTCATCGACGGAGTACCTGTTCGGGAGAGCGACTACGCCAAATTCCTTGCGGACATTGCCACGCCGGAGCAATTTAAGATACTGACGTTCCCGCAGTATTTCTCTGATGAACTGGACTGGGCGACGAGGCGCAAGATACTATTCGACGCTTGCGGCAATTTAAGCGACGCTGACGTTATCGCGTCGAACCTCGAATTGGCGGCTTTTCCGGCCATGCTGGGGAACAACACCGTGGACGACTTCAAGAAAATCGTCGCTGCCACCATGAAGCGCACTAATGAACAGCTTAACGACATTCCCGGTCGTATCGACGAAGCTACACGTGCTATTCCTGAAATCAGCGGCACAGCGGAGGAAATTGCCGCCGCTATAGCCTCTCTCGAAGAAAAGAAATCGGCCGCAGGACAACGCCGCGCCGACATGCTGAGTGGCGGCATCTTTGGCAGCGCTCTCCGTAAGAGCATTTCCGAAAAGGAAGCCCAAATCACGGAAGTCCGGTCTCTCCATCTGCGCCGGAGCAGTGAAGTTACAGAATCAGTTTATGCTAAACTGGCTGACGCTCGCAAGAAACTCTCCACCTGTGAAGTAAGTGTCATTTCCGCTCGGAAGACGCTTGAAAAAGCAGAATCCGAACTGAAAGACATCAATTCCAAACGCGACCAGATTAAGTCAGATTATGCCATTGTGTACGGAGAAGCGTTCGACGGGACTTCGGCAGTTTGTCCTACTTGCGGTCGCGAATACCCCCCGGAGGACGTGGAGCGGATAAAGGGTGAATTCAACATCCGCAAGAGTGAACGTCTCACGGCGCTCGTAGATAGCGGGAAGCGAAGTGCCAGTAAAGAACACGTCAAAGACAAAGAATGCGAAATCGCCGCCGCGAAAGCCGCGCTGGACAAATCTCTGAATCTGTTTGAATCCGCGCAAACGGAGGTAGCCGCCATCAATGATGAACTGGCGGGCAAAACCAAAGGCTTACAGGACTTCGAGCAGACCGCCGAATACGGCGTGTTGAAGGGCGAATTGGACACCCTGCGGGCGGAAGCCGCCGACGATAAGCAAGCGCAGACTGCGGCTGTTGCGGGCATTGACGCGGAACTCTCCGATATTACCCGCGAAATCAGCCGGCAGTATGAA
>BOCC01000371.1 GCA_026002715.1 Synergistales bacterium
ACATAAGCGTGTGTATTATGCCGCATGATTTGCGATATTTTCATGCCGGAGTAATACTGTGTTTTACTTGTTTATTTGTTGTCTTGGTGCCCGAGAGAGGCTACGAATAAGATTTATAAAACATTGCATTATAAGTCTTTATAAAAACATATTTTTGTTTTGTATACCTTTTGCATACCGAAAAAATTTTGCTGTAAGTTATCCACAGAGTTATCCACAGAGATATAAAATCATATTTGCCGCTCTGTTTTTGAATATTTTACCACAGTCTAAAAAATCGGCGTGTTTCGCCCTCGCGCGCGCGAGGGCTGACCAAGATTTTTTTGGAATTAGGAAATGTCACAGACAAAATGTTTCGCCCTCGCGCGCGCGAGGGCTGACCCCGAAAGTTTGGGAGTCAGTTTAATAACCTTAATCGTCGTTGTCGGCAAGCTCTCCTGTTTCCAAGTGAGACAAATCCGGCTTTGAGCTTGTGAATCTCACTTCAATATTCGGTACTTGTGGCGTTATATCCTCTACACGCTCTATGAAGTCGCCCTCGGACTTGCCAAGTATCTCACTTGCCCGAAGTCTGTCTCTAATATCGGCGCTCTTGTCTCTCATTATTGCAGTCCAGAACGCTTGACGTTCAATTCTGCTTGCCACAACCACAGTCCGCCGTTCCTGCTCTCGCTCGTGGATAGCGTCGGCAATGTCAGGATTTGTCAGTAACTCTTGTCCTATCGAACGCGCTGTCTTTTGACTGTATCCGGCCTTGATAGCGGCCTGAGTAGCGTTACCCTCATAAGCGTCGACAAATGCCTTTTGTCTCGCGTTCATTTTCTCACTTCCTTAAATTTAAGGAGGTTACAAAATGTCTGATTTTTATGGTTGTCCGAGTTTGGAAGATTGGCGCAAGTGCGCAAAAGGCGAACGCAAGGAATATCCGAATTGCGGCTTGTACGATGAGTGTTATGGTTGTATTGCTGATGTCGGAATTGTATCGGAACCGACAGACTACACAGAGAGCGACGCGGAAAAAGCTTTTCGCTTGAAACATAACGAAGAGCGCAAGGAGTTTGAGCACATTGATTTTACCAAAAAGATTATTGAGTCCGCAAAAGGCTTATATCGAAGCCATAACTACGACATAGACGAAGGGCAAGACTTCGGGCACATTGCGGACGAAGAGCGCAAACTTGAAAAAGAGTATACTCAACTTCGCCGCAAAGCGTTAGTAAAGGCTATTGACGATTTAAACATGTCGTCATTTGAAAAAATGACGTTGTTTGCTGAGTTGCACGATGATAGTTTTTGCATTGCCAGTCGTAAAAACTGGGAAGA
>BOCC01000372.1 GCA_026002715.1 Synergistales bacterium
GTCAGCGCCGCTCAGTATAGCCACGTCGAGCCTGTCGTTTACGATAAAAAGCGCGCCCCGCGAGCGGCACATGGCGGATAGAATTTTAGCCTCGCGCAGCATTTCGCCGCCGTCGGCTTCTTTGCCCGTTATATCTTTGTCGCGAAGCTGAATGGCCGTCGCGCCCCCATCGAGAGCGAGCCTCGCCTGACTCTCTATGCTGAGCGGCGCGCCTATTACGCGGTCTGGAATGACATAGAGCCTGAGCGCGCGGCGCAAACTATCTTTTGTCCATGTCGCGTTTGTCATTGCGCCAAAACCTCCCAACGACCTGAACTTTTCAAAAAGTCGTTCGCGCTCAGAGTAAAAAACGCGTCTACGAGGCGCGGCGCGAACGTCCCGCTATGTGGAGCTTCAAGGCTTGCCCGTTCGGACGCTATACCCATCGCGACAAGCCCCGTCAACGCGCCCAGAGCCGCGTTTTCGCAGGCCGCTACGGCAGATAAAATGACAGTGCCAAGAGCGCAGCCACTGCCCGACAGATAGATCAAGAGCGAGCTGCCCCCGCGCACAGCGGCGGCGGATTGTCCATCGCTGATATAGTCAACCTCGCCCGTGGCGCATACGACACAGTTATATTTTTGCGCGGTTGTTATAACGGCTCGTTTCACGTCGCCGCTCGACTCCGCGTCCACGCCGCGCGTAGCGCCGCCCAGCTTGGCCATAAGGGATATTTCGCCGGCGTTGCCTTTTATTACGGAGAATTTATGGCGCGCGAGAAGCGAGTCCGTGCTCGACACGCGAAACGCCGACGCGCCGTAGCCAACGGGGTCTAAAAGGGAATATCTTGTCCTTTCCCCCCGCGCGTTCAGGGCGTCTATTTCGGTCATCGCGCGCGTCACGGTTTCAAGCGCGGCGGTCGAGGGCGTGCCCAAATTCACCAAAAGGCCCTGAGCGAGACGCGCCAACTCCTCCGCCTCGTCCGGGTACCGCGACATGAGGGGAGACGCGCCGACGGCCAAACAGATATTCGCCTGAAGCGCTACGGCTACGGAATTTGTGATATGGTGAACGAGAGGCTTTTTCGCCTTTATCTCTCCCCAAGCCTGAGCTAAATCCTGAGGCGTTGTATCTGAGATACGTTTATTGTTCATCCCTGCCAAGTCCTTTTCTGTAAAGTTCGTAAAAATGGTGCGTGGGGCCGTTGCCCTTGCCGATGGAAAGAGAGTGCCGAATCGCGGTGGTGACATAGGCTTTAGCCCGCTCGACCGACTCCGTGACCGTAAACCCCAGCGCTAAGTTCGAGGCTATGGCTGAGGACGTCGTACAGCCCG
>BOCC01000373.1 GCA_026002715.1 Synergistales bacterium
GCGATATACTGAACACGATAGGAGATCCGGAGGCCGGTATGCTCAGCTCGTATTTCGCTTTGCCTATTCCTCCGATACTTGACGTCATGTCAGCCGTGTCCTTGGCGTTTGTCCTTGGGCTTTGCATAAGCTCCATGAGAGGGCGCGAGATAAATAACGCGCTCTACAACGGTATGAGCGAATTCGCGGCCGTCATAAACAAGACGCTGCATACGGTCATAATCCCGCTGCTGCCGCTCTATATCTGCGGCACCTTCATAAACATGACGGTAAGCGGTCAGACGTTCACCATCCTCGGGATTCTTTGGAAGGTCTTCTTGACGGTCATAATCCTTCACCTGATAGATCTTCTGTTTGCGTTCGGCGTCGCCGGCGTCGTAAGCGGAAAGAACATGTTCATACTGATGAAAAAACGTACCGCCATATTCGCGTCAATGTTGTTGATGTTCTTTGCCGCTGTTTGCTGCGCCGGCGTCGGAGCGATTCAGGCGGCCACGCCGACGCTTGAGGAATTGTTCAACGCCGCCGTAGAGGATGCTGAAATAGCCGAAGAAGACGAGATCAGGCTACTTGTAACGCTTACACGGGACGACCCGATGATCGAGTGGAACGACAAAGGACGGGTGATGTTGTACGTGCTCCACAACTATCCGGATTCGTACATTCAAGGACAGGACTATGTTACGAGCTACGGCGTGGTGTGGGTATTCAGCGGCCGCGAGCTCGTCGAGTGGTTCAAAGCAAACAACGAGAACGTGGATGATTGGAACCTGCGCTTGAAGCAATTGCTGGGCTGCCGTTACGAAAAGGATTATGGCTATTTCTCCGCAATGTGGGTTAATCCAACCGACGTTAATCGCCCAGCCTATGAGCCTGACCCCACAAAGCAGATAAGCGCGCTGAAGCTGCCCGATGATGTAGACTCGTCATTTAAGACCTGGTTTGACGACAACGTGGCGTATTCGTATTCCGAGGGAACCTCCACGCCCTTGCCCTGGACGCGGCTCGGTTACACTTATGACTGGCCAAACAACTCAAAGAAGTATGGTTTGACTGAATTCATTATCAAAAAAGACGCGACGGTGTTTGTGGAAAAAACAGATACGACCGCTACGCTTATAGAGTGGCTAAAACAGACAAAAGCGGCTTCGGATAGCAGACACGGCAGTGGATGCAATTTAGAGTTACCCGGATTGGTATTGCTATCTCTGCTTTTGATAATACTGTTGTCGCTGTCACAGAGAAAGGGAAAGGCAAACTAAACCGTGGTGTACGTCTAAGGTTTGTGCGGAAGGTGGTCTGTTTTTGCG
>BOCC01000374.1 GCA_026002715.1 Synergistales bacterium
TTCCATACTCCACATAGTGGGAACTTATATTTTAATGGACAAACTTGGCTGGCCCAGAGTTCTCTGCTCTCCCATAAACGTCGGCTCCGGTACAGTGACTTGCGCTCACGGAGTTTTGCCCGTCCCCGCTCCGGCCACGGAGATTCTGTTGCGTAACCTTCCGATTTATTCAAACGGCTCCCCCATGGAACGGACGACGCCTACGGGCGCGCTTCTCGCAAAGTGCCTGAGCGACGCGTTTTCACCTTTGCCGGATGGCGTTATTGTTGCCTCGTCTTATGGCTTGGGCACGCGAGACTCGGACATCCCGAACGTCTTGCGCGTTCTTATTATGGAGAGCGCCCAAAAAGAGCCGGAGGGCTTTGAGAGAGACCGCGTCGCGTCGCTTGCCTGCAACATAGACGACATGAACCCGCAGGACTTCGCCCTCGTCTCCGAACGGTTGTTTGAGGCCGGGGCGCTCGACGTGTGGCTCGAGTCTATATTTATGAAAAAAGGCCGCCCTGGCGTGAAGCTGTCCTGTCTTTGCGCGCCAAGCGACGCGGACGCGTTGTCGGTGCTTATGCTAAAAAACACCACGACCCAGGGAGTGCGAAGAACAACGCTTGACCGTGTCAAATTATGTTATAAGATAGAGAAAGTTTCGACTTCTCTGGGTGAGCTGAACGTCAAAACCGCTTATTTGGACGGCAAGCCTTTGCGTGCCACGCCCGAATATGAGGACGTAAAGCGTATAGCCGTCGCGCGCGGATGTTCGATGGCGGATGTCAGAAATGAGTTAAAGGCCTTACAAAACCTGAATTTATAGATTTTACAAAATCAGAACGGAGGTTTCTCATGGGTATTCTTACTGTAGTTTTGTTGTTGTGTGTTTCCATAGCTGTCAACGTGTTGCTTCTAAGGCGAAAGGGCGATGGCAAGATTTTTAACCGCTCGACGCTTCTTCAGGGAATACAAAACGTAAAAGAACTGGCAACTCTGAAGCAAAATTTTCAGTCCATCGTCATGTACGAGGACTGCAAGACTTTTTGGGGGTTCGCCTTGCCCGGCACGAGGCAAAAATTCATCTTGAAATATTCGGGAACTATCGTTTACGGAAACGATATATCGGACGTCGATGTCTCAGAGGCGTTCGCGGTGAACCGGTTCCATATAGTCGTGCCGCGCAGCAAGATTTTAGATATTCACGCGGATATCAGAAGCGTTCAGGTTTACGACCAAACTGCCGGGATTTTCACATCCATCAGACTTCAAAAGCAGAACGACGAGATAGCCGCGAACCTTGAAGAAGTGCGTAAAGAAGCCC
>BOCC01000375.1 GCA_026002715.1 Synergistales bacterium
TTTATCAGTTTCAGGGTTCCGACGCGCTGTTGCGTATTCCCCGCTTGCCTATCGAAATCGACACGAGCGCGCGCCTTGAACTCGAAAGGCATTTTGACGTATACCGCAAACTGTCCATAGGAATCCCCGTGAGCGGCTCCGATGTTGCCGGGATTCCTGAAAGCATGATATTCACGGACGGCGCGGATTATACTCTGTCTTCGTGGGGCAGGATTATCTGGGATAAGTGCAAACAAATGCTCTATGGCTCGGAGTTTAAGCGATCGCCCTACTCGGGCGTCACTTTGGAAAACAGCTTCCTTAACGATTTGAAAAGATTTGAGAACGATAAAAAAGCCCTTTGCGCGCTCAACGAACGCTTGGATGATTTGGCCAAGTATTTGCTGACTAAGGGGAAGGACAACCCGGCAAGGCTTTACGTTCATCAAATCATAAGCAAATTCAAAGAAGCGCCGAACTCCACTGAGGAATTCTATGCCTGGTCGGACGGCGGCGCATGGAGAGTTTGCTGTATAATCAATAAATCATCTAACGGCGCCGTACTGCAACGGCTGATTCCTCATCCTAAAGGATAAGTGAGACTGGAGCTAACTTATGATCTCATCCCTGTTTTACTGCAAAGCTCTTGATGACGGATATGTACCTCTGTCTAACGGATACCTGCTTTTTTCGGCGCTTTCCGCGCGCTTGGGCGATTCGCCGGCGGGAAAAACATTGCATGAGCGAAACGATGAAGATTTCTTCACGCTCAGCTCTATAATGCCGGATTATTTTTGGACGACGTTTCGTTGCGCGCCGAAAAACGGCAATATAGTTTTTGAAAAAGGAGCCTCGTTTGCTTTCAGAGTATCCTATCCACTGAGCCGTCAGCAGCTCGTCGCCCAGCCGCTCTATTGCCTTATACGACCCTTTGATGACGTCGTTTATGTAGTCTTCGACGCGACCCTTGTCGTTTCCCAATTTTAATTCTTTTCGGTTGAAGATGCGTATAGCGTCCATACGCATCGCTTCGTCTGTGTTTTCCTTCCAATTTTCATAAAACTTGGCAGCGCCTCGCAGTTCGTATGGGAATTTCGTCGGGATATGCCCTTTGGCAAAGTGGTCAGCCCAAAACAAAAGGCGCTGTTCTATCGACAACTCTGCAAGCTCTCCGCCTGCCGCAAGTTTTTGAGCGCCCCACTGTTCGCGTACGGAAATCTCGCTGTTTGAGCGGGCTCTCACAGTCACGGCCAGGGCGTTGCGCTCTTTTTGCGAATCGTAGCCGCGCTTCGCCAAGTGTTCGGCGTCTCTTCCGAGCTTCAGCAA
>BOCC01000376.1 GCA_026002715.1 Synergistales bacterium
CCCGCATTCCGGTCAGGGCGTTTGCCGTCAGCGCGATGATGGGCAGCCTTTGATACTTCTCGCCGTCCAAAGCCCGGATTGCCTCTGTCGCTTCGATGCCATCCATCTCCGGCATCATATGATCCATGAAAACAATGTCATAGTCGTTTTTTTGGACAAGCTCAATAGACTCCCGTCCCGTGAGGCATGTGTCGATAAGGGCGCCGAACGGAGCCAAAAGTCCCCTTCCCACGCGCAGGTTTGTGGAGATATCGTCCACAATCAGCAGCCGTGATTCCGGAATGGTGTAGTGCAGGCCCAGGGTGCTCTTTTTGTGATATCTCCCGTCCTCTTTGCCGTTTAGGATATTGGCGATAGAAATAGTGTGAACCGGAGTGGCTATCATCCGCAGGCCTTGCCTGACGAGAGACGAGCCGTATTCCGTAAGCAGGACAAGCGTCACGGGAAGCCCGCGCTCCGAGACGAACGCGGACACCTCGTCAAAGAACAAAGCCGAGACGAATATAAACTGAAACTCCTCTTTGGAAATCGCTTCGGTAAAATCCTGAGTCGTATCAGCGAGCTTGCCGTAAACGCCCAAGTTATCGAGGGAGTAAAGAATAGAGTCGGCGTATATCTTTCTGCTTTCGCATATCAGGACGCGCTTGTTCCCCGCCTCTTCAACTTTGGCGAGCGGCTTGTCGGAGTGGAATTTGCTGACGATCGTGGCCGTAAACGTGCTCCCGGAGCCATAAGCGCTTTCGGCGACGATATCGCCGCCCATAAGCTGCACCAAGTTCCGCGTTATGGGCAGGCCCAAGCCGGTGCCTTCGATGGAGTGATTGGCCTGAGTGTCGAATTGCGTGAAGTTATCGAACAGGTATGCCATATCCTCGGTCCTGATGCCGATACCCGTGTCAGACACCGTAAACGTCAGGGTTATTTCGCCGTTTTCGCTTTTTACGCCGCTCGCCTTGAAGAGAATATACCCCCCATGCGTGTATTTGGCGGCGTTGGAGAGGATATTGAGCAGCACTTGGCGCGTCCGCGCTTCGTCTCCGATAAGGTGCGCGGGCAGGCGCGAATCGATGTTCGTGACGAACAGGATAGGCTTTTCCGCCACTCTCATTTTGATAATGCTGATTACATCGTTCAGGAGCGAGGCGAGAGCGTACTCCGTTTCCACCAATTCTAATTTGCCGCTCTCTATCTTAGACAGGTCGAGGATGTCGTTGATAATGGAGATCAGGTTGGCGCCAGCCTGTTTTACCGACATGGCGTGCTCCTGCGCGGCCGTCGTGATGTCCTCGCGCAGAATCAGCTCC
>BOCC01000377.1 GCA_026002715.1 Synergistales bacterium
ACCCATCATCATACATAACTAACAGCGGCGTCCCCGCACGTGATCCAGGTAACACCACCTACAGTGCGAATCGCGACCGCGTGCTGGGGTTCCGCTTCTGGTCCAACGCGGGCACCGTCTTCAAGTTTTACGATGCTTGGCTTGGCGAGGGCTTCGCGCCTTGGGAAATTAAGGAAATCTTGGGGCTGAACGCGGATCCGGACACTGAAACAGGCTTAGCCGCGATTCTGGCGACATACAGAACAGGCGTCGAGAACGGATTCTACGCAGACCCGGTTAAACCATAACCGAGTAAGTCAGCACAGAATTAAAAAGCCGGGGCGCAAGCCCCGGCTTATTTGATACCCAGTAATTGCCCAACCACCAAATCAATTTTCGCGAAAAACAGAACGCAATATGTCTCGCGCGTTGCTATATCTCACCTTTACACGCGCAGAGCCTCAATCTTATCCACCGGAATTCCCAAATACTCGGATATGGATTCAACGGACATGGAACGCGCAAGCATAGACCTTAAAAGCTGTTGCGTATACTCTCAATATCGGCTCTGGAAAGGCCGGTGAGTTTTTCTATTTGCTCGATAGGCAGATTTAGGGCGAAAGCACTTTTCACTACCTCAGATTTGCCTTCAGCTTTGCCTTGCTCTATCCCGCTGTGGTAACTTGCGCCCATGGCGATATTCAAACCTATCACAGCGTCTCTTCTGCTGCGCGCTCTCTGACGCTCGGCTTTGTCGAGGTTAAATATTTCTCCAATCGTCAATGCCTTCGCTATCATGGGCTCTTCGCTGACTATACGCTCCATAAACTCACCTCCGCAGTCGTTAAGGTATAACACCCATTTATCCTCTTTGCTCAATGTCTTGAGCGACGCGTTGTTGACTAAATCAACTATTTTTGGCACTTCTATGTAGTGAATCGCGAACTTCTCCGTAAGCGTGACGGAGGCGTCCTCGCTGCGTAATTTGAAAGTCGTATGATAGTGAGGTATATCGGCGAGTTTTTTGTGTCTAAAGGCTAATATATTCACCATTACCGTTCTCCTGATTTGCGCGTACTTGTCTCCCTTTTTGACCGAATCTGAGTGAACGTCCATACCGTAGTAAATTACACGGTCGTCGAAGCCTTCGTGATACTGTACCTGAACCTCGGCGCTTAAAAGCTCTCCGCGCGAGTCAAGAGCCAAAAGATCCATACGGCTGAGCTTGTCCAAAAGTGATTCGGGAGGAATCTCAGGGTTGAGTATCTCGGTCACGACAATTTTCTCACCGAGAAATCCGGATAGTAAATCGCTCAGCAC
>BOCC01000378.1 GCA_026002715.1 Synergistales bacterium
TGGTTGACACTATCTGCCCGATATGCACGGCAGGATGTTCCATCAAAGCCTACGTCCGCACAGGCAGCATAGTCAGAGTCGAGGGCACGAACGTGGACGGTCCGGACGGCGGGCAGCTCTGCGCGCGCGGGCGCTTCGGCCTTCCGAAATCCACAGAGCAGCCGAGAGTCACGCGTCCTATGATACGCATGGGCTCCAAGTTCAAAGAAAGCAACTGGGAAGAAGCTCTCGATCTAGTAGGAAACAAGCTCAAGGAGAGCGCGGTGTCGGGCAGAATGGGCGCCCTCATATCGTCCATAGCCACGGATGAGGAGCTGGCTGTCTTCGCCAGTTTCAAAGAGGCCATAGGCAAAATAAAGACCGACAGCTACAATTCCCGCGTCCTGCGCGGCTTCTATCGCGGCATAAAGCCCTTCACGGCTCAGGGCGTGCGTCCGTTCACGGCGGCTCACAATATCCTGTCGTCAGACGCGATAATCGTTATGGACGCCGACCCGCAGGAGAACCTGCCTATTGTCGCGAGCTATATCCGCGTCGCCGTCCTGCACAGGGGCGCGAAGCTGATATACGTCGGAAGCGGCAAATCGCCCTTTGCGGGCATAACGGACATAGAAGTAAAAGACCTTTCCGATCCCAAAGTGACCGAACTCATAAAAGACGCTACGAAGCCCATTATTGTTCTCGGCAAAACTCTTTTGCGCAACTCTACGTCCGTGACGATGGCCTTGAACTTCGCCGTAAGGCATAAAGCGTATTTCGAAGACGGGCTCGCCATAGTTCCGATACTCGGTCACTGCAACGCGCTCGGCGCGCTGAACACAGTTCTGGCGGAAGAGCCGTGGATAGACACGGAAGAACAGGATTTCCTATACGTATACTCGTCCGGGCTTGTGAAGGAGAGCTCGCTTGTGCTGGACTCCATGTCCCGCGCCGGTTTTACCGTGGTGCAGACGCCATTCTTGCTGCCGCCCATGACTAATATGGCCGACGTTATTCTGCCGGCTCCCGCGTGGTTCGAGCGGAGCGGACACCTCTGCACCATCGAGGGTGAGCGCCTGCAGGTGTCCAAGATACTCTCTCCTATTCCCGGGCTCAGGGGTTTTGGCGAGGTTATGCAGAAGCTCTGCGACAAGATGGGAGTGAAGATGGGCGTCCCGTCGACCGCGCCCTGCGATAATATATTCACTTCAAAGATAACACCTGACAAAGCGAAACCGGTGGAGGTGTAGAAAATGGCTAAACCAAAAGTTGCTTCAGTATGGTTGGAGGCCTGCGCCGGTTGCCATATGTCGTTTTTG
>BOCC01000379.1 GCA_026002715.1 Synergistales bacterium
GCGCAATATCGATATATACTGCTGTTAATGCCAATACTTAAAGGTATTGTTTTGTGTCTGAGCAAAGTGAGAGGAATGAAAATATTTCTGATGCGGCATGGTCATGCCCTTGCCGCTGGGAGTGACGCGGAGAGACCTCTGTCGGACAGAGGAAAGCGCGAGGCTGCGAGAGCGGGGGAATATCTGCGAAAGCTCAACGCACCCGAACAAAAGATTATGATCGTGGGGCATCAGCCCTTTTTGTCCACTTTCGCTCTCCTTCTGCTGACGGGATCGAGAGGGTGATTTTCGCTGGACTTCAGTCGCGGCACGTTGCTGGGTGCGGAGAGTCTTGGCGCCAAGAAGGAAAGAATATGGAAATTGTGCTTTTATCTCACGGGCGAAGATTTGGCGAAACTCATATGGGTTCCCGACTGAGGCAAAAAGGGGATGTTCTTTCAACGGATCTCAAGGTTAATGTCTCTTGATCGGCAGCGCCCTGCCCATAAGCCTTTATACAACCAACCAGACTGAGGCAACGCTCCATTTCCCAGACAAAATTTCCGTATTCGTCTTTTGAAAAATATTCTCTAAAGCGAAGGCAGATTCTATCTGTTGTCGCTTCCGCAGGAACGTACAAATCGCCCGTACGATGATCGAAGAGGTGTGTTATGCCGGCATTGTTTGCCTGATCTTTCGATTTCCCCCAAAGCAGGTACTGATCGGAAAGAGAAAAAAACTCAGAAGAAGTGTTCTCTGACGCACCTGAGGTGAAACCAGTATCATCATATTTTTTTTCGGAGATCAAAACGGCTTTCCCTTTCCCTGCCGTGCTCCCGCCGTCTCGAACCCAGCTATTCTTTTTTCAATGTGCGCAAGCAAGATATGCTAACAGATGAGGGTCAAAAGTGACTCGTGACGCGAGAGCACAAAAAAGACCCGAGTTTGATGACGAAGCACAACTGTAACGTTGCCTTAAAAAGACAACACGACACAGCTATGCCTACAACATCATTTTTTCGGGTCTTTTACGGCGCGAGTTGCACAACGGACAAAATCGTCTTCTGAACAAACCGATGAATTTCTAGCGGACGAAGAGTGCCTTATTTAAAAAGCTTACAGAGGATAGCACGTAAAAAATAATATGTCAAGACAAAAAATAAAAAGGGCAGGGCAAACGCATAAAAAAGAGTTACTGTCCAGCGGGGCAGAAGTGCTGATTTTTCAAGGCTTTCTATAATGTAGTCTTTGATACAAAAAATTGCACATAAATTGCGAAGCCTTGATTTTATGACATTTTAGTACGTTCTTTCATAA
>BOCC01000380.1 GCA_026002715.1 Synergistales bacterium
GCCCAACGCCGGGGATGACACATAGATCCTCCGGAGGCAGAGCGGCGATGCGCTGAACGCTCCCAAATTTCACTAAAAGCTGCGCGGCCCGGTTTTTGCCTATACCCTGGATTTCTTCTAACGCTGAGCGTCTCAATCGGGAAGCGCGCGCGTTTCGGTGTGTGGTGATGGCGTAGCGGTGAACCTCGTCGCGCGTCTCCTGTAAAAGCCTGAGCACCGGATTGTCATAAGACAGACGCAAGGGCTCGGCGGCACCAGGTCTGAAGATAAGCTCTTCTTCTTTGGCAAGCGATATGACAAGCGGATTTTCAGGCGGGTTGAATACTTTCAAGTTTTCTTTGAGCGGGGACGGGGCGTCGGCGTTTTCGGCTTCCTTTTTGAGTTCTTCCAACGCCGCGATCGCAAATTCTAGTTGCACGGGGCCTCCGTCTATCAGGATGAGCTGAGGCGTCGGTTCGGTGTTGTCCAAAACGTGGCGGTAGCGCCGCGACACCGTTTCTTTTATGGCGCGAAAGTCGTCCACCTCGCCCTCCGCCACGGTGCGGATTTTGAAGCGGCGATAGAGTGAAGTGTTTGGCCGCCCCTGCTCAAAGACCACGCAACAGCCATATGCCTCCTTGCCCGACATATGCGAAATATCGAAGGCGTCTATCCGCCAAGGGATTGTCTTGAGCCCCAGAATCTCCTGCGCGCTCGTGAGAGTCTTCCAAGCGTCAGGGTTCATGTCCTCTTGCAGGGGTTCGGATATGCGCTGGCGCGACACCCTCCATATGGCGCGTATGGTGTCGCGGTAGCGAGCGGCTTCCTCGAAGGCCATTTTCTTGGCGCACGCGTCCATGCGGCGGCGCAGGTTCTCCACAAGTTCGGCGTGCTGGCCGCGCAAAAGCAATATGACGTCATTGACGCGCTCGCGGTATTCGCTCTCCGTGGCGAGAGCGGCGCATACGCCCATGCAGCGCCCTAAGGAGTATTCTATGCAGGGGCGTACTTTCTTTGAGCGTGTTTGGTCGCTCTTGATTTCGGAGCGGCAGGTTCTGAGTGAAAAGTACCTTTCGATGAGGCGCATCAGGTCGTGAATGTTTCCCGCGCTGACATAAGGGCCGAACCACACGGAGCCGTCATCCTCTTTTTTGCGCGTGACGGCGAGGCGCGGAAACGGCTCGTTCGTGATACGAAGGTAGGGATAGCGGTCTGACATTTTGAGGTCTACGTTGAAGAAGGGCGAGTAGCTGCGTATGAGTTTCGCCTCTATGATGAGCGCCTCGGCCTCCGTCTCGGCCCTAATGATGGAGA
>BOCC01000381.1 GCA_026002715.1 Synergistales bacterium
TAGCAGAAACCGAGAGACAGCGTATTGAGTGGGAACGCCTTGCCAATACCGAACGTGAACGTGCAGGTAAGCATGTCTCGCGATTTGCACAAGTGTGCTTTGTGATACTGGCGATAATCGGTGGATTGTGGTACTTAAAAGGAAATGCAACTGTTCAATATAAATTGGGCGTTATGTACTATAACGGTCAAGGAGTGACCCAAGACGACAAGCAGGCTGTCGAGTGGTTTCGCAAAGCCGCTGAGCAGGGATATGCAAAAGCTCAAAATGGTTTGGGCTTTATGTACGATAACGGACGAGGAGTGCCCCAAGACTACGAACAGGCTGTCGAGTGGTACCGCAAAGCCGCTGAGCAAGGATATGCAAGCGCTCAATGTAATTTGGGCGTTGCGTACGTAAATGGCCAAGGAGTGCCCCAAGACGACAAACAGGCTGTCGAGTGGTATCGCAAAGCCGCTGAGCAGGGACATGCAGACGCTCAATGTAATTTGGGCGTTGCGTACGTAAATGGCCTAGGAGTGACCAAAGACGACAAACAGGCTGTCGAGTGGTTTCGCAAAGCCGCTGAACAGGGAGAGGCAATCGCTCAATATGCTTTGGGCGTTATGTACGAAAATGGTCAAGGAGTGACCAAAGACTACGAACAGGCTGTCGAGTGGTTTCGCAAAGCCGCTGAACAGGGAGAGGCAATCGCTCAATATGCTTTGGGCGTTATGTACGAAAATGGTCAAGGAGTGACCAAAGACGACAAACAGGCTGTCGAGTGGTTTCGCAAAGCCGCTGAACAGGGAGAGGCAATCGCTCAAAATAATTTGGGCTTTATGTACTATAACGGACGAGGAGTGCCCCAAGACTACGAACAGGCTGTCGAGTGGTTTCGCAAAGCCGCCGAGCAGGGACATGCAAGAGCTCAATGTAATTTGGGCGTTAGTTATGGAGATGGCCGAGGAGTGACCAAAGATATCGAAGAGTCTTACATGTGGTATTACCTTTCGCGCCTAAACGGATTTACCGACGCGCAGAAAGAATTAGATCGCATTGAGGGCGCGGGCCTGTCTCAAGAAAAAATCCGGCGCGCAAAAACTGAAGCGGAAAGAAAACGCGCACAGCAAAAATAAAGCTGACGGTAGGCCAAGAAAGGAGTCTGCAAATGTTTAGGTTTAATTTATTTATTATTATATAGCCCAAATCCTCAGGTTGCGACTCTATAATTTCTGTAAAGACGGTAATATAGAGCATTTATGGCGTTTAAGGCTTTCACCCATTGGGTGAAATATGAAAAACAGTCTATC
>BOCC01000382.1 GCA_026002715.1 Synergistales bacterium
GCGTTACGTCGACACCCGGCAAGGCCGCCTGAGTCAACGCGCGTCCGCTGACCATGTTGGACAGCTCGCCGATTACGCTCATCGCAACCCCGTCCTTGACATCAGGTTTAATCATGCCTCCCGACATGGTGGCGACGACGGCCTTAAAACCCTCTTGGTCAAGCATAATTACAGCCGTACCCTGAACTCCGCTCCCCACGACGCCTATCAAAGAGGCGGAGCATATATTATCCACTTTTACACCCTGAGAAACCTGGGCCTTGTTCAGCGTGACCTCAAGCCCAACTTCGCGCCCCACTGAAATAAGTGACGAACCAAATGTATTGACAAGAACAGCAAGTTTATCCGATCCGGCCATTTTATCCAACGACTCCCTTCGAACCTCGGTGCATTTTCGCGATTATTCATTATATTACATATTTTGTATAGAACAAGCCGAAATAAATCTGCGCGCTATCACCCAAGCCGCGAAATCATCGAGACTTCTGGGTGGAACACGCAATGAAACAGGCAAAAACCTTTGCCACCAAAGAGGCCTGTGAATTTTCCAGTATAAAGAGCGAGCCTCTATCGTTGTCATTTTCTCGTCCGTCAGCTTGAAACAAAAACCGACGCGACGACACAAATCAGCTATTGCCGCGCTTCCCGTTCCGTTACCCAAGGCAACGCTCAAAGCCGAAGCGTTCGGTGAAACGTGTATAATATCTTCAATTCTTTCAAGAGTCCAACAAGCGAGATTTTGTTCCCACTCGTCAAACGGCTTACGCCACACCTCAAAAAAACGCTCCGCGTCAAATGCCTGAAAAACCCCCGCGCGCAGCAAGCCGCCATCCTCATTAACCGCGGCCCACCCCACTTTGCTCAACCCGGGGTCTATGCCGAGAATCATAAAGCCGAGCCCTTCGCGTTCTTGAGAGCAAAACCCCATTTATCTAAAATCCACATCCATTGTTCAGGGTTGTCAGTTATCCAAGAGCCTAAGACATTATTACACATTTTCAGAGACTTTTCCATATTTATTCCAAAAGAGTTGCCATCTTCGTCCGAAAAATCACTCAAAATTTTATTTACACAAACCGTATGATGAATCCCGTCGGGGTGTCTGAGGCAGACAATCGGAATCACGGGTGAGGAAAATTTTCTGTAAAGTTTTATAATCCCCGTGGCGCAGCTCGCCGGCATCCCTAAAAATGGAACTATTTTTCCTTCTCTTCTCGCGTCCAAATCTTGCAAAAATACCAAAATTTTCTTCTCGGCGAGCGAGCGGAATATTTTCCTCAT
>BOCC01000383.1 GCA_026002715.1 Synergistales bacterium
CCAGCTCATTTCGGCGGCAAAATTGCTCATAGAAGAAAACAGCGGGTTTATTCCTGTCTTTTCGATAGCACCCGGCCTCTCCGCCTCACTTAAACGCGAGCTCGATAGGCGTTTGTCTGGTTTTGAAACGTGGGACGGCGAGGGGCGCGATTTGATGGCCGTCTCGAAGGCCGTGGCTGGGGTCAGCGGGACTGTAGCGGTCGAGGCCATGCTGCTCAGGCGTTTTATGGTGGTTATTTACAACGTCAGAGGTCTGTCGCTCCTGATAGCGCGCGCGCTTATCCGCACGCCTTTTATCTCGATACCGAACCGCCTGACGGACGCGCCGTTTTTCCCTGAGATAATAAACGAGCGCCGTCCCGGTCGCATTGCGGAGGAGCTTCACGCGTATCTCGACGACGCCATGCGCGCGTCTGAGATAAGCGCGCGTATGGACAAGGCCAACTTGGCGATGGGGACGGGCAAAGCGTCAGAGTTCTGGGCAAAAGAGATTTTGGAAGCCTTGGAGGCTGGAGAATTATGAGAGTTTCGATTTTGAGCAATGGGCCGGGTGAGCTTTGGGGATGGGCCAGGCCGGTAATAGCCGAGCTTAGACGGCGGGAACATTCGGTTTCGCTTTGGCTGCTTCCCTGTCAGTTTGCGTCGGGGCACGAAAGGCGCGTGGCTTCGGAGTTCGGGGTTGACAAACTTGACGGGCCGGACAGCGCGGGCGCGATTTGGCGCGCCATGTCATGGGAAAAAACCGACTGCGTGGCGCAGCTCGGCGGAGATCTCTTCTTCGGGCGGCATTTGGCGCGTATTAACAAAGCGCCGCTTTTCTGCTATGCCTACGGATACAAAAAAGGTATGAAGCACGCGCGCGTCTTTACCGCCGTAAACTCCATGGCTTCCGATATAGGCGCGAAAATCAGGCGCAAAGCGCGGAGTACGGACTCGGGCGTAAGAGTTATAGGAGACCTGATCAGAGATTCTCTGGCCATGGAGCACAGGACGTTCAGTTGGGAAGGAGAAAACCGCCTCCTCTTGCTCCCCGGCAGCCGTGCCGCTATCCGAAACGCCGTATTGCCTTGGCTGTCCGAAATATCGCTGCATTTAAAACGCCTTATGCCTTCCGTTCAAATAAAAAGCCTGTTCTCGCCGTTTGTACCGGAGAGCGAGTTTGCCGTATGGTACGACGCCGGACTCTCCCCGGTCCGCGCGCCTACCGGGAGCGTCATGAAAGCCGCCGACTACGCTCTGACCCAGCCGGGAACCAATACCCTCGAGATGATGTACTGCG
>BOCC01000384.1 GCA_026002715.1 Synergistales bacterium
CGAACTTGACCTTGAGTAGGTCATACTGCACGTTAGTTCTGAGCAACGGAGTGATCGGGAAACGAACGTAGTTCTCCTTAGGCGTATAGGCCACGGCGCGGCCTGTGGGTTTCGACGATACCGCGGTTCCGATGTCGTCGAGCCATTTCACCGGCAAGATGTTGAACTCGCGCCCCGTAGTGTTTTTGAAGATATTGTTCTCCTTGATATAGGTCATAACCGACTTGTCGCCTGCCGCCGTCACGGGGTTTAACAGAGGTACAAACGCGTCGGGGGGTAGCAGTAAATGAGACGGAGGGACGGCGAGGCCCGACTCTTTCCAAGCCGCTTCGAGGAGGCCGTTTACGTCGCTCAAAATCTCCTGCGGCGTCTTGTTGATCCAGAATGTGGACGCGCCTGTATTTGCGCTTGGAGCCGCCATATCGACGATAACGCTCGTGCTGTTGGCCAACCCCGTCAGGCTCAAATCCGTATCGCCGACATAGGCGAGCGCGTCCGCGTCCATCTGGTGCTTGGCCTGCACCGCGTCTATTTTCATCTGGTCGATAGAGCGTCCGAGCTGCTGGGCGCTTTCCAATTCAAGCAGATCGTAATCAACGCCCATCGCCCACGCGTAAAACGGAAAGACCTCTTTCTTGAGGTCAACCTGAGCCGCGCTGATCACGTTGCCCTCTTTGGACAACCAGTTTTTGCCATTGGACTTCGCCCCGCCAACGCCGCCAAGCGAGTTATACATGAAAGCCGTGTACTCGTCGCCGATAGTGGCGTCGCTCCGTATCGGCAAATCGCGGTGATACGTAAACTCCATGAGCGGCTCATGGATGCGCGGGTCAAGCTTCTCAAGCTCACCGATCAGGAACGCGCCGGTGCTGTCTTAGAACATGCGCGATAGGGACCCGTTTAAATCTCTGAATTTTTTAGCCATACTCAATCACCTCGGATTAAATGTTAAATTCGATTTCGGCAATGCCGTTTGTGTCAGCAGCTCCTGTGAAGTACGCGCCCTGAATAGCTGTGGAACTCGCGCCTACGGCGGTTATAGTCCCGATAAGGTCAGGATTTCCGCTTGTGACGACATAGACCTGACCGTGTGGCGCCGGCGTCCCCGCTGTTTCCACGGTCATATAACCGCGCCGCATGACGGACGCAGGCGTGTTAAGCTGTAGGGGTTCATCTTCACCGTCCACGGAGCCGACGCCCTGAGACGGATAGGGCCGTATCGTGAAACCTATAACTTTAGCGGCAAGGCCAGCCGACTCGACTGGCACGATATTCCCG
>BOCC01000385.1 GCA_026002715.1 Synergistales bacterium
TCCATTCTCCATTCTCCATTCTCAACTCAAGAGAAAGGTAACGATTTAGACACCTTTCTCTTTTTTGCGTCTAAAAATGCTATTATGAAGTCGCCCATTGAAAGACTCGCACACGCGGGTCTTTTGTCGCGTTTTATACCATTTCCCGCCCGGAAACGGCGGGGAAAAATAGGAGGAAAGATTATGAGTACATCAATCAACAAATGGGCGCGGGGAAAAATTCGCGCTGTCGCGCTGACCGCCGCGCTACTGTTCGGCCTTATGCTGGGCGTCGCGCCGCGAAACAGACAATTTAGAGAGGTTCGGCAATTTTCGGTCTAAGTGTGCTATATAATGGAGAGTTGAGAGTTGAGAATGGAGAGTGGAGAGTGAGAGGCCTATCTTCTAAGGCGTAATACCGTATAATAAACACAAGATTCGGAGGTGAGAGTCCATGACAAAGACAAACAAGACTGACATTCAGCAAGACGACATAGAAACGCCGAACGGCGATTCTATCAAAACAGAACGCTTTGATCACGATGGTTTTTGGAAAGACCTTATCGACAGGTTCTTCTATCCTCTTCTTAAAAGAGCCATACCTGAACTTTATGAAGCAGCTGACAGGGAAACCAAACAGCGTCCGCTTGACAAAGAATTCACGGATATTCTTAACACCGCCGATCCCACGATTCATACAAGTCCGCACTTTGCGGACTACGTTATGGAAGTGCCGCTTAAAAACGGAGAAGCTGAGTGGATAATCCTACATTGTGAGGCTCAAGGACATGGCGGAGGCAACATATCCGAGAGGATGAATCACTATAAATGTCTGATTTACGGACATTACAGAAGAGAGCCCGTTGCACTCGCCATCATTACGGAGAAACGCCCTGTAAACGAGTCCTTGTATTATTCGCATGAGCATTATGGAACCGAGAGCGTTTATAAGTATAATAGACTTGTACTGTCAGAACTCGACGACGATGAAATGATAGAATCCGACAACCCGATAGATATTGTGCTTTACGCGGCGAAGTTCGCCATGCAAACGAAAGAGGAACTCAAGAAATTCAACTTTCTCCGCAAAACGATTGAGCTTCTCGGCGAACGAGGTTGGAGCTTGAGTGAGAAGCGAGACCTTCTGCTCTTTACAGAGCGTATCGTCAACATAAAAGACGAAGCGTTGATGGTCAAGTACAGCGAGATTTTGCGACAATACAAAGAGGAGGGGAAAAATATGTATATACCGATAGCTTTGAGAGACCAAGCGGACGACCTGTTAGC
>BOCC01000386.1 GCA_026002715.1 Synergistales bacterium
GCAAAGAGGCAGTCGTCAACGGCGTGCCCGCTTCGGACGCACCCGACTACCTTTCCTCCGAAGTAGAGGGGGCGCGCTTTCTTGTCCTTAACGTCGGCCCCTATCTCGGACACCTCATGCAAGCCCTTGAGGCGGGGGAGACCGCTTGGATAGAAAACTATCTCCCCGAGTCTAAGCGGTACGGCAAATACGGAGAGATTATGCCCGAGGACGAATTTCTTGGGCTTATGACGCTCTGCGACGTATTCGATCTCGTATGGCTCGAGAAAGGTTTCGGCGAGGGCGTAAAAGAAAAGCTCCTTAAAGACCCCATAATGACCGAAGCTATTGTGGCCCGCCTCAAGGGCTTGCATGAGGTGTCCGAGATAGAGGCCGAGGTTAAGGACAAGAAAGCGCGCCCCCTCTACTTCGGTGGAAAGGTAGTCGGGTGCGTCCGAAGCGGGCACGCCGTTGACGACTGCCTCTTTGCCTATGTATTGATGGAGAACCTCGCCTGTAAGGCCGGCGGCGTGTTGTCTCTGCTTCACCTCATCAAGAACGCCGGGATTAAGCCGGAAGACGTCGATTTTGTAATCGAATGCTCCGAGGAGGGCGCGGGCGACATGAACCAGCGCGCCGGGGGCAACTTCGCCAAGGCCGTAGCCGAGATAGCGGGATGCCTCAACGCCTCTGGCGTAGACGTGCGCGGCTTCTGCGCGGGGCCGGTGAACGCAATAATCGCGGGGGCCTCCCAAGTCGCGGCCGGCGCGCGCAAGAACTGCGTCGTCCTGGCCGGCGGCGCCATTCCCAAGCTCTACATGAACAGCCGCGACCACGTGAAGAAAAACCTTCCGGCTCTCGAGGACTGCCTCGGGAACTTCGCGGTGCTGCTCGTTCCTGACGACGGGACGAACCCCGTCACTCGCCTCGACGCCCTCGGCAAGCACTCAGTGGGCGCCGGCGCTTCGCCTCAGGCCATAACATCCGCGCTCACCTATGAGCCGCTTGCGCTTCTCGGTCTCTCGTTCAAAGACGTGGACAAGTTCGCGGCGGAGCTCCAGATTCCTGAGATAACGCTCCCGGCCGGCGCGGGCGACGTACCTCTCGCTAACGCCAAGATGATAGCGGCGCTCGCCGTCATGAAGAAGGCCATCGAAAAAGCCGACATGGACGCCTTTATAAAGGCGCGCGGCACGATAGGCTTCGCCCATACGCAGGGGCATATCCCGTCGGGCGTGCCCTTTATAGGCATAGCCTGCGACAGCATCAGGGCCGGCCGCATGA
>BOCC01000387.1 GCA_026002715.1 Synergistales bacterium
AGGCGTCCATATATCTTTTCGTCAAGCAAAAAATTTAGTTGCATAATTCGCACCTACCTTAGTCAATATCGTTGTTTATCATGTTATATTACAGCATTTTTTCTCTTAATCTGCAAGGGGGTTTTTAGAGGTGACCATATGAGTGGCCGAAGCGTAGGCCCTGCGCATAATCCAGACGCCGGCGGCCAGAAAAATCACCCCCAGAGGGGTAAAGAGCAAATGGACGCCGCCGTAGCTTCCGTCGTATATCCTGCCGCCCTGTCCCGCTTGGTCATTTTCCTCATGGCGAGTGAGCCAACTAAGAACAGGCTGCCATCAACTCTCGCTGAGTATGCATTGCAATGGCGTCCTTCAACTTTTGCAGCATCTTTAGCCGATCTCGCGGGAGTTCCCCCCACACGCGCAACTCTAATTGATCGTGAAACCCATCATACAAAAGAAAATTTGTCCCTAATAGTTCTAAAAGCCTGTGGGCCTCTATTAGATTTTCCACTTCGCTCGCCGGAATAAAACGACCGGCCAAAATATCCTGATACAATGGCGCGCTTCGGGATAAAGACAGAGAGAAGTTGATAACCCGTTCCGGCTGAGTACGGTTAAAGAACTCCGCCAGCCTTTCGGCATTTTCTAATCCTCGTCCCGCTCCCGCGATTCCAGTCATAATGTGGGCGTTAAATACGAGTTCCGCGTTCTGTACACGTTGAATTTCCCTATAGGCCTGCTCTGTGTCATGGTCTTTTTGCATAAAGGACAGAACATCGTCAAGCCCGCCTTCAATTCCCAGATAAAGACGCTTTATCCCCGCTCTTTTTAGTTGGCGCAACTCATTATTCGTTTTACCGCGAATATCCGTTACGGTGGCGTCCATGTTGATCATTTGGCAATTGGGGAAGTAGTGAAAAATTCTCTCCGTGATAAGCAGCAGACGGGAAGTCTCCATACCAAAGGCGTTTCCATCCCCCAAAAACACCTGCTTAGGATTTCCGCCAAGATCCCGCACGCGCCGCAGCTCATCTTCGATTTGCTCCAATGGCAGCAGCCTGTATCTCAAATGCTTGAAAAATGTGCAGAATTTACATTGATTATAGGCGCATCCTACGGCCACCGGCAACTTGAGCGACGCTCTTTCCATAGGAGGGTGACAGATCAGGCCTTCGTAATCCATCAGGCGGCATCTTCCTTTCTTCGCAAAGTTTTAAGTTATTTTACCAAATATCCGTACCGCGCGGGGCGTTCAATGTGACTCGGCGATAAGTTGTTTT
>BOCC01000388.1 GCA_026002715.1 Synergistales bacterium
GCGTTCTTGTGGACTCAAGTGGGCTTTACAGTTAGCACGGTGCTGGCCTTTATTGTAATTTCCAAATACTTGGAGCCGGAGCGCAAATGGGAAAACATCTTCCTGATCAGCGGAATTTTCATTGTGGGCTTTTACATTTTCTTTGTTGTCTTGTTCCGGATTTCATTCTATGATCCCCTTTTGGACTTGGTGGCAGACTTCATTAAAACGCGTTTCTCGGCATGACGGAGGTAGGATATGCATGGGCAGTTTTGCGGAAATTGTTAATTCGATCATAGAATTTGCGTTTTATCCGTCCTCATTTATCCTGCTCGTCTTGGGGACTCTTATGGGACTTATCATTGGTACCATCCCCGGTATGTCCGCCGCCGTGGGCTTGACGATTTTGATGCCGATCACCTATACGCTTCCCAGCACTCAGGCCATCGGGCTGCACAAGCGCCAAGTGCAACGTTCCTTCCGGCATTTTAAGTCCCAGATCGTCCCCAAAATCGCAAAGCCCCGTGACTTTTTCTACGGCGGTAGGCTTCGGATACCGGCTGCCGTATATGCGGTCGCACGAATCGGCATCGAAAGTAATATCTTTCATGCTCTTTTCTCCGCGCATAACCGCCGCCGCTTCCATGACGGCGGTGACTAATGGTTTATATCCAGTGCAACGGCAAACATTGTGGTTCTTCTGGAACCATGCGCGAACCTCCTGCCGGGTCGGAGAGGGATTGACGTCGAGAAGGCCCTTGGCGGAAACGATAAAGCCGGGAGAACAAAAACCGCACTGCACTCCGCCATGGGTTATCCACGCCTGCTGCAGCGGATGCAGATTTGTTGGCGTTCCGATTCCCTCGATGGTTAAAATGTTGGAGTATTCGGCGATGTCTTTTATTTTTTTAACGCAAGAACGCACAGGAACTCCGTCCAGCAAAACCGTACAGGCTCCGCATTGCCCGGCGTTGCAGCCGACCTTCGTCCCGGTCAGTCCTATGCGTCTCAGAGTGTCCGCTAAGCTGTCGCGTTCGGGGTTGCAGACTACAAACCGCGTCACGCCATTGATGATAAATGCCATTCTACGTAAATTCATGTGTATATTCCTCCTACTTCAGTTCATAAAACACGAATCTTCGGATTTGCGCGGGGCAGGTGTCCGGCTTTCGGGAATGCTTCCGCCTCGTAATCGGTCATGCTTTGATGCTACAGGCGCATGCTTATTCAATCCTTGTCTAATTTTTGTAGAATCGGTCGATATATTCTTTATAGCTGT
>BOCC01000389.1 GCA_026002715.1 Synergistales bacterium
ACGGTTCTCCGTCGGTAGTCTGACAGATCATAGCGCAGCAACATCCGCCGATATACGCCTGTTCTTGCAAGAATACCTTGAGTTTTACAGTCATCTCTGGATCCTCCCCTCAAAGACGTCGAAAATTTTGTGCATATATTTCGAGTAATCGTTGAACTGCCATGTATTATAGCAGGCGTAATACTATTTCGCGCCGCCCATACTCAGCAAATCCAAGTTCCGCTCAAACATCGGAACGTATCGGAGAGCCTTTATGGCAATGGCTTCTATGGCTTTCTAAGGCTTTCTATTGATAGCTCCTCCTTATTTTCTTTATTGTACCGGTCGTAGACAATCCGTCCGTCAGCGGCAAAATAACGACTTCTTCGACAAACTCCCGTCCGGGCAGAGTATCCGCGCCGTAGTCGCCGCCCTTGGCTAAGACGTGCGGGCGAAGCTCTGACAAAAGCTCGCTTGGAGTGTCCTCGTCAAAGATAACCACAAGGTCCACGCAGCGCAGCGCGGACAAAAGGCGCGCCCTGTCATGTTCGCGGTTTACGGGGCGCCCTTCTCCCTTTAGCGCGCGGACGGAGCGGTCGCTGTTCAGGCCGACCACGAGGCGTCCGCCGAGGGCGCGGGCGCGCTCTAAACTATCTATGTGTCCGGCGTGGAGAATATCGAAACAGCCGTTCGTGAAGACGACGCGGCCGTCTTTTTTCCAGCGGCCGCATATGGCGGCGGCCTCATCTCGCGTGACGATTCGTTCAGAAGTCTTCGCGTTTTCGCTCAAAATGTCACGCGCGTTTATGGGATACGTGCCGCTTCTCGTGACGACTATATGGGCGGCGTCGTTTGCGAACGCGGCCGCCTCGGCCATCGAGAAACCAGCGGCGAACGCGGCGGCGAGACAGGCTATCACGGTGTCTCCCGCGCCGCTGACGTCGAAGACCTCTATGGGGCGTCCGGGAATGTGAGCTACGCCTTGTTCACCGACAAGGCTCATGCCGCAAGAGGAGCGCGTAACCAAGAGGTACTCGAGCTCAGCGAAGCGCCGCGCTTTCTCGCCGGCTTCCACGACGGCGCCGTCTTCGTTTTGAACAGGTCCCGATACAGCGGAAAGCTCCGCCAAGTTCGGCGTGGCGACGGTCGCGCCTCTGTATCGGCTCCAGTCGCTGCCTCGCGGGTCCACAAACACGGGGATTTTACGGACCTTTGCCGTCTCGACAACCGCCCGGCACAGGAAGGGCGTACAAAACCCCAATCCGTAGTCGGAGAG
>BOCC01000390.1 GCA_026002715.1 Synergistales bacterium
CGATCGTTCCGGGCGTGGCAATGACGATAGCCTTAGAGGGCTCAACGCCCCTTGTCGCCGAAGTGCAGACCTTAGCCGCGCCGACCGCCTTCCCCTACCCCAAACGCACATCGAGAGGAATCGAGCTGAACCGTTTTCAGCTTCTGGCCGCCGTATTGGAAAAACGCGCCGGCGTCGTGTGCGGCGCTTACGATCTCTACCTGAACATCGCGGGCGGACTGTCGAGTCAGGATCCCTCCGCCGACCTCGCGGCCTGCGTCTCTCTGGCCCCGGCGCTCCTCGGCAGGCCGACGCTGGCCGACTCCTGCTGGCTTGGCGAGGTGGGCTTAGCCGGCGAAGTGAGGCCCGTCACGCGCCTGTCCTCGCGCCTGCGCGAGGCCGAACGGCTCGGCCTAAAGCGCGCGGTTATCAGCGCGCGTGAAAAAAACGACTCGTCCTGGCCAAAAAATATGGAGATAAAAAAAGCGATCAGCCTGAGCGAAGCCCTAAAAGCCGGAGGGGTTTACTGAGGAATATAACTCAAGCATTTCTTCCGCCCGGCTCAAAATCTCCTCGAGAGAATGCCGTTTTTCCCGTGAGCAAACTTTGGCCTCTCCGCTGCAGCATAGACAGCGCCGCGAAGGGAGGCAAAGAGATTTTCGGTCGACTGAATTTCCTTTGTTATCCATCACGTCAGCGTCGAGCAGCCGCCCAACCGGATTGCCCTCCTCAAGAGATACGGCGTATCGCTTGAGCTCATGAGCCGTCAAGTCTGTGACAAAATGGCTCTCCGCCCCGGCGGGCGTTTTTCTTTCTCTCATATAAAGAACGTGATTTTTCAGCGCGCCTTCAATTTCAAGGGCGTATCTGCCGTGAGCTTCGTTCCAGCGCGGCAGGTTCTTGTCGGGCCCAGGGACGTTCATCGTAAGCGTGAGCAGCGAGCGCCCCCTTCGGCAAAGCTCTAACCGCAACTGCCAGCGAGACTCCTTAGCGTCAAGAATATCGGCTAAGGTCGGCACTTATTTACAGGGGCTGTACCCGCAGCTGAAACAATAAGCGCAGCCCGAAATCATCTCCATAGGAGAGCCGCACTCCGGGCATGGCGCTCCGCCCTCGCGCACGACTAACTTGAACTCCCCCCCCTTGTTCTTCGACCCCTCGACCAACTTTTCGAGCAGCACGGCTATGGCGTCCGGGATAGAGCGGGCGACGTGAGACTCGTCAAAACCGAACATCCAGTATTCTTTGCCGGAAAGCCCCTTCAGCGTGT
>BOCC01000391.1 GCA_026002715.1 Synergistales bacterium
TTTACGTCTTCAATGCAACTTTGCGTATAATCTAATTTGTTTTTGATTATAGGTACAAAATCAGCGTTTATCTCGTACCCTACCGAATTGCGTCCGAGGTTTCTTGCCGCTAAGGATGTTGTCCCGCTGCCGAGAAACGGGTCAAAAACCGTTTCGCCAACGAAAGAAAACATTTTTATCAGCCGTTTCGGGAGTTCTTCGGGAAATGCCGCAATGTGTTCGTGCTGTTTTACTCCATTGAAGTTCCAGTGCGATGAGAAATACTGATTCCAATCGTCTTTTGTCATTTCCGAAGCTGCTTTTTGCGCCATTGTCGGCTTTGGCGCATTGCCCTGTTTTTTGAAAATAAGGATAAACTCGTAGTCTATCTTCAAAATGCCGTTGCGCGGATACGGAAAACTTCCCATAACCGCGCCGCCGCCGGTCGTGTTCATCGTCGTCGCCTTCTGCCATATGACCGCGCCCATATAATCCATTCCTATCGTTTCGCAGAACTTGATAATCTCCGTCCGAATCGGGATTACCTTATACCGTCCATAGTAGACGCTTCTCGCGAATTGGTCGCCGATATTGACGCACAAGCGGCAACCGTCGGAAAGCACCCTGTCGCACTCCCGCCAAACGAGATTGAGGTTGTTTATGTAGTTTTCGTAGCTGTCGTGAAACCCGAGTTGGTTGTCCGTGCCATAGTCTTTGAGTTGCCAATACGGCGGTGAGGTGACAATGAGTTGCACGGATTTATCTCCTATAAGTGACAGACGACGGCTATCACCTATTATGATATTATGTACGGTCATTTGCGCTCCTTTGGGAAAAACATCAAATCGACGAGCTGATTTAAAAGAGCTGCGTGGTTTTCGTTTTGAGCCAAACGCGGTATTTTTTCCCGCGCCGTCGCGAGGCAGCTTTCGCCCCTTTTTGTAACGGCGCCAAAAGCCCCGGCGGACTCGAATATCGACGTCACTGTTTGCCTGTCGCTCTCTGTTGCGTCAGCCCTTCCATAGATAGAGAGAAGCCGCTCCCGTTCGCTCGGCGTCGCTTTTTGAAGCGCGTAATGAGCCAAAAGCGTCACTTTGCCCTCGGCGATGTCGGATGTGTTGCTCTTGCCGGTCTCGTCCTCGGCAGCGCTGACGCCCAATATGTCATCCTTCATCTGAAACGCCGCGCCAAGCGCCGAGCCGAACTCTTCTATATCCTGTTTTTGAGCGTCGCCCGCCCCGGCCAAGACAGCGCCGAGCTGCAA
>BOCC01000392.1 GCA_026002715.1 Synergistales bacterium
TTACCCAAAGAGACTTGCGTCTTATGGCGGCATAGGCCAAAGACGAAGCCAACGAAAGCTCTTTTTCCGGAATTTTGCCGCCTATTTCCCGGATGGCCTCACTCAAAAATTTTCCTTCCCGCGCGCGAGAGAGCGCGAAAAGGGAGGCTTCTATACCGCGCATAAGGCCGCGCGTTCGGTGAGCTTTTGAAAATCTTTTTTCATACTTTTTCTCCATATTTTTTATTGTAAACTCAACAAACTTATGAGGATCATGCCGCGACAAGCATAGCACAGCAAAATCCTTTTGAAAATGAAGTTTCTTCGATGATTAAATTTTCTTTTCAAACGTAAAACTACTAAAAATTCACGCCTCCAAACTCGAAACTACAAGCTCACCACCACCGCGCCGACTACCACGAGCACGATGCCTATCCACTGAATAAACCGGAGACGTTCGCCCATAAATACGCAGGCGACCAGCGCCGTTATAAGCGGAGAGGACGTCGCTATTGGCGAGGCCACGTTCATGGGAATCAGAGTTATGCTGGTGGTGTAGCACCATGATCCCAGCACGAGAGTCAAGGCGCCCGACATGACGGACATAGCCTTACCGGATGACGAAATGTCTTTCAGTTTTCTTGCTTTTTCGGGGCGAAGCGCCTTGAAAAGCACCCAGTTTCCCCAGACCATCAGAGAGAAGAAAATCCCTCTCCAGAAGATGAAGGCTGTGGGGGTCACGCCGTGGAGGGTAAGATATTTGCTAAAGCTCAACCCAAGCGCCCAACACAAACCGGCCAGCACGGCTGACGCTACTCCGCGTATATAATTGCCCGGACGAGCGTCCGGCTTTACCTTGCCGCGCAGATTCAAAAACACGAGTCCAGTTACTACCAAAAACGTACCCGCCAACACGAATGAGGTCAGCTTCTCGCCGAACCAAAACCACGAGATCAGCGCTATGGCCAGCGGATAGCAATTTGTTATGGGCGTCGATAAACTGGCCCCAATGTCACGAATGGCCGAGAAGACCAAAACGTCCCCGATTAAGTTGTTCACAAAGACGATAACCACCACGATCAGGTAAAAATTTGTTTCGGGAAGCAAAATGTCCGGCCCGACGTAAAAAAACACGGCTAAAATCTGCAACATGCCTGTCCCTATCAAGCACATCATTACATATCTCTCTATTGCCGAAAAAGCTTCTCGAATCTTCATTCGTACTTCCGGTTTTCTTATTCGCTCCAGTGGATTGGGCTCTC
>BOCC01000393.1 GCA_026002715.1 Synergistales bacterium
GTGTAGAGCGGAACATCTTGGATGTGGCTGTGCCGATGATAACCGCGCAGGTGCTGCACTTGCTTTACAATATCGTGGACAGAATTTACATAGGCCGCATACCCGACATAGGCGTCTTGGCTCTGACCGGAGTGGGACTTTGTTTGCCTATAATATCGTTTCTGACGGCTTTCTCTCAGTTGTTTGGCATGGGCGGCGCGCCTCTTTGCTCGATGCAAAGGGGGCGGGGCAACGACGAGGCGGCCCGGAAAATTATGCAGACGTCTTATTGCGCGCTCGTCATAACGGGTCTTGTCCTGACGGCTATCGGACTGGCGTTCTACAAGCCCGCTCTTTATTTCTTGGGGGCGAGCGTCGACACTTCGCCGTTCGCGGAGGAGTACATCAGCGTCTATATATGCGGGTCCCTATTCGTTATGGTCTCCCTCGGCATGAATCCTTTTATCAACGCTCAGGGCTTTGGCCGCGTTGGCATGATGACGGTCTTGTTCGGCGCGGTCGCGAACATAATCCTCGATCCCTTATTTATGTTCTGGCTCGGCATGGGCATACGCGGGGCGGCTGTAGCAACGGTCATATCTCAGTTTTTATCGTCTCTTTGGGTGCTGAAATTTCTGACGGGCGAGACGGCCGTTTTAAAAATCAATCCCATAAAAATCTCAGTCGATATTATGTGGCTTAAAAAAATCGTGTCCCTCGGCCTGTCAAATTTCATCATGAGCATGACCAACAGCGTCGTCCAGACGGTCTGCAACGTGACGGTTAAGTTTTACGGCGGCGATCTTTACGTGGGCGTTATGACCGTCATGAACTCGGTGCGCGAGGTATTTATGCTGCCCCTGATCGGCCTGACGAACGGCGCTATCCCCGTGATAAGTTTCAACTACGGCGCTAAGGCATTCGGCAACGTGAAGCGCGCCATACGGTTTGTGTTCATTGCCGGGCTCTGTTACGCCGCGCTCGTGTGGCTGCTTGTGTTAGGATATCCCGAGTGGTTTACCCGCGTTTTCACGAACGACTCCGAGCTTATAAGCGCTTCAGTGTCCGCCCTGCATATTTATTTTTTCGGCTTTGTCATGATGGCGGGACACATAGCGGGTCAGTGCGCCTTCGTGGCCTTGGGCAAGGCGAGACACGCGACGTTTTTCTCGCTTTTCAGGAAGGTTTTAGTGGTCGTGCCTCTGACGCTGTGGCTTCCTAAACTTTGGGGGTGGGGCGTTGACGGCGTCTTTGCCG
>BOCC01000394.1 GCA_026002715.1 Synergistales bacterium
GGACATTGTATATGGTGGGTTCGTCCATAACCTCAATGACAGCCTCCGGCGGAACGGTACAAAAAAGGGCGATTTTATTCTTCATATCCTCGGTCATGGGGTGGCTCGTTCTGCAAATCAAGAGGTTTGGTAAGATGCCGATACGTCGAAGCTCCCCGACGCTGTGTTGTGTGGGTTTTGTTTTCAGCTCCTTTGCGGCCTCCAACCAAGGTATAAGCGTGACATGGCAATATAAGACGTTTTCGCGTCCTACACGGCTTGACATCTGGCGTATTGCCTCTAAAAACGGCAAGCCCTCTATATCTCCGACGGTGCCGCCTATTTCGACTATGACAATATCGCGTCCCTCTCCGGCCGCTACCAACCTATCTTGAATATCGTTCGTGATGTGCGGAATAACCTGCACTGTGCCGCCCAAATAGGCCCCGCGCCGTTCTTTTTCTATGACGCGAGAGTATATCTTGCCCGTGGTGATGGTATTTTCGCTGCCCAGCGATTCGTCGATAAATCGCTCGTAGTGCCCAAGGTCAAGGTCGGTCTCTGAGCCGTCATCCGTTACAAAAACCTCGCCGTGCTGAAACGGATTCATAGTTCCGGCGTCGACGTTCAGATATGGGTCTACCTTGATTATGGAAACCTTAAAACCCCTTTTTTTCAACAAGGTTCCGGGCGGTCTTATGGTGGTGTTTTTGCTGCTTGGGTGTTTGACCAACACTTTCGCGCCCGCGTCTTTAATGATCGGCAGTTTCACCACTGAGCTTTTCAAGAGGGGCGCTTTGCCGTTGATAGGCGTATTGCTCTTTTGCAGCGGAGCGCAGATAACCATCAAAACGGCAGGCGTCGCTCTCTGGAAGGGCATGGTTCTCAACACCAGCAAGGTTTTGTTGGGTGTCGTCGTGGCTCTTGCGGTTGGCAAAATTTTTGGTCAACATGCTACTTGGCTTGGAATTACGCCCTTAGCGTTTATCTCGGCCATGTCCAACTCCAACGGCGGGCTCTACGCGGCTCTTGCGCAGAGGTATGGAGACGAGTCCGACATAGGCGCTCTCGCGGTCATATCCAGTAACGACGGGCCGTTCTTCGAGATGGCTTTCATGAGCGGCGCCGGCCTTGCCAATATCCCTTGGATAACGCTTCTGGCCGTCGTCATTCCCATCCTTGTCGGTATGCTTCTCGGCAACTTGGACGACGACATCCGTAAATTCCTCGCGCCCGGCGTCATGATTTCCATTCCG
>BOCC01000395.1 GCA_026002715.1 Synergistales bacterium
TTTAGCGGACGCGTTTTTAGTTTGCGCGTTTTTGGAGGTGTCCTCCTCGTTATCGTTCGACAAAATCATTCCGCACAAATTCACGCACTCGTCGCATATATAAATACCGGAGCCAGCGGGCCCCGAGATAAGACGATAAACCTCCTCCTGACCCTTGCCGCAGAAAGAGCATTGGACGGTTTCACCGCCGCCCTTGACAGATTTTCTCAAAACGATACCTCCGAATTATCACCGGGCCGCGATTATTTTATCGATAAGCCCGTAAGCCAAAGCCTCGTCCGCCGTCATAAAATTGTCACGGTCGGTGTCTACAGCTATCTTTGCTATATCCTGCCCAGTGTGAAGCGCCAAAATGCCGTTTATCCGCTCGCGTGTGCGTAAGATGTTGCGCGCGTGAATCTCGATATCGCTGGCCTGCCCGCGCGCCCCGCCCAAAGGCTGGTGAATCATCACCTCCGCGTTTGGCAGGGCCGTGCGTTTTCCCTTCTCGCCCCCGGTTAAAAGCACCGCCGCCATGCTGGCCGCTATGCCAAGGCAAATAGTGGAAACCGGGCTCTTGATATACTGCATGGTGTCATATATGGCCATACCCGCCGTCACGCTTCCCCCGGGGCTGTTGATATAAAGGTGAATGTCCTTCTCGGGGTCTTCGCTCTCGAGAAAAAGCAACTGGGCGACAATGACGTTGGCCACATCGTCCTCGACCTCCGTCCCAAGGAAAATAATCCGGTCCTTCAGGAGGCGGCTATATATATCGTAAGCGCGTTCTCCGCGCCCTGTTTGCTCTATGACGTATGGAACGTTAAAATAGCCCATAGGTTCACTCCCCCTCCGCGCCGCTCTGGATCTCGGGAGGCGGTGTATCTACGTCTTTTATCTTGACCTTCTCCATAATGAGATTCACTACTTTTTTGTAATAAAGCTCGTTCACGAGAGAGCGCAGACGATCCTCTTCTTTATGGAAAATAGCGCGCACTTTGGACGGTTCCATGCCATACGTTTTGGCCATATTGTCAATCTCGGCGTCTATCTCCTCTTGTTCAACGTTAATGTCGTTCTTCTCCCCCACGGCGTCCAAGACGAGCGTGCGGCGCGCCATCTGTTCCGCGTTTTCGCGCGTAGTCTGCTCATAGCTGGCCTTGTTGATAGAGAAGCGGTTGAGGTATTCATCCAATGTCAGGTTATAACGCTCACGCGCGTTATTTGTGTCACGCTCGGTAAGCCGCTC
>BOCC01000396.1 GCA_026002715.1 Synergistales bacterium
AGTCTTATCACTTCGAGTGTTAAGATTGTTCGCTGTCTACTCGACTGGGTTATTATTCTTATAAATCTTTGGCGTTGCCGTAATTGGTATTGGGAATGAACAAACGCCCACACAAATGGCGCGACACTGCGTGGAAGCATGCAATAGTTGACGGCTCAAGGGACGCTATTGGTTATTTTATGCCTGACTTAGCCTCTGACATGGACACGTCAAGAGAAGTTACTGGCATAACGGGTATGGAGCTGCAAAGGGCGGGTTCGGACTCCGATAAAGGTATGCTGGTCTCGGATGTTTTTCTGAACGTCCCGGTGGTCGGCAAAGAGGACTGGAGCGTTGCTTGCTTGGTTGAGCAACAGGATGAGCAAGAAGAAAACTTTACCTCGCGGATATTCGATTCTTGGGTTCGCCTGAGAGCGCAAAGACAGACCGGCAGAACTACGGGATTTGCTATATACACAGGAGACGCCAAGAATGTGAACTCTTATAGCGAATCATGCTATGGCTTAAAAGCGTCGTTGGAGTTTAGAACGTTTCACGTCCCAAGCTACAAAGTAGAAGAACTGAGAGAGGACAAACGCCCTTTCGCGCGGATTATGTACGCGTCACGTCTGTCGCTCGAAAGCGGAGATGATATAACATTACGTGAGAAATACGCGTGGGAACTCCTGAACGAGACGAACGAACAGGAATATGATGCAGAACAAAGGAAATTTATCCTTGAGTTTGCGGATAGGGTATTCTGGGTGAAAGGTTCTGGCATAAGCGAGAACTTAAAGGAGGCTTACAAGATGCAGACAATATCGCTGGAGGAGTATTCAAAGCAACTTACAAGAGAAGAAGGCGTAATGGAGGGCATGGAAGAAGGCAAGTTTGAGGTCGCGCGGAAAATGTTGGCCCGAAATATGTCTGTTAGTGATATTATCGACTTTACAGGTCTCGACGAGGATGACATTCTGGCTTTAGGCTAATTAGAGGGCTTCTGAAGCCGTCGAATCACCGACGAGCGCCGACTTATATGCAACATTGACAGCGATTCAATCTATTCAAGTCCTGAGTAGTTACCAAATTTGCAGAGCTTGATATAATACGAAAAAGAAAGAGGGTGCGCCAGTTCGGTGTGCGTAATATAGTCGGGTGAGAGTCCTGACCTGGTAAAGTTTAGCAAACAGCCAGTACCAAGCCTTGGAGCCGAAGCCGCGAGGTGAGGTTTAAGCGTAGGCGTGGGAG
>BOCC01000397.1 GCA_026002715.1 Synergistales bacterium
CCGAAAGCCTTGAACAGCACGCACTTTCCCTCCATGACGGGCATCCCGGCCTCGGGGCCTATATCGCCAAGCCCCAGCACGGCAGTCCCGTCCGTCACGACGGCCACGGTGTTCCATCTCCCGGTGAGCTCATAGCTGAGAGCCGGGTTTTTCTGAATCTCGAGGCAGGGCTGAGCGACGCCCGGCGTATAGGCTATCGACAGCTCGTCCTTTGTAGTCACTGACATCTTAGGTACGATGTCTATCTTCCCTCTCCACTCGCGGTGCATCTTTACGGCTTCGGCCGCGTAATCCATATTAATCTCCTCCCAATCTGTTTCCCAACATTTTAGTCAGTTCGGTGAACCTGTTTTTCTCATCTTTATATCGTGACGCCGGCGCGCCGGGGGTCACGATATTCATATCGGACTTGAGCTCGGACTTGAGCTCGGACTTGAGCGGCGTCTGCGACTCGTAAGGGACGTCGGACATAAGGGCGATTTTAGCGTCGCCGTATGAGGCGTCGACGTCGTTGTGAAGGCGAAGCGGCTTTTCGGTTATATCGGACACGAGCTGCATGAGTTCCCGTATGTTGGACAGCCCGCCGGACACGTCCAGAACCTCCGGAAAAGCCGCGCGCGCCGACATCTCGGAAATGAGAAAAGACAGCTCATACCCAAGCGACTCCCGCACGGAGAGCGCCATATCGCGCGCGGTGTGAGAGCTTTTCAGCCCAAGAAACGCGCCCCTGCTCGCCGGGTTGTTGAAAGGCGTCCGCGCCCCGTCCAACCACGGGATAAAAATTATGCCCGTCGGCGCGTCGTCCTCGCGCGGTTCTTGTACGCCCAAAACCTCGCGCCCCCACTCGCAAGTATGTCCGCCCGACGCGGTGGCCGCGCCTATTCTCCACACGCCGGGAAGCAGCGAGCGTCCCAGCGTGAACCCGTCCAAAGAGTGGGGCTCGGACGTGTTCAGCAAAAGCGACACGGTCGAGCCGAAGACGGCCAGAGCCGAGCCGGGCCTCACGGCGTCAGAGGCTACGGCCTCGGCGTTTACGTCGCAGGCCCCCAGCATGACGACGGTCCCCTCAGGTATGCCGGTCTCCTTAGCCGCGCTCGCCGACACCGTGCCAAGCTGAGTGACGGCGTCAGCTATAGGCGGGATTTTCGCCGCGTCAAGCCCGCAGCCGTCCAAAAACCAAGCTGGTACCGTCTCCGTCTCGCCGTCTATCATGAGCGCGCC
>BOCC01000398.1 GCA_026002715.1 Synergistales bacterium
CGCGATAGGCCTCGGCAAAGGCCTTTCCCGCCGGCGTGGTTACGTCTGGGGTCCAGTCGGCTACGCCCATCCAGCCGTCGGCCGCCTCTTTCGCGGTCTCACGGGCGACGACCGAGGCGAACGACGACGAGCCGAGAAGCGGAAGGTCTATTCCGGCGGCTGTGGCCTGCATCGAAATGACGGCGGCGGGCATCTGGTGGTCGATACCGATAAGCCCGTCCACGTCGGAGTTCATTATCTGGGTAAGAATGGGTGAGAACTGCTTTTCGTCGGGGTTGTGGGCATAGAGGTTCTTTTCTTGAACCACTATGCCAAGGTCTTTCAGCGCGGCGACGGTCTGAGTCATCAAACCGGTTCCGAACGACTCGGCGATGTAGAGGATGGCCGGGTTCTTCATGCCTATAATCTGAGAGGCGGCTTTGGCCATGAGCAGGCCGGACTGGTCGTCGGTCATGCGCACCTGCCAGACATAGGGGTTCTTTTCCTTTGGAATATTTGCGGATGAACCGCCGGCGAACATCGTTATCTTGTTCTGCAGCACGATAGGAGAGGCGGCGATGCAGTAGGCGGAGTAGGTCGAGCCGAAGAAGGCCACTACGTCTGGGTGATTCATAACCTTGGTCATCGCGTTGACGGACGCCTGAAGGTTGTCCACCTCGTCCTCGAAGACGACCTTGAGCTCCTTGCCCAAGATGCCGCCGCGCTCGTTGATGTGCTTCTGAGCCAAGAGAATTCCGTTCTTGACGAAGTCGCCCACCATGATGTTCGTGCCGCTCAGGGGCGCCACCGCGCCGAACGTCACCGCCCCGTCAAACGCCGGGGCGCACAGAGGCGTTACCAATACAGCAACCAATACAGCTAAACACAATCTGATTCTCGTACCTTTCATTGCTATTCCCTCCTTATATTATTAGGACGGCTTCCCCGCCCTGAAATTCGTTAAAATGTTACGATAGCCTTTATCACCTTAGATAGATTGGCGTCGATGAAGTCAAAAGCACTTTTCAGCTCAGCCGCCGGGTCTTTTTTGGTTATAGGAAAGCGCTGCGTAATCAAACCGTCGGCTTTGACAGCGCCGCTCTCGATAAAACGAATAGCGTCCGCGAAGTCCTCCCTCACGTACATCATATGCCCGACAACGGAAATTTCCTGCCGCTGAATGACCGGCACCTCAAGAGAAAACGGCTCTTTGAAGTTCCCCGTGACGACGACTACGG
>BOCC01000399.1 GCA_026002715.1 Synergistales bacterium
TTAAGATTGTTCGCTGTCTACTCGACTGGGTTATTATTCTTATAAATCTTTGGCGTTGCCGTAATTGGTATTGGGAATGAACAAACGCCCACACAAATGGCGCGACACTGCGTGGAAGCATGCAATAATTGACGGCTCAAGGGACGCTATTGGTTATTTTATGCCTGATTTAGCCTCTGACATGGACACGTCAAGAGAAGTTACTGGCATAACGGGCATGGAACTGCCAAGAGCGGGTTCGGACTCCGATAAAGGTATGCTGGTCTCTGATGTTTTTCTGAACGTTCCGGTGGTCGGTGAAAAAGACTGGAGCGTTGCTTGCATAGTCGAGCAACAGGACGAGCACGAAGAAAACTTTGCCTCACGGATATTCGATTCTTGGGTTCGCCTGAGAGCGCAAAGACAGACCGGCAGAACTACGGGATTTGCTATATACACCGGAGACGCCAAGAATGTGAACTCTTATAGCGAATCATGCTATGGCTTTGAGGCGTCTATCAAATTCAGGACGTTTCACGTCCCAAGTTACAAAGTGGAAGAACTGAGGAAGGACAAACGCCCTTTCGCGCGAGTGATGTACGCGTCACGCCTATCGCTTGAAAGCGGCGACGACGCGCTTCTGCGCGAGAAATACGCGTGGGAACTCCTGAATACGACAAGTGAACAGGAATATGATAAACGACAAAGGAAATTTATCCTTGAGTTTGCGGATAGGGTATTCTGGGTGAAAGGTTCCGGCATAAGCGAGGAGCTAAGGGAGGCTTACAAGATGCAGACAATATCGCTGGAGGAGTATTCAAGGCAACTTACAAGAGAAGAAGGTGTAATGGAAGGCATGGAGAAAGGCATGGAAGAAGGCATGTTTAAGGTTGCGCGGAAAATGTTGGCCCGAAATATGTCTGTTAGTGATATTATCGACTTTACAGGTCTCGACGAGGACGATATTCTGGCTTTAGGCTAATTAGAGGGCTTCTGAAGCCGTCGAATCACCGACGAGCGCCGACTTATATGCAGCATTGACAGCGATTCAATCTATTCAAGTCCTGAGTAGTTACCAAATTTGCAGAGTTTGATATAATACGAAAAAGAAAGAGGGTGCGCCAGTTCGGTGTGCGTAATATAGTCGGGTGAGAGTCCTGACCTGGTAAAGTTTAGCAAACAGCCAGTACCAAGCCTTGGAGCCGAAGCCGCGAGGCGAGGTTTAAGCGTAGGCGTG
>BOCC01000400.1 GCA_026002715.1 Synergistales bacterium
AAAATTGTGTATGCTGGCTATAAGGCAACAGAGATCGATGTTACTTAGTGCTTCGAGCCTGTTGAGTAGTCTGATTTGGCTTCCCGCTTGCACCACACATTGTCGCCGGCAGAAGTTCATTGCCGAGCACGCATAATAGATTAATGAATCACGGGAAGCCGCGCCGTATAGGAAAGGAGACATGTACGATGGAAATTCTTTACGAGCGTTGCTGTGGGATAGACATTCACAAATCTATTGCGGTCGCGTGCGTCATCGTGAAAGGCAAAAAAGAAATACGCACCTATAGGACGATGACCGATGATCTCTTGCAACTTTGTGGATGGCTGAAAGAGGAAGGTGTCCTGATGGTAGCAATGGAAAGCACAGGTTCCTACTGGAAGCCTGTGTACAATCTATTAGAGGCGGAGAGGATACCAGTCATATTGGTCAACGCTCAGCACATAAAGAATGTGCATAGCAGGAAAACAGACGTGAAAGACGCTGAATGGATCGCCGACCTTCTGAAAACTCGGGCTTTTGAAAAAGAGCTTCGTGCCAAAACGGGAGGCCAGGGAACTGAAAGAGCTCACTCGTTACAGGATTAGCATAGTGGAAGAGCGAGCGCGAGAGTATAACCGGCTGGACAAAGTGCTCCAAGGGGCAAACATCAAGCTTTCGTCCGTGGCCAGCACCATCGACACGAAGTCTGGGTTTGCGATGTGCAAGGCCCTAAGTGAGGGCATCACGGACGAAAATGTGCTCGCGGCAATGGCGATGGGTACGCTGAAGTCAAAAGAAGAAGATCTGCGACCAGCTTTGAAAGGCTTGATCCAGCCGCACCAGCGTTTAATGCTCAAGTCAATACTTACTCACATCGACTTTCTGAATGAGCAGATCGCCGAACTCGACAAGGAGATAGAGCAACGCCTGTCTGAAGAAAGCGAGCTGATCGAACTGCTGGATGAAATAACAGGAGTAGGTGATAATCGCAGAAATCGGTACCGACATGGAGCAATTTCCCAGTGCAGAACACCTTGCGTCATGGGCGGGGTTGTGTCTAAGTAATCATGAGAGTGCCGGAAAGAAGAAGGGTGGCAGAACGCGCAAAGGCAATGCCACATTAAAAAAAACTGTGATCCAATGCGGTAAGAAGCAAAAATACCTACCTGAACTCAATGTACAGACGCATAGCTGCAAGACGAGGGGCCAACCGGGCAGCTGTGGCGGTGGG
>BOCC01000401.1 GCA_026002715.1 Synergistales bacterium
GCCAGTTCCTCCTCCATCACCTTGCGGTAGACTTCCAGCATCCGCAGCGTTTCCTCTACGGCTTCGTCACGCGTCGCGTGGGCCGTGTGCCCCTCCTGCCACAAAAACTCCGACGTACGCAAAAAGAGCCTCGTGCGCTTCTCCCAGCGCATAACGTTGCACCACTGGTTTATCAGCACGGGTAAATCGCGCCAGGACTGAATCCATTTGCTGTACATATGCCCTATGACGGTCTCGGACGTGGGGCGGATAGCGAAGGGTTCCTCGAGCTTCTCGCCGCCCGCGTGAGTGACCATCGCGCACTCAGGCGCGAAGCCCTCCACGTGCTCGGCCTCCTTTTCGAGGAAGGAGTTTGGGATAAGGAGCGGGAAATAAGCGTTTTTATGCCCGGTGCGTTTGAACGCGTCGTCAAAATAACGCTGCACGTTCTCCCATATCGAGTACCCCGTCGGCCTGATGACCATGCAACCCCGCACGGGCGCGTAATCCGCCAGTTCCGCGGCCTTGATGACATCAAGATACCACTGAGAATAATCTTTTTCACGCATAACTATATTGCGGGCCATTTATATATCCATCCTCTTTCGTATTTTCATACTATTTTTCATACTATGACGACTCCGGCGGCTTTACGGCAACGGATAGTGATCCCATATCGGCACACCCAAGAAAAAGCCGAGCTTGAACTCCTCGCTCCCGTATATGAACGCAAGTTTGGCGTTCATGACGTTATTGGGGACGCTCAACGCGAGGCCGACTTCCCAAGGCGTCGCCACTTTTTCGTAGTTTTTGTCCATGGCGTAGCCATAACTTCCGAATACCTCCGCCGCGACTATGCCAATGACGCTGCGCTTCAAAATGCGCCGAAACGCGACGTTGATCCAAGCCGAGCGTTCGGCTTCCACGGGTCTCGCGGCGATAGAGTAAAGCTCCTCAGCCGCGCCCAAGTAGGACGCGTGCCCTATTCTGCTGGAGTCTCCCTCCATATAGCCCAAACGCAGATACGCTCTCCACATATCTCCGGTTTTAATCGGTTTGAAATACGTGATTCGATAGAGCAGTTCTTCGACGTTGGGCCACCACACGTTCACCCGCCACGCGTGACCGCTTGTCGGATCGGTTGGAATATCGAGCGTGTCTTTGGCCGCAAAGAACGTCGGCCCGCCAAAATCTCTGTCGTCACCGTCAACGTTGTTGTCTATATG
>BOCC01000402.1 GCA_026002715.1 Synergistales bacterium
TATCTTTAGCCACTCCTCGGCCATTTCCATACCTAACGCCCAAATTATATTGAGCTCTTGCATCTCCTTGCTCAGCGGCTTTGCGGTACCACTCGACAGCCTGTTTGTCGTCTTTGGTCACTCCTTGACCATTTCCATACATAAAGCCCAAATTATTTTGAGCGTCTGCATGTCCCTGCTCAGCGGCTTTGCGGTACCACTCTACCGCCTGTTTGTAGTCTTGGGGCACTCCTTGACCATTTCCATACATAACGCCCAAATTATATTGAGCGTATGCATGTCCCTGCTCAGCGGCTTTGCGGTACCACTCTACCGCCTGTTTGTCGTCTTGGGGCACTCCTTGACCATTTTGATACATAAAGCCCAAACTATTTTGAGCGCCTGCATCTCCCTGCTCAGCGGCTTTGCGGTACCACTCGACAGCCTGTTTGTCGTCTTTGGTCACTCCTTGACCATTTGCATACATAACGCCCAAATTATATTGAGCGTTTGCATATCCCTGCTCAGCGACTTTGCGAAACCACTCTACCGCCTGTTTGTAGTCTTGGGGCACTCCTTGACCATCTGCATACATCAAGCCCAAATCATATTGAGCGCTTGCATCTCCCTGCTCAGCGGCCCTACGAGTCTGTTCGAAATCTGTCAATTTTTTGTCTGTTGAGCTATAATCCGCCTGTTCTTTTTCAATGCGCTCTTTCCCAGTGTTGAGCGCACGTCTTTCATACGCAGCCAATAGTTCTTGACCGCTTTCGTATCGGTCTTCAATCTCTATTTCCAAGCATTTTACAAGTAGATCATCCCACCATGACGGTAAATCTCTAACCATCTCACATGGATTTTTCCAGCGGCCTACAGGGCGCTTTCCGGTCAAAAGGTAATACATAACAACGCCAAGAGAATAAACATCTCCGGCTTTTGTCCATTCTCTTCCCTCCTGAACCTCCGGGGGCATATATAAAAAGCTACCCTCGACGCTCCTGATTCGGTCGGCGTCTCCATGATGCGTATTTCCGGCTCCGATACTGCTTTCAAGCAATGTCGTGCCTATCATCTTAACAAGTCCGAAATCGGAGAGCTTGACGTTCTCTTCTTCGTCTAAGAGAATATTGGCGGGTTTGATGTCGCAGTGAAGCACTCCCTTTGAGTGGGCGTGGGAGAGAGCGCCGCAAAGCTGGGTGAAAAACTTCTCTATTTTTTCATGGCT
>BOCC01000403.1 GCA_026002715.1 Synergistales bacterium
AAATCGTATGAGCTTATCTCGACAGCGTATTCGTCACTGACGCCATTGCTTGTTATTTGCGATAAAATAAAATCGCTTGTGCTTGCTTTTGCCAAAATAATCGCTGGGCGGCGTTTATATGAACTCAAGTCTGAAAATGGAAACGATACGACAACAACATCGCCTTTTACAAGTCTTTCCATGCAGCGTCTTCCTCCGGTAAAAGCCAGTCTTTGGCAAGAGCTTCTTCGCTTGCGAGCGTAATGTCGTCTATGCGAGATTCGGAAATTTTGAACGGTATTGCCCTTTCACGCAACGCTTGACTTACAAAAACACTGACAGCCGACGAGAACGACAAGCCGAGTTGCCTAAACAACAATTCGCCGTCGTTCTTGAGTTGGTCGTCTATCCTGATGCTTATCTGCGCCATGACTGCCTCCTATGTGCCTTTTGTTGTTATTATACAATAAAACGTATTCTCTTGGCCTCGATAGTATCTGTCAGGATTGGCAAACGGTAAAATTTATGTGACAATATCTTCCGGCCTTGAGTGTATGGCCGGAAGACATTTTATGAAAAACATTAAACGGAGCGTGAACGACAATGACCACCGCGACATTTGAACGTGAAAAACTATCACAGATCGTTATGGATTTGCCGGACAACAAGTTAATCGCGGCGATTGACTTAATTGAAAACCTCAGAGCTGATGATGAGCCTGGTTCAGCGATAAGGCGCGATAGCTTTCGTAAACATCTTGACGCCATCAAGGGCAAGGGGCTTGCAGAAATGACCACCGATAAAATTATGCGCCTAACAAGGGGAGAGGCGTAGTCAAAAAGAATGGAAAGGACGATTTTGGTTGACAATAACATCATTTTAGATGTTATTACACATGACCCTATATGGAGCGATTGGGCGTCGGATACTCTCCTTCAGCTTGCCGATGAGTACAGTCTGGCCATAAACCCTATAATATACGCTGAAATATCTATAATATCCAAATAATCCGCCCAAGCCGTTGACATTGGTTATATAATACGAAGCAATATCAACAACCACTCCTCTTTTACCAAAACAATAGCATTACGCCACTTTTAATCCAAACCCAAAAACCACAGCGCTGTTGCTCAAAGAAGGGCTTGACAAACGTGTTGGGTGGCATTATAGTAAGTATAATTATTATAATGCTACTTATCAAAGGAGATGTATTTTA
>BOCC01000404.1 GCA_026002715.1 Synergistales bacterium
AGATAATTACGAGCGTAAAAAAATATTTAGCTTTTTTGGGCGCTTTATATATGGTTTGGATGTCCCTGAAGCCGTTCCTGCTTAAAAAAGAACGCAAGAACGTCAATCCTGACGCGCCGGACGCGTTAAAAAAGCAGGATAAAGAGCTTTTCATTATCGGCCTTCTTATGCAATTCATCAACCCAAAGGTGATTCTTTACGGGCTTTCTCTTATGTCGGCAATGGTGCTGCCATATATAAAATCCATTTATTCCCTTTTGATTGTTTGTGCGGTTTGGACATCGCTCTGCGTTATGTCTATGAGTTGCTGGGCTTTGGGCGGGGCGTTGTTTCAGAGATTTTTTGCCGAATATGAATTGGGAGTGAATGTTTTTATGGGCGCGCTCCTGCTTTATTGCGCTGTGAGTATATTCAGCATATAAATTTCAGTATTCAGCGTATAGATCACATATAGAATAGAACGGAGGCATTTATTTATATGCGACCACTGATTGGTCTCACTTCATATTATATCGACCCTAAAGCGCCGGCAAAAGCTCCGCTTCGCGCGGCGTTTGATGAAAGCGTCTATGTTTCCCACCCTCGGTACGTCGCCAAGATAGAGAAGGCCGGCGGCATTCCGCTCGATATTCCGTATTTCAACGATGACGCGACAATTGCGGCTTTGGCCGAAAAGTGTGATGGAATTCTGTTTATCGGCGGAGAGGATATAGACCCGAGATACTACGCCGAACCGATGGACGGCTCAAAAGACATAGTTCCGGAGCGCGATGAATTGGAGATAAAGCTGTTTGAGAATTTTTATAAAGCGCGCAAACCTATTCTGGGGATTTGTCGGGGTGTACAGCTCATAAACGTCTTCTTCCGCGGTTCTCTGATACAGGACATCCCAAAAGAAGCCGAGGCGTCAGGGAAGCCATATCTTAGCCATACGCGTAACGACGCCAAAAACGAATCGGTTCATAAGGTGAATTCCGTCAAAGGGACGCTCCTCGCCGGGCTTTTGGGTGAGAGTTTCGGTGTGAATAGCCTTCATCACCAATCAGCGCGAAAACCGGGAAAGGAGCTTGTCGTTTCGGCATATTCAGAAGATGGGCTTATCGAAGGCTTGGAACATCCTGACTATCCGTTTTTGATGGGCGTGCAGTGGCACCCTGAGCGGCTTTCCGAGGCACCTCATTTTAAAC
>BOCC01000405.1 GCA_026002715.1 Synergistales bacterium
CTCGGCAATGAACTTCTGCCGGCGACAATGTGTGGTGCAAGCGGGAAGCCAAATCAGACTACTCAACAGGCTCGAAGCACTAAGTAACATCGATCTCTGTTGCCTTATAGCCAGCATACACAATTTTTGCTTCCCTGTCGTCCCCAGTTTCGTTCCGTTTGGTGATGGCTTGCCATCGTGGATGGCTACTCAGGACTTGACAGACAGCGATAGAACAACCTATTTTCCCGTAAAATGTAACTATGTCAGCAGTGAAATGTTATCCATGACGCAAATTTCGGCATAAAACCGATGATTTAGGCATTTTTATCGCCATGTTAAGGAAAAATAGACAATTATTTTGCATAGTTGTACGATTTGTAATTACAACAATGAAAATCGCCAGTAACCCATACTACTACTGGATTCATTGTTACATTTTCGGGAAATTAGGGAACAAGATAAAAACTTCGATAGCTATTGAAATTAAGGACTTGCAAAATAAGCTGAGTCCATGTAAGCTCTTTTAAAAGAAAATTAAATTTAACTTATTCCTATGACAGGAGAATTTAGATGCCCAAATCGCTAATGCTGACGCGCGAAGAATTTCATAAAATATATGAACAGGGAGAAGAGGCAACATATGCTCTTTTCGTGTCTTTAATACGTCGAATAGAGGCTTTGGAACAACGCCTTGGGATGAACAGTGAAAACAGCTCTAAACCACCATCTTCAGATGGTCTTGCAAAACCTAAGCCCAAACCAAAGAGCTTTCGTGAACAAACAGGTAAAAAATCCGGAGGCCAGGAGGGTCATACCGGAGCGACTCTTTTGCCAAAAGAAAAACCAGATATAATACCAATGTCAACAACTTAAGCGTTTTTTGCATATTTTTTCGCCGCAGCAATTTTTGATATGCGAAGAGTTTATGACGCAAACAACAGGTATGGAAAATCACATCTCGTCCTTAAGTTGTTGACATTGGATATAATAATAACCCATGAACCGGAGCAATGCAGTCATTGCGGACGCCCTCTTTTCGAGAGAGACAGGAACCGTTGTTCAAAAACGACAGATAGCGGATTTGCCGGAAATTGCTCTTCAATACACTGAACATCAGACAATAGAAAAAGAATGTCCTCACTGCCATCAAAAGAATCAGGGAGAATTTCCAAAAGAGATTGATGACGCCGCTGTACAATAC
>BOCC01000406.1 GCA_026002715.1 Synergistales bacterium
CGGCCATGCTCTCCACCCTAGCGCCGTTCAAAGCCAAACGGTCGAGAAGCGCGCTTGTAAGTCCTGCCGCTTTGCCGTCTTCAAGGTCGAGCTTGTTTTGCCGCAATATTTCCGATTCGTTTTTTCTGATATCGCGGGCCATAGCGCGAAGGGCGGCGTTTTTAGTCTCGGTCGGCGTCACGGCCAGTTCCCGCGCCGCCGTCTTGGCCTTTTGTCCCATTTCCTTGAGGTTGCATTCGGTACCCATGGTGATCTTCTCTCCTTTTTCTATTTAGTGACCGGCAAAAACAGCGTACCTATACTTTCACCCTCCGCTACGCGGCGAATGACGTTTGGCTCCGCGCTCGACGCTATGACCATAGGTATGCAGCTCTGCGTGACCAACCGGGCGGCCGTCAGCTTGGTGTACATCCCGCCGCTCGAAAGGGCGCTGCCCTTGGCTTTCGCGTTCTCCATCATGGTATCGGTTATCTCGCTCACCTCCGGGATGAGCCGCGCCGACGCGTTTTGCCTCGGGTCACTGTCGTAGAGCCCGTCGATGTCAGACAGGATTATCAGCAAATCGGCCTCCGCGCCGGCGGCTACCATCGCGGAGAGGGTGTCGTTGTCGCCGAACTTCAGCTCGTCCACGGCTACGGTGTCGTTTTCGTTGATGATAGTGATGACGCCGAGCTTTATGAGCGTAAAGAGCGTATTGCGGAAGTTCTGATGACGCTCGGGGTCAGAAAAACAATCGCGGGTCAGAAGCGCCTGAGCTACGCTCTTTGAGTATTCCGAGAAAAATTTTTCGTACATATGCATGAGAAGCCCCTGCCCTATGGCGGCCAATGCCTGTTTCTCCTGAAGATTGGACGGGGGCGGGACGTTCAGCTTACCAACGCCGGCGCCGACCGCGCCAGAGCTTGTAAGGATTATCTCACGCCCGGCGTTGTGAAGGTCCGAAAGCTCGCGGGCCAAGGCCTCCATTTTGCCCAAGTTGATTTTGCCCGTCGGATACGTGATGGAGCTTGTCCCGACTTTGACGACAATGCGCTTGCATTCCCGAAGTTCTAAGCGTTTCATTTTTTTATCTGTCTCCCTGATGTCCGAAAAGATTTTCCTTTCTATTGTATAATAGTTTTATACAATGACATAGCTAATCTTGCCCCAAACACTCGGAGGTGCAAACCATGGAGT
>BOCC01000407.1 GCA_026002715.1 Synergistales bacterium
GGCGTCAGAGTGCCGGCGCTGATCAAGCCCATCTCTATAAGATGTTTGGCGCTGCCCTCAAAATAAGTCCCGGCCTGAACGCGCCCCAACGCGCAGTTGGAGGCCAATACCACGGGCGTGTTGTTGCGCATGATTTTACGCAAAAGCGGAACCCACGACGGCGGAATATCCCCCCCTCCGAACGCCGATATGACAAGCCCGTCCAAATCAGCGGCGCGGTTCTCCGCGAGCGCGCTGAACACAATATCGCCGCCGCCCAGAGACGCGCTCATAATCTCTACATGGCGGGCCGGCATGGTGTTTATATCCATTATCTTTCCCCTGTGAGCGGAGCGGCGAAACGTCAGGCAACCGCATGGCTCAAAAAACTCTGCCACAGGGCCGTAAGAGAGAGCCGCGTACCCGGCACGGGCGTAGTTGGAGATAAAGGATACTTCTCTTGCGGCGTAAAGCGCGTCCTGCGTACATACAAGAGCGCCCTGTCCCCAGCATGTCTGTGAAGCGGCCGCTTTTACGGCCTGCGATATATGCAGAGCCGTTTCGGAGCCGGGCGAATTTGCGTAATTTATGGAAGAAGTCAATATAAGAGGCTGCGGGTAGCTCCAAACAAGATCGGCGAAGTAGGCCAATTCCGTCAAAGACTGAGTCCCGCATGTCATAACGACCCCAACCGCGCCCTCCTCTATTTGGCCGGCGGCCAATTGGATCAGGTCTCCGCACATACGGAGCGTATAGTGCGAAATGGGCTGCCGGCTCCAGTCGACAAAAGAGATTACCTCCCTGATCTTCTCGGGAAGAACAGCCAGAATCTCTTCGCTTTCTAAAGGCGTCGTATCTTGCTCCTCGGACAAGCAATTGAGAAGTATCTGCCCCCCCGCGAAAATCAACGCGATCTTATCTCTGTTTGACACGTTTTCTCCTTATTAAAGCTAAAAGCCCAAATTTTCACCCACGATAATGACGTGGCTCTTACGTCCGCCCGCGGCTCTTTCCATAATCAAAAGCGCGTTGCATATACGGCTCGGCGAATTGCAGTCGACGCAGTGGCCTGCCTGGGTGCAGGGCGTGTTTCCGTTAAGGCGCAGCACGTTGGGCACTGCCGCTTCCCGCGCGCGCGATATGGCCTCGTCCAAGTTGGCCGCGACTTTGTTGATGCCTATGACATAAATTATAGGG
>BOCC01000408.1 GCA_026002715.1 Synergistales bacterium
TTATGGAGTGATTCAGTAAAATGTCACGGCACGAACGCACGGCTCTGTCCATGCGTTCGGTCATTCGCGCGCTGAGAGCGAACAGCTCGGCGCTCCATCGCTCGTAACGGTCTTTGACGCCCTTTACGGTGTTGGCAATCGCAAGGTCGGCCGCCAGATTTTCCATTTGGGTATCCATCTCCAAGAGCTCCCGCCATTCATTCCGCACGGCCGCTACCTCGGCGCTGACCCAGCGGGCGGCGTCGCGCAAATCATCGAGACGGCTGAGCTCCTCGCCATGTCCGCGCTCTTTTGTATTTTCCTGAGCTGCATTATTTGAGTCTGAGTCGAGAATGGCCGTTTTTATGTCTGAAATTGTACGCGCCAGTATGACGCCCGCGCGTTTGGCCCGAACTTCGTTTCTGCGCATGTCTAAATTCTCTTTTAAATCCCCCAATCGTTTTATGAGCAGCCCAAAATTAGACGCGCTCCACTCGGGCGATTCTCTGTCATAAAAATGCGTCAAAGCCAACTTTGACGAGATGGGTATAACTACGGGTTCTTTTGAGATATTTCCCTTTATCCCGGCTATATCCTCAAAAATTTCTCTGATGTAGGCTGAGAGTTTCTGTTCGCGCGAAAATATCACTCTCCCGCCTTCCATATCGTCACGCTCCAAGTCTATTTGGGAGAGCAGAAAAACGACCCTCTGATCCTGTTCCGTGACGGAGTTCAATACCTCTATATCGGCGGTTTTCATGCGATTGCGGATAGATGTCATGTAAAGCGCTATATCGAGGGTCGGCAAAATCTGCCGCAGCACCAATTCGGAGTGCTCCGGGAAACCGAGAGCGTCGAGGCCCGGCGTATCGACGAGGTTCAACCCTTCGGGGAGAGCCGCTCCGGGGTTTGACCATTCTAAAAGAGCTATGTTTTTTTCGTTTGAGGGGTTCAATCTTTCGGAGGAAAGGTTCTCCATCCAGGAAGGTGTAAGCTCAGACCCGGCGCGGTAATATTGCGTTCCGTCTTTCATGGTGACGGTTACGCTTCGCTCCCTGCCCTTGCGGCAGCGAATCGCCAAGTTGGTGGTGGCTCTGGTCTCCTCCGGCAAAAGACGCTCGCCCATAAGCGCGTTTATCAGCGTCGATTTTCCGCTGCTGGTTATGCCGATAACCCCGGCCTCCAGATCGGCGT
>BOCC01000409.1 GCA_026002715.1 Synergistales bacterium
TTGTAGAGGCGCGCAAACTCGACGCCGGACCGTCCCATATTCATATAGGAAGCCCTGACGATTTTGCGCGCGTGTGTCACGCCCAGACCTAAAGCCGACACGCAACGCGATTCAGATCTATCGACTTTTTTCTTGCTGAAAACCCACAAAACCGCACCAAGCGCCGCTCCAAGAGAGAGAGCGACGCGGTGCGGCAAGAAGCCAAAGAGGAACGATAAAAAAGCCAACAAGCGGCCTGTCAGCATACGACAAGCACCCTTAGATCGAGATTTTCTATCTTTCCGAAAGCTCCAGCAAAATGCCGCCGGTGGCCGCCGGATGTATAAACGCTATGAGGGCTCCGCCCGCGCCCTTGCGTGGCTGCTCGTCTATGAGCTTGACGCCTTTTTCTTTCAGTTCCGCAAGCGCTTTCTCAACGCTCGGGACACGAACGGCCAAGTGGTGAATACCCTGCCCTTTTTTCTCCATAAACTTTGCCACCGGGCTGTCTGGCGACGTAGGCTCAAGAAGCTCTATCTCCGTATCTTTGAGCGGTAAAAACGCCGTCTTGACCTTCTGTTCGGCGACTTCCTCTACGCCTGTGCATTTGACTCCAAGCGTGCCCTCCCAAAACTTCAAAGCTGTCTCGATGTTTTCGACGGCCACTCCGATATGATCAATGACTGTGGGATTCATTGTTGTTTCCTCCTTAAAGATTTCGTAATTTATAAAGATAATTGTACTATTTTGTTCATTATAATACATCAGCCAAAAACGCGAATTATCTTTTGTAACTTTTGTAACTTTTGCAACTTTTGTAATTTTTGTAATTTTTGTAATTTTTGTAATTTTTGTAATTTTTGTAATTTTTGTAATTTTTGTAATTTTTGTAATTTTCAAATACTTCAAAAAAACCGCCGGCGCCTTGCTGAACACTCAGCAAGGCGCCGGCGGTTTTGAGCTTGTTTTTAAGCCTAATTCACATTGATTGTTTCAGGTATTGTTTCAGGTATTAAAGACGCGTCGTCTTTAATAGGCTCTTGGGTTGACGGCTCGATAGCGGAAATAGTTTCAGCGCGCTCCGGGTTGGCTCCGAGCAAATCGGATACGTGAGTCGCGCGCAGGACGTTCTTGTCTTGGTCGTCGAATTTTATCTCGGCTTCTACGCCGAAAGAATTCGCCAA
>BOCC01000410.1 GCA_026002715.1 Synergistales bacterium
GATTCTTTTGCGCTTTTCCTCAACCCAGATATGCCCGTCGGAATTTACGCAAATTTCAAGCACATCCGCGTTTTCCAATGCCGCTACAATGTCCGATCCAAGCTCCCATCTCAATATGAGATCAAGGCGTCTTAATTGTTCCGATGTTTCAAACGGCAAAAGCTATACCTTCTTTTTCAAAATCACTTTTTAAGCCGCCGGTTCTGTTTGTTCGTTTACGCGGGGGATTAAATCTACTTCATTGGACATCCCGCATTTAACGCATTCATACAAATCCAGCCCCGCGCGGTCTCGATTGTGCCACGCCAATTCCTGACACGACGGGCATATCTGGGTTGAGGAAAAGCGCAAAAGAATCTATGACACAGGGGAGGTGATAGCTCCTGAAAACCTTATCGCGGCCCTTGGAACCGTCGCGGCGATGAACGGTATGGAACTGAACGAGAATAACCCTGTTTTGGAGGGGCGTCTTCCTTTGGACGGCTCCAGAGTAGAAGGCGCTATCCCTCCGGCGTCGCCGGACGGCCCCTCGATGAGTATCAGGAAACACGCCTCGGCTGTATTCCCGCTCTCGCAATACGTGAGCGAAGGGCGAATACCGCAAGAATATGCCGACTACCTGAGGGAAGCGATACGAGACGCGCGGAACATCCTCATTGGCGGCGGCACGTCGAGCGGTAAAACGACTTTCACGAACGCGCTTATCAAGGAATTGTTGGAGATAGCGCCGGAGGACAGGTTGGTAGTTATCGAGGACACGCTCGAATTGCAATGCGCCACAACGAACAAACAGAACTTTGTGGCGACCGGGAGTGTTTCAATGCAAAAGCTCCTGAAAACGGCCATGAGGTACAGGCCGGACAGAATCATCATAGGAGAGGTTCGCGGGGGTGAAGCTCTGGATTTACTGAAAAGCTGGAACACAGGGCATCCGGGTGGATTAGCTACGGTTCACGCTAATAACGCGCCGTCCGCTTTGCTGAGGTTAGAACAGTTAATTTCGGAAGTGAGTGTCACGCCCATGCGGTCGCTTATCGCAGAGGCCGTAAACGTCGTGGTGTACATACAGGAGTTTGGGCGGTTGGGACGGCAAATAACCGAGATTATCGAGGTCACTGGGTACGGAGGGGAGGGGTATAGATACGACGAGATATAC
>BOCC01000411.1 GCA_026002715.1 Synergistales bacterium
TGCTATTCTGCACTTACGAATGCGGAACTTTCCGACCTCAAAGTCCTCTTTCCCTCCATACGTACCTTGAACGGTAACGTTTGATTTTTCCACGAAAGACGTGGGCTCGAAAAGAAAGAAGGAAAGAAAGAAAAAAGGCGTTCCCCGTCTTGAGGAACGCCTTTTTTCTTCTATTAGCTTGACGACCCACTCATAATTAAGTCGTGGTTTCTAATGGTGGAGATAAGGGGAATCGAACCCCTGACCTCTTGAATGCCATTCAAGCGCTCTCCCAGCTGAGCTATATCCCCAAATGATTTGATTAAAGCAATGTGCATTATATGAAAATAAAAAGAATCTGTCAATCCCCCGCGTTGACTCATAATAAAAAAGTACTCGAAAATGGCTCCTCCGAGCTTGGGGGCGCGAATTTTTTGTATACGCGCGGTCTTATTTACCGCGTCTTCTCATAATTGGAAGCAGGACCGGCAGCGCGAGCGCGAGAAGTCCGACGTTGCATCCGCCGCCATTAGAGTTCGCCCTGTTCAGGAACGCGCCCTTCGTGAACGTGCCGTAACCCCTCACGCCTGTGCCGTCGCTGTACTGTATAGCGTAAGTCTCGCCAGAGTCGAGCTCGGCGATTTCCTCAGGGGTAAACGTCAGAGTATACTTGTCGGACCCGCTTAACGCGACGGCTTTTTTCAGTAAGATAGCCGCTGCGGAGTTGTCGCTCTTTTTGAAGAAGTAGACGTAGAGCGGCATACCGTTTGTTACACTCGCGTTCTCAATCGTCACCACCGCGCCGCCGTCCTTGGTGCGGTATGCCTCAAGCACGCTGGCGTCCTCCTCGGTCGAGGTATTTACGTCGAACGGCGCTTTGGGGCCCGCCGGAGTGGTGAAGACGTCGAAGCCGTAGTACCCGTCGTCGCTCGTGAGCAGCGAGGTGTTCAAGGTGATGTAATACCTGTTCATGTCTTTGTCGAAAGCGATCGGCTTTTCGACAAACGCTCCGTTCTCCTTCACAAGCCACGTCCTGTATCTGCCGTCGAAAGGCAGGTACGCCCTGAGCGAGCTCACGCCGCTGAGGTCGCCGTAGAGCGTCATCGTCTGCGCGTAACCGTCGTCGATCCCAACCGTCTCCCGCGCGGAGATCAGCTCCGCGACGCTGTAC
>BOCC01000412.1 GCA_026002715.1 Synergistales bacterium
TTGCTTTTGTCAGCGCGCTCGTAAAGCTCCGGTATACAGCGTAAAAGCATCTCGTAGAAAAACCTCATTACGAGTTCTTTCCAAAGAATATCCTTGTTTATTCGCTCCACTTTTGTTTTGTTTGTTCCACTCAGGTTTAATACCAAGTTGCATTCAACATATTGAGAATAGGGGATTAATTATCCGTTTAGTCGTGATATATCAACGGTTTCTAAATAGATTAAATCCCCATAGATTGCAACTTGGTATAACACGTCCTTATCTCAAAACACACTCAAAAAAGAACATATAGTCTCTAAATTCCTAAATTCATATTCTACTATCTTATCTTAACCTCAAAATCCCACTCGCAGATATAGTGAAATTCATGGTGCGGCTTAGCGTCATTCCATACATGCCCAGAATAAATCTCCAAAAAGTTTTCTCTGTCGGCATTGTCCGGTCGTCCACCAAGCCATCTTGCAAACTTAAGCGGTTCGCCGGTGATCCATTCCCACTGGCCTTCCCGTTTCGCGTCCGTACCCCCAATCCAATAACGTCCTTGTGGGTGTATTTTTAGTTGATTTATAACGGATTGGTATTCTTGCTCTGATGTTATAGTCCATAAATGCCCGCCCATCAACTCGCATCTAATCATTGCGATGGGCCAATCTGTGAGTTCTTCGATTAGTCTATAACTGTGCCCTCCATAATAAACTATATTGCCGGATACGCCATAAGTCTTTGCCCGTTCTATCGCCGCTTCTTTTTCTCTGATCGTCACCCCGTAGGCAAGTGGGGTAGTCTCAAGCCGCTTTTTGTCTTTCTCAAGTTGCTCTTTGTCTTTCTCAAGTTGCTCAATTGTAGCTTTTCGCTTTGCCAGATCACTTGCGGATTCTGTATTTTTCACCCAAAGCGACAAGCTCAGAACAACGAACAACAGACACAAAACGCAGACGCAACGGCAAAACAATGTCGTTTTGAAAAAATCGGATACTTTCGACAAGAAAGGCTTGTAACTCATTTTTATAAACCTCCTGTTAAGGGTTACAACGAAAGAATGACTTCTTCCGGCAAGCCCGTATACTTCTTTATCTTGTCCACGGAAAAGTTGTCCGCGAGCATAGAGCGCGCCGCGGCTAAGAGGCCCTTCTCTATGCCCTTCTCTA
>BOCC01000413.1 GCA_026002715.1 Synergistales bacterium
TCACATAACACGCAGCCGTGGATATTAGTCTTGGACAGCGTGGGCGTGGTGCGCGAAGTATCCCTGTTGGACGCGTTGGAACATGCGCACGAATATACGCGCCTTGCGGGAGAACTGCCGACGCAGGACGTCGCGGTATTGCGTCTGCTTCTCGCCGCGCTCTACGCGACGTTTACCCGCGCGGATATAAACGGCCAGAGCGCGCCGATGATCGATGAAAACGCCATTGACCGTTGGAGCGAGCTTTGGGCGCGCGGTAGTTTTCCTGTGACGCCAATAAAGGCGCGCCTGTGCCATTACGAGGAGCGGTTTTACCTCTTCCACCCCGAAACGCCGTTTTATCAGGTGGCGGGGTTGACCACTGGCTCGGAATTCACCGCGGCAAAACTGCTGGGCGACGTGTCAGAAAGCGGCAACAAGCCGCGCCTCTTTGCGGGACGAAGCGGCGAGGCAAAACAATCTCTTTTGTTTTCCGAGGCGGCACGGTGGCTGTTGTATCTGAACGCCTTCGATGATACATCGTCAAAATCATCGCCTGAGTATCGCAAGAAAAGCAAAGACGAGAAGAACTCCATCAATGCGGGTTATCTCGGCAAACTTGGATTGGTTTATGCAAGCGGCGGCAATCTATTTGAGACGCTGATGCTTAATCTGGTCATGCGCAAACAGGGCAAGGGGCAAGCCGCGTGGGAGGTTGAGACGTGTGCCATCGAACGGCGTGAAATACACGTTCCAGACAGCGATATCCAACTATTGACCATTCAATCGCGCCGTATTCTGCTTAAACGAGAAAGTTGCGGCGTAAGCGGTTTTATCCTCCTCGGCGGCGATGTGTTCAACACGGAAAACGCGTTCATAGAAAATATGACGACATGGAAAAAGGACAAAGAAAGCAAAACCGACATTTACAAACCCAAGCGACACAACCCCACAAGATCGCTTTGGCGTGATTTTGCGGCACTCGCTGTAAAAGACGACGGGGCAAGGCGACCTGGTCTTGTCGATTGGATCGCGCAGTTGCAAGTGGAGAAAAAACTCAAGCGCGGCGCGGTGTCGTTTCAAACGGCGAGCGTGAAATTTGGCGACAAAGACTTTTTCGTTGACGACGTATTCGGCGACAGCGTTACAGTCAACGCGGATATTCTCA
>BOCC01000414.1 GCA_026002715.1 Synergistales bacterium
CGGAAGCGTTGTCGAAATTGGATTTGTCAGGTATACGCCAAATAGCGTTAGATGAAACATCCTGGCAGAAAGGGCATAAATACGTCTCTTTCGTATTTGATTACGAGGAACGGAGACTTATCTTTGGAACAGAAGGCAAAGGACATGAGGTATTGAAGGAATTCGCCGCCTTCTTGGAAAGTCACGGAGGTAAGCGAGAGAACATAAAAGAAGTCTGTTGCGACATGTCACCGGCCTTTATCAAAGGAATAGAAGAGAATTTCCCAAATGCTTCTGTAACGTTCGATAAATTCCATGTTATCAAAGCGGCCAATGAAGCCTTGGAGAAAGTTCGCCGCCGAGAAGTAGAAACAAATCCGTTACTGAAAGGTACGCGTTGGGACTGGATGAAGAACCCCAAGAACCTGAGCCAGAAGGCTCAGGAGAGAATAAACGCCACACTGAGTCAGAAACGGCTTCAAACCGGGAAAGCATATCGTTTGAAGGTATTGTTGCAGGAAATTTTGGATGTCGGAAGAACACTGAGTTATGCAGAAGGCAAGGCCGAGTTGGAAGGATGGTTGAGATGGGCACTACGCTGCCGCATCGTAGAGATAATAGAAGTTGCCAAAATGATCGCTCGCCACATAGAAGGGATACTCAACTGGTTCCACAGCCGAATGACCAATGCCCTGCTTGAGGGGTATAACAGCGTACTGCGCGCCGGCCGTGGAGTAGCCAGAGGATTTCGGACATCCGCCAATGTGATTATAAAGAGCTTTTTAACAGCAGGTAAATTGGACTTTGGCTATCCTCAGAATATTTGGATTGTTTAGCTTCCCACATTAAATGCGAAGGAGCCTGAAATTTCATAGGGTGTTTTTGATTCCCCCCGCTGGACAGTAACTGTCTGGCGTACTTTTTTCGCTCTATCACAAAATAGTCCTTCAGGTCTTTTACAACCTCGCTTGATTCATCCGAAACGAGCTTCTCGTACTCGTTCTTAAGTCTATCCATAAATCGGTCGTACTGGTTTCCCACGAGATCATAGCAGAACAGTGCATGGAACGAGCATGCGAAACGCGATACAATCTCAAACCCGTCTGGAACATCCAGGGCTTTCCTGCCATCGCGCGGAAAGACGGTCACTTCCTCTTTGCCCACATT
>BOCC01000415.1 GCA_026002715.1 Synergistales bacterium
TAGCCATAACGTCAATATCAAAAGCGGACTTATCCATTTCTGGCCGTTGTTATCCGTAAAGTCGACATTCTCTGTCGCTTCTTTCTCAAGCCCCTTAGGCAAAAGCCATAAGAAACTCTTAGAATCTCTCTTCCAGAGTTTATCTATCAAGTCTTGCCTGTTTTTTCCGACGCTTCCCTTATAGTTCGACAAGGCGGACTCTATGGCCTTGCCGGAAAGTGTCACCTCGCATATGAGGCGTTCCTGACCATTGGCCCGTGGCGTATAGCCCAGCATTTGACAATCCGCTCTCAATACGCTTTCGCTAAACCCATGAGACTTGAAAATCTAGGAAAGCATGTTCTTGATAAAAGACAAGAATCCTCCGCGCGCCTTTTTCTCTTCGACCGTCATAACTAACATTCTCAACTTTGATATTCAGTCTCTTTAAGACTTCGCCGGTCCTGGCAATCTCGCCGCGTATCTCTTTAACTATAACTTCGATAACGCTGCTCGCGTCTTGATTCTTGCAGTCAACGTTAGGAAAAACTTTGAGGATGATCTCGCCGTCCACCCGCATAGGCAATACAAAATTAACGCTGCGATGCTTATCAAAATGCAAAAATTGCTCCCATTTGAAAGCATGTCGGTTGATCATGGAAAGTGTAAGCATATCTTGAAGATTACCCGGCGTTAGCGCGCACACTTCCTCATCGCCTTTTAGGGCAATGAGTTTTCCCATGACTTTCTTGTAGACGTCGTCGCAATCTTTTTTGCCGGGATTCCCGCTTTCCGCTTCTTTAGAAATTTTTTCCGTTAAATTTTTGATGCCAGGGTCTATAAAACCTAAAAAGGGCTGCAACTCCTGCCAGATACCATTTGCTTCCATTTCTGTACGCTTAAAGCGAGCCTCAGCGCGTATTCATCGCTCCCCGTGCGGTCAACCTGCGCGTCACAGCCATCTATAACTCGCAATAAGGCAGCGACTGTCACAACGTCATCATGATTCAATCCCCACTCTTCAAGTTTAACTTTTTCGTCGTCTTTCAAACGGCGCTCCAAGGGCTGAAGAGTATCGCAAAATTTTTCACCGTAAAGCAATTTTCCCACAAGCGCCACAATTTCCTTTGGCGTAGATTCCCCCTGTTCGCAAGTCAGCGTTGTAT
>BOCC01000416.1 GCA_026002715.1 Synergistales bacterium
CGGAATATGATAGCGGATGGGGAGCCCATTGAAAGGATCACGAGGTACACCGGCTTGACCCGTGAAGAAGTGGAGAGTTTGGACATTTAACCGTTCTCTCAAACTTACTCAAACCTACGCATAGGTATACTCAAGTGCTGAATAATTTGCCAGAATCCAAAGAGATAAGTTCTGCCGCCTAATTGACTGTCTGGTAAATTTGAAGGCAAATGAGTATAACAAAAATAAAATTTATAGTTCTTCTGAAATCATCTCGATTCTTGAATCAGAGGGTTGGGTTTTAAACAACGTGACAGGCAGTCACCACCAATTCAAACACCCGGAAAAGATAGGTAAGGTCACGGTCAAACATCCTGACAAAACAGTTCCTCATCCAACAGCGAAAGCAATATGGAAGCAAGCCGGTCTCCGGTAACTTAACACTTCTTAAAACCATAAAAGGAGGAAATAATATGCGCAAACCCGACAGATACAGATATCCAGCGTTCATCGGCCTTGACGATGCAACCGGACGCTACTATATTCTTTTTCCTGATTTGCCCGGATGCACTACCACCGGAGACACAGAGGAGGAAGCTCTGCAAAATGCAAAAGAAGCTATGTCGCTTCATCTTTTTGGCATGGAAAACGATAGGGACGAGATCCCGATTCCCGGTTCTGTTCTCGAAGCCCGAGGAGAAAATGACGAACCTATAGTTCTTATCGAAGCTTGGATGCCGTCGTTTCGCGAAAAAATGGAGACGAAAGCGGTAAACAAGACCGTCACTCTCCCTGATTGGCTTGACAAGGAAGGTCGTTCCGCCAATTTGAACTATTCGCAAATCCTCCAATACGCCATCATAGAGCGCCTAAGCATAAGTAGAAGCATAGTGCGCAAAATAAAACGCAAGGTTTCGGTTTAAGAACCGAATAAAAACTCACTGTCTTGCGTCAGTTTAAAAATCTCCCTCGTTCGCTCGACGTCGGCTTTTATCTGCGCTACTAACGCGTTGCTATCGCTGAATTTAACCTGCGCTCTCAGGCGGGACAGAAACGACAATGTGATGTTTTCGTCGTACAGATCGCCGTCGTAATCCAAAATAAACGCCTCGATCGTTCTGTCCGTGATGTCGCCGAACGTCGGGTTTGAGCCGATAGATAGAGC
>BOCC01000417.1 GCA_026002715.1 Synergistales bacterium
TCAAAGAAAAATGTCCGGACGTTGAGCATCATACTTGTGCGAAAGCGAATCGTAACAAACCCCTGACAGAAACACAAAAAGAGTACAACAGAAAAATAGTGTCACCTGTCCGTTCCCGTGTTGAACACCCTACTTCTGCAGCAACAGCAATAAATAAACTTTCATAATCCCTTGCGGTTGCCGCGTTGCAAGGGGGTTTTCTTGTCAAGTTTTACGATAATAGTAGTTGTGAAAATAAGTGAAATATAATATAATCTCTTTTGAGCGTATCAGTAATAAAGGGAGGGCGTAAAGTGCACTTAAAGGTTGGGACAATAAAGAGCCGAAAATACCTATCAATCGCGCACGGATACAGAGACGCCGAGACAAAAAAGTCCAGAACAAAAACAATAAAGTCTCTCGGGTATCTTGATGTCCTTGAAAAGGAGTTCCCTGACCCTATAGCGCATTTTAAAGAAATTGTCGAAGAAATGAAGAGACAGACCCGAGAAAACAACGCGCCGTCAACTATCGGTATTGATAGAAGCGAGCTTCTTACCGCAGGGCAAGGAAACAGAAAAAACCTTGGATACGCCGCCTTATCTAAAATTTTCCATGAACTTGAGTTATCTACGTTTTTCAGCAATCGTTCAAGGGAACTCAAGACTGAATACAACGTAAACAACATCATGAAATTATTGGTCTTCTCACGTATACTCGCGCCGCTGTCAAAGAAAAAGACCTTTGAAAACAAAAACATATATTTCGAGAACTTTTACTTCACGTTAGACGACATATACCGTTGCCTGACGTTCATAAATACCAAAAGAGACAGTCTCAAGCTTCACCTGCACCGTAAGATAAAAGAACAGTACGGCAGAGAAACAGAGCTTGTCTACTATGACGTTACCAACTATTATTTCGAGATAGACGAACCGGATACTCTACGCAAAAAAGGCGTGTCGAAAGAACACAGACCCGACCCTATCGTGCAGATGGGGTTGTTTATGGACACGATGGGTATACCTATATCATATGATTTATTCCCAGGCAATACGAACGACTGCTCCACGCTGATTCCGTTACTCGCAAAGATAAAGAGAGAATACGACATCGGGCGCGTCATAGTCGTTGCTGATAAGGGGATGAACACGGGAATGAAT
>BOCC01000418.1 GCA_026002715.1 Synergistales bacterium
TCGACGGAGAGCCCCTTCAGACGCCAATACGCGTGGGCTTGTAAAAGCTGACGTACTAAGTTTATGTTCGCCCCGTCCTCAATTTGGAGCAGGACGATGGGCAAATCGCCCGATATGGAGTATCCCCAAAGGCCGGACTGCCCTTTGACGTTTTTCGCAAGAACGCCGGCGTCGGCCCGCAGCGACGCGTTAGCGTAGACGACTGAGCCGGCCAGACGATTGTACAGCTGCGCGTCGGCCTCGGACGCGTTCAACTGGCGCAGCAGCACTTGGCTATGTGTCCAGACTATGTCGAAAACCCTGTCGGCCAAATGACGATTGTGGTATTTTTCTATCAATTGCAGCGCGGCTGCGCGGCTTTCCGCTACGCCGGAGATTATGTCTATAATAACGGACTGTTCGGCCTCGATAAACACCCGGTTGCGCACGGCGACGACGGGATCGAGAACTGAGCCGTCGGTACCGGAGAGCGACGCGTTTGCCCCGCTCAGAGCCTCCGGGTCGGCTACGGTGCGGCCGCGCCCGATAAACCGCTGACGGTCGGTCTCGTAGGAAACCTCAGCCGCGATGCCACGCGCCGCCATCATATGAAACATCCATAGCGGGCGCTCGTCATCGGAACGGGGGCGCCTGGTGCAGAGAATCGCCTGCCGCTCCGGAAGAATCTCGGTTTGCACGAAGAGATTGCTGAAGGCCGGATGCAGATCGTCCCCGGCGGAGGGAGCCAGCACCACTTCGGCAAAGCTGGTCACCTCCAAGGTACGGCCAGAAAACGCTCGGTTGGTGACGCGGGTACGCCGCAGCTCGATATCGTCCTCGAGCGAGACGACTATTTCGGTGTGAGAGTCGTAGCCGCGGTTTTGGCAGTGGAACTCGGCGCGGCTCTCGGAGAAGACCGCCTGAAAAGACTTGGTGTGCCGCAACGTCGGCTGGTGAGCCACCGACCAGAACTCCCCTGTTTTGACGTCGCGAAGGTAGCAAAAAGTTCCGCGGTTGTCGCAGGTTCCGTCTTCGCGCCAGCGGGTGACGGCTATATCGTTCCATCGGCTGTAACCGCTCCCGGCGTTGGTGATCATAACGTGGTATCTTCCGTTTGAAAGAAGCTGTATTTGAGGACTTGGCGTATCCGGCCGGTCAAAGG
>BOCC01000419.1 GCA_026002715.1 Synergistales bacterium
TATTACTCCGGCATTCAAAATAAGTAAAATTATGTTAGAGTAAATGTATGAAGATAAATGAGATAAATTTCACAGAAATAGCGGCGTCGGACAGCAGGGCATTAACGCCTGAGGCTTTATGCGAAAGGCGTTTACAGTATGTTCGTTTTAGATCGGCAGGTATGTCGAACAACCAGGCTTCGGCTTTAGTGGGTTTTCGTGTGGCTACCGGAAGCGAAACGTGGAAAAAATATCAAGCTAATGGATTGGAGGGTCTAAAAGCTAAGAGGCGTGGTCTTCCTATGGGGTACAACCGAGCATTGTCTCCAGCTCAGGAAATAGAGATTCAGGACATAATATCGCGTCATACCCCGGATGAACTGGGGTTGCCATATTCACTCTGGAGCAGAGACGCAATCCGTCGTTTTATCGTTGAGAAATACGGTGTAGAATTAGCGCTGCGAACCATGTCGCTGTATTTTTCACGTTGGGGATTTACGTATCAACGACCAGCAAAACAGGCTTATAAGCAAAACCCAGAAAGCGTAAAACGTTTTCTGGAAGAAGAGTACCCTAAGATAAAAGAAGAGGCTACACGTGAGAAAGCTGAAATATTCTGGTGTGACGAGACCGGTATCAGTAATGAATCGAATGATAAAAGAGGATTTTCACCCAAAGGCCAGACGCCTGTTCTCAAGGTGGAGGTGAAGAAGGAACGCGTCAATATGATATCGGCGCTGACAAATCAGGGGAAACTGCGTTTCATGCTTTATCTGGAAACTATGACCGCTGTTTTGCTGATAATGTTTTTGCAAAGACTGATACGGGAAGCCGGCCATAAAATTTATGTGATCATGGATAATCTGCGAGTTCATCACAGCAAAAAATTTGAGAAATGGCTGAAGGCAAACAAAGAAAGAATCAAAGTATATTATCTGCCGCCGTATTCACCAGAGCTGAACCCTGACGAATATTTGAACGGCAACCTGAAAAAGAGCGTTCATTCAGGTATATCTCCTCGAACAAAAGCGGAGATAAAAAGAAAGACGCGTCGTTTTATGCAAACTCAGCAGAGGGCTCCCGATAGAGTCAAAAAATTATTCGAACATAAGCGTGTGTATTATGCCGCATGATTTGCGATATTTTCATGCCGGAGTAATA
>BOCC01000420.1 GCA_026002715.1 Synergistales bacterium
AGTGATAAAATCGAGTTCCAGCGTTGGAAAGACGTGCCTGAAGTTACAAAACTGTCGGATGAAATGTATAAAATAGGTTTGAAGTATCAACAATACATAACTTCCGGCAAAAAAGACGACAAGCCGTTAGCCAGAAAAACGTGGCAGCAACTCTCTGATAAATACTGGGATTTGCTGTACGAAGTGGTGGACGCCCAAACGGAGTCTTTTCCGGCCTCTTTGGTCTTTGACGATCAGGAGCGCCTTTTTATAGACTTTGGCTTTCTGAGCGATTCACTCACTCCGCGCAATAAAAAATTCGACACGGAGCAGTCCCTGAAATCAAAAGCCGTACCGGGCGTTTTTCAATACGAGTCTTTTTCGGATTTCATAGCGGAGTGCTGGGTCGCCATCACAAATCAGCCTATCACCTCTCCGGTCATAGGGGTGTCCATATCAGAGCGACTGAGCGGGATGACGGTTCAGCTTAAGGAATTGCAAGAAAAGCGCGACTCGGAGTTTCACACCATTTTATCGCGCGACAAAAACATGGCGGGTCCTGAATTAGATTCTCTTTGCGAAGATTTGGACAATAACCTTATCGCCGCTACAAAGGTCATACTGAGGACGAAAGAGTTCCGCGAGGCCAAAGATGAATACAAGCAAGAGTTGTCTCAGGCGCGTTTTCGCTACACCGAGGCCGAGAGAGTGCTTGGTATTCAAATCTCTATAGCGCAAAAAGACGAAATGGATCCCCTTGGGCTTCCCGAGGTGGAGGAGTTCGAGGCTCTTCACAACTCCACTAAAGTCTTGGCCCGCAAAATTGTCTACACTCTTCAGGAAGAGGAAAAACTTCTTCGGCGAAACAAAAGGATAGCCGCCGAGTGCGCGCAGTTCTCGCAGAAGATGATGCGCACGGAACTCAGGAACATGATAATGAAGAAGAAAGAGTATATGGCCGTCCCCGCGAAAGTAGCCCGCTGCGAGCAGTCCCTGCTCTGCCCTATGGACTCCGAGCCCATGCTTTACGAGGCGGCGTCCAAGCTGATGGAGAGATACGGGAGCTTGGACATGGATATGTTCACAGTTGCCCGCATACGTATGTACGGCTTGCCGCGCGTCATATTTGTACCGGGGCAGGGTTGGGGGACCTACGA
>BOCC01000421.1 GCA_026002715.1 Synergistales bacterium
GCACGCCCCGCGCCAGACCGGAAAGACAACTTCACTCTTGGCTATGGTGAAGCGAATCAATGAAGACGGCAGATATTATTGCGTCTACATAAACGTCGAGCCGGCGCAGGTGGCGCGTAATGACGTATTATCCGGTATGAAAACTATCCTATCCTCGCTCATCAGGGCTTTAGGAAATATATTGGACACAAAACAGCTTTCGCTTCGCACTTCTTATATCATCGAAGAATCAGGCGCGTATGGAGCTATCGGAGATATACTTGGAAAAGTTTGCAAAGCTCTCGACAAACCCCTCGTTCTTTTTATAGATGAAATAGACTCTCTAATAGGCGATACATTAGTATCTGTCTTACGCCAGCTTCGCGAGGGCTATACAAACCGCCCCAAGTCATTCCCCATCTCCGTCATCCTCTGCGGCGTGAGGGACGTAAGAGACTATAGAATACACATGGGCAACGGAGATATTATCACGGGAGGAAGCTGCTTCAATATCAAGGCTAAATCTCTGCGTATCGGAGATTTTTCGCAGGAAGAGATAAGAGAGCTTTACGAACAGCACACGGCGGAGACAAAACAGATATTCGAGGAAGAAATTTACCCTAAGGTGTGGCGACTTACGCACGGCCAACCATGGCTTGTAAACGCGCTCGGCAATCAAGTCACCTCTGAGATGAAAGAAAACCGCGACAGAAGCCGGCATATAACGCTTGACATGATAGAGGAAGCCGCAAATGAGCTTATATTGGAGCGCGCCACGCATTTGGATCAGCTTATAGACAAACTGAGAGAAGAGCGCGTAAAACGAGTCATAGCTCCTATGTTAAGCGGGGAATCCTGGATAGATAACGAAGAGCTTATCAACGATGATGTTCAGTATCTCATAGACTTAGGACTGATTCGCTTAGAAAGTGCCGAAAACGGAAGGAAGGTCGTTATATCCAATGATATTTATAAAGAAATAATTCCGCGTGAACTGACATTTATCACTCAACAAAACATCGGAGCCAAACAAAACCAAGCCTGGTACATATCCCCCGACGGTTCTCTCGATACGCCTAAACTCATAAGAGCCTTTCAGCAGTTCTTCAGAGAGAACTCCGAGATCTGGCTTGAGCGTTTTGACTACAAAGAAGCT
>BOCC01000422.1 GCA_026002715.1 Synergistales bacterium
GAGGCCGTAACAATGGGAGGATTTATACGCTTTTGTATCCATAGACCTGTCTTTACCTGGTGCGGCGTGGTTATTTTTGTGATTTTGGGGTTGTTCAGCTATACGACCTTGGGAGTGACGCTCTTCCCCGAAGTGGAACTGCCCGTTGTGCTGGTTCAGACGAAATATTCAGGAGCCAGTCCCAACGAGATAGAGCAGTTGGTCTCAAAACCCATAGAGGACGCGCTGGCCGACCTGGAAAATCTCAAGAGCCTCACCAGTTATTCCCAGGACGGCGTCTCCATAGTGGCCGTCGAGATGCGGACGGGTTCTGACCCTGACATAGCGTTAGTCAATGTCAACAACAAGGTAAAAGCGGCGCGACAGGCCCTGCCGGACGACGTTGAGGAGCCCGTTTGCACGAAGGTAGACATCAACGCCGAGTCATTTTTGACCGTCTCCTTCACCTCGACTCTGCCGGAGAAAGACGCGAAGCAATACATCGAGGACAGAATAAAACCCATCGCAGCCCGCGTCGAAGGGGTGGGGCAAGTACAGGTTTTGGGCGGCATGACTCGTGAAATTCAGATTATTCTGGACCCCGTGGCCCTATCCGACTACAACGTTACATACCAGAGAATCTGTGCCGTCGTGGCGGCGAACAACATCACGAACCCCTCGGGCTACATTACGCAAAAACGTGACGAAATCTCCCTGCGTTTAGTCGGGGAATTCAACGAGGTGGAACAACTCGAAAACATCATAATCCCAACCGCGTCGGGACAACCCATACCGCTTTCGCTCTTAGGGCGGGTGGTGGACGGCGAGAAGCCCGTGCGCGCCATCGCCCGGGTCAACGGGGAACCGGTCATTCAGATGCAAATAAGCCCCCGCGCCAATGCCGATGTCGTGGCCGCCGGCAGGGAGGTCAAGAAAAGTCTGGAAGCGGTCTTGAAAAACCTTCCCGAGTTCAAAGCTACTTACACTGACGACGACACGCCGTTCATTGAGGTCTCGGTCAAGAACGTCATCCGAGACACTGCCATCGGCGTCATTCTGACGTGCCTTGTCATCTACTTGTTTCTTGGACACCTCTCGGCCACGCTCGTCGTCGCCGTCTCTATGCCCGTGGCGTTTATGGGAACGTTTGTGCCC
>BOCC01000423.1 GCA_026002715.1 Synergistales bacterium
GATATTGTTGACATAACGGGTCTTGACGAGAACGACATTCTGGCCCTTAGGCTAAAATAAAAAGAATAGGGCGTGTTACCATCTTTTTTCAAATACTTTACTTGGCCGTGCGCGAGAGGTGTCTCATATGATCAAAAGACCGCACAAATGGCGCGACACCGCGTGGAAACAGGCGATAGTCGACGGAGCGATAGACGCTATCGGGTATTTTATGCCCGACTTGGCCTCCGATATGGACATGTCAAGAGAAGTCATCGGCATAATGGGTATGGAACTGCCGAGGGCAGGCTCTGACTCCGACAAAGGGATGCTTGTCTCGGATGTCTTCTTAAATGTTCCGGTGGTCGGCGGAGAGGACTGGAGCGTCGTCTGCATAGCCGAACAACAGGATGAACACGAAGAAAACTTTGCTATGCGGATATTCGACTCTTGGGTTCGCCTAAGAGCGCAGCGACCGGCGGGCAGAACAACGGGTTTCGCTATATACACGGGAGACTCAAAGAACGTGAATTTTTATAGCGAATCATGCTACGGCTTGAAGGCGTCTTTGGAGTTCAGGACGTTTCACGTCCCAAGTTACAACACAGAAGAACTGAGAGAGGACAAGCGCCCTTTCGCGCGGGTGATGTACGCCTCGCGTCTGTCGCTTGAAAGTGGTGACGACGCGTTTCTGCGCGAGAAATACGCTTGGGAGATCCTGAACATGACGGGCGAACAGGGATATGATGAAAGACAGAAGAAATATATCCTTGAGTTTGCGGATAGGATATTCTGGGTTAAAGGTCCCGGAATAAGCGATAACCTGAAGGAGGCTTACAATATGCAGACGATATCGTTGGAGGAGTATTCAAGGAAAATATCCGAGGAAGCGGCTCGGATGGAGGGTCTGGAAGAAGGCATGGAGAAGGGCATGGAGAAGGGCATGGAGAAGGGCAAGGAAGAAGGCGTTGAAGAAAAGGCCTTTGAAGTCGCCCGCAAAATGCTTGCCCGCAATATGTCCGTCAGTGATATTGTTGACATAACGGGTCTTGACGAGAACGACATTCTGGCCCTTAGGCTAAAATAAAAAGAATAGGGCGTGTTACCATCTTTTTTCAAATACTTTACTTGGCCGTGCGCGAGAGGTGTCTCAT
>BOCC01000424.1 GCA_026002715.1 Synergistales bacterium
AGTTTATCAAATCATCTTTATCAATTTTATCAATTGCGTCAAAGTCAAAATAATTCTCTTTTATCATTTTGTTCTGAAATAAATTCTCTATTATTTTAAAAGTCTCCAAAACATAATCTTCTTTGCTGTAGCTGTAAAAAGTTTTTTTCTCGCCAATTACGGAGGAGTATCTGCCGCTATCATCGGCGACGGCACAAGGCGCGTTGACCGCCAAAATCGCCAATATTACGCAGATTACAGAAATTTTCATGTTGGGTTATCTATCGTATCCAACCGAATCGAATGTTTTCCATTTTCTCGACAGCATCAAACTCATGGTGGTCTGACGTGAGCAAAATACCATCTGATACTAATGTCTGTGCGCTCGCAATGGAATCCGCAACGGATATTTTGTAGGTAGCTTTTAGCCGTCCCGCTTCTACAAAAACCTCGTCAGAAATTTCATCTATAATCTTGATCACGCTTTCCCGAATTGCCCTTATTTGCCGATCGGCAAATTCTTTTCCATCTTCGCGATAGAAACCGTAATATACCTCAAGTAGATTTATTTTATTGACAGATACGGCGCAGTTATCGTTTTTAGCTTCAACAAGAATGCTATCTACAACATCAGCGCCGTTTTCATTTTTAAGCAAGGCGAGTATGGCGCAGGCGTCAAGAATATATGCCTCGCTCATTTCTCTATCCTTGTATCCTCGTCTTTGTATGCGCGAAGTTTCTCGGTAGTCAGTTTGCTTTCAGAAGCGACACCCCGCAAGCCACTGCCTTCATTGAGCGGCAGGAGAATGATTCCACCGTTGCGCTCATGCATGAATACTTTTTGTGTATGAATTTTTTCACGTATAGGCGGCGGAAGAGTTTCGGTGTATAAAACTACGCTTTCCATATTTTAATCTCTCCTGTTATGCTTCTCTGTTATAGCTCGCATTATATCATCAAACACGGCCGTTTCATAAAAAATTTCAGGCTTAACAAGAATGTACAAAACGTCCTCTACTTCTTCCCAAAAGAGCTTGTCTCTTGCCTTTAGCCCATATTTAGCCCGTACGGCTGCCGGGACTGTAATTTGCCCCCTCTTGGAGATAGTCAGCATTTCAGACATAATCATATCCTCCGCTTTTTT
>BOCC01000425.1 GCA_026002715.1 Synergistales bacterium
GGCGCGACACCCGCTGAGTTGGGGCAACCCGGCATTATCCCTGCGAACCAGCGCGACGGAGTTTGGATAACAAGAGGCTTGGGTAACGAGGAATTTTTGTCCTCGGCCTCCCACGGAGCGGGAAGGAAATTATCACGCGCGGCCGCGGCCAATGCCGGAACCGTTCCGGAATTAGAAAAAATCATGGAGGGAATAGTCTGTCGCACCGACAAAGGCGTACTCGACGAGGCTCCGTGGGTCTACAAAAAAATCGACGACGTTTTAGCCGCCCAGAACGGAGTCCTTGTGGAGCTGACGGATCATTTCAAACCGATAATCGTGCTGAAGGGGTAGGTTCGGTACATTGTGACGCGAAGGGAGAGTTTTTCGCAAGTGGATGTGCGAGAATTTTTGAAGCTCTGCACTCATGGCGAGCCTCATGAAGTCGAGGCCGCAATCAAAGGCGGCGCGGACGTAAACGCAAGAGATAAATACGGCTGGACAGCTTTATTACATGCCGCTTGGTTTAATCCCGACCCGAAAGTCATTTCGCTCCTGCTCGAAAACGGCGCGGACGTAAACGCGAAACACGGTGAAACCGGTCAGACGGCTTTGATGTTCGCCGCTCGGAGTAACCCCAATCCTAAAGTCACCGAGCTATTGCTCGACGGCGGCGCCGATATAGGCGCGCGAGATAACCGAGGTATGCCGATTTTGACGCGCGCCGTTTGGCAAAACGCCAATCCGGAAGTCATCGCGCTCCTGCTTGAAAGGGGCGCTGATATAAACGCGGGAGACAAAGAAGACGGCCGCACGGCTTTGATGTATGCCGCCATGGTTTCCAATCCTGAGCTCGTATCGCTTCTGCTCAAAAGTGGCGGATATGACATAAACGCAAAAAGCAAAGATGGCGTGACGGCTTTGATGCTTGCCGCCAAGAAAAATCCCAACCCGGAAATTATTTCACTCTTAATCAAGAACGGCGCGGACGTAAACGCGGTAGATGATAACGGCGAGACGGCTTTGATGTATGCCGCTAAAAAGCACGATAATCGGTACGTCATTTCACTTCTGCTCGAAAACGGCGCGGATGTAAACGCGAGAGGCGTCTTCGACTGGACAGTTTTGATGCGGGCCGCCAAG
>BOCC01000426.1 GCA_026002715.1 Synergistales bacterium
CATGGAATCCAACAGCTTCCTGATTTACGCGGCGCCCGGCGGCGCGTGCCATTGGATGCGCGCCTATGTGGTACTTCTCATCCTCCACAGCATTTTCGTCATGCTTTTCACGCTGGCTGTGTTCGAGGTCAGGCTCAGCCGCAACATGAGGGCAGTCTATACGGCAGCGCTCTCCATCGTCGCGGCGGCGCAATTTTTACCCCCTCCCACCGGATATCGCTTCATATACCCGTTTCACCTCATGTTAATCATAACCGTTATGCTGGCCGCGCGGACTCTTTCGTTAGAACGTGCCCGAAATCGCCCGTATTTGACGCTGTACCTCTTATCCCTGGTATTCTTCGCCATCTGGGCGCCGCTGGCCAATGTCCTGTTCGAATCCAGATTTTTCATAGCCACTTTGCCGGGGAACGTATTTCTGATGCTTTCGCAGTTCGCTATGCTCTCTCAGGAGTACTACCACGCGCGGCGCAGAGCGCGCGAGCTGACCGCCAAAACCGATTTATACCATCGTTTGAGCCACGATCTCCTGACCCCACTGACGAAGGTGTCCACCAATGTCCAAGTGGCGAATACGAAGCCGGAGACCGACCACGAGCGTCTCACCAAATCTCAGGCCGAAATCATGAAAATGGCGGAAATGATAAACCGCGCCTTGGCAGAAGACCGTAACGCGGAGGACAGGGACGAATGAAAAACATTCTTGTCGTGGAGGACGAGCATGACATTTTGCGAAACCACTGCGATTTTCTGAGAAAATACGGATATGCCGTCTCGCCAGCCGAAAATCTCGCGCAAGCGCATGAACATTTATCGCGTCAGACGCTCGACGCGATTGTGCTGGACATCATGCTGCCGGATGGCAGTGGGTTGGATTTGCTCACGGAACTTCGTGCGGCGGGGAGCAAAATTCCCATTATCATGCTTACGGCGTGGGGCGAGCCGCAGGACGTTTCCAATGGCCTGCGGCTCGGTGCGAACGACTACCTCTCCAAGCCTTTCGATTACGAGGTCTTGCTGGCGCGAGTGGAGGCCATGTTTCGCAACGTGGAGCAGATGCCGGAAGTTATCATGGAGGGCCCGTTTCGATTGGAGGTCGTGGCAGGGATGGCGTTTATGG
>BOCC01000427.1 GCA_026002715.1 Synergistales bacterium
TGTTTAAAGAGACAAGGAATAGAGAGCGGAACGTAAACACATCATTATATTTTTGTTAAGCCATAATATTAAACCGGAAAAGTGTGCGACTATGATTCAGAGTGTTGACAGAGCGTTACGGATACTTGAGCTTTTTGTAAGCGACAATAAGCTTAGCTTAACTGAAATATCTCATAGAATGGAATTGTCAAAGTCAACGGTTTTTGGATTGCTGGAAACGTTAAAAAGCAGAAGGTATTTAGATCGTGACGCGATGAGCGGTAAATATACATTAGGCGCGGTGCTTTTAAAATTGGGCGGACTCTATAAGGGTCGGCTTGATTTTAGAAGAATAGCTTATCCTATTATGTTGCGTTTATGCGAGATTACAAATCAGGTATTGCAACTTGCGGTGTTATCGGGTATTGAAGTGGTTTATCTTGAAAAAGTAGAGAACCCAAATCAACGCATACTGCAGATGGTTTTGCCGGTGGGTTCAACTATGCCCGCACATTGCACAGCTACAGGGAAAATGCTTCTTTCCAGTTTAAAGGATTTTGAAATAGAAACACTGTACCATGGATACGAACTTAAAGCCTATTCCTCCAATACCATAACGGATATTGATGTACTTAAAAATGAACTGAAAAAAGTTCGCGAACAGGCTTATGCTATAGATAAATTTGAAAGTAACGAGCATGTTGTTGGCGTAGCGATGCCTATTTACGATTTTGAAGGCGTTATGGTAGCGGCTTTGAGTTTGGGGGGAGTGAAAGGAATATACCCTGAGGACAATATGGATCAGATGATTGAATTATTAAGGGACGCGACAAATGAAATATCATCCGGATTGGGTTTTAGGATAGCATAGCGCTATTTTTGAATGAATAAAAAATTTTTGTTTTTATCGGTCTTTACGAACAAGATTCGACAATGGCGAACATTCTTATACCACGGAGGGAAAGCAAGATGTCTAAAATCATAAACCCGGACAAGGTAGCGGAGCTTGTGCATGACAATCAGACTATATGGGTTGTTTGTTCGGGGGGAAGAATCAATGAACCCGCTATGGTTTTAAAGTGCATTGAGGACAGTTTTTTGCGCAGCGGACATCCGGCCGGCCTGACGCTGTGC
>BOCC01000428.1 GCA_026002715.1 Synergistales bacterium
GTCCTGAATTTAATAGACGCCTCAAAACCATAGCATGATTCGCTATAAGAGTTCACATTCTTGGCGTCTCCCGTGTATATAGCAAATCCCGTAGTTCTGCCGGTCTGTCTTTGCGCTCTCAGGCGAATCCATGAATCGAATATCCGCGAGGTAAAGTTTTCATCGTGCTCATCCTGTTGCTCAACCAAGCAAGCGACGCTCCAGTCTTTTTCACCGACCACGGGGACGTTCAGAAAAACATCAGAGACCAACATATCTTTATCGGAGTCCGACCCCGCTCTTGGCAGTTCCATACCCGTTATGCCAGTAACTTCCCTTGACGTGTCCATGTCAGAGTCTAAGTCAGGCATAAAATACCCAATAGCGTCCCTTGCGCCGTCAACTATCGCATGCTTCCACGCGGTGTCTCGCCATTTGTGCGGACGTTTGCTCATTCCCAATACCAATTCTGACTTGCTGTCATTTTATCCTAAAGCCAGAATGTCATTCTCGCCGAGACCTGTAAAGTCGATAATGTCACTAACAGACACATTTCGGGCCAACATTTTCCGCGCGACCTTAAACATGGCGTTTTCTTCGCCTTTCTCCATGCCTTTCTCCATGCCTTTCTCCATGCCTTTCTCCATGCCTTCCATTACACCTTCTTCTTTTGCAAGTTGCTTTGAATAATCTTCCAGCGATATTGTCTGCATCTTGTATGCCTCCCTTAACTCCTCGCTTATGCCAGAACCCTTTACCCAGAATACCCTATCCGCAAACTCAAGGATAAATTTCTTTTGCCTTTTATCATATTCCTGTTCGTTAGTCGTGTTCAGAAGTTCCCACGCGTATTTCTCGCGCAGAAGCACGTCATCTCCGCTTTCAAGCGATAGGCGCGACGCGTACATAATTCGCGCGAAAGGACGTTTGTCTTTCCTCAGTTCTTCCACTTTGTAACTTGGGACGTGAAACGTCCTGAATTTAATAGACGCCTCAAAACCATAGCATGATTCGCTATAAGAGTTCACATTCTTGGCGTCTCCCGTGTATATAGCAAATCCCGTAGTTCTGCCCGTCGGTCTTTGCGCTCTTAGGCGAACCCAAGAATCGAATATCCGTGAGGCAAAGT
>BOCC01000429.1 GCA_026002715.1 Synergistales bacterium
CTTGTCCCATCCGCAGCCTATGATCAAGCCGCGCCCCTCGTGCCGCGCCTCTCTGATCCGTTCCTGAGCGAGGCCCGCGTCAGGCTCGAAGAAAACCGGAATGGTCTTCTTGTCGGATATTTTCGCGGCTTCGGCCAGGATAGCCTCTTGGTACTCCTCCGGAGTGTTGTCCGTCACAAACTGCTCTTTGGGCACGATGCCGGTCTCGCGCAACAGAAATTTGCTGATGCCGATGACATAACTCGCTTCGTGTAATACGTGAACGAAAGCCGGCAGTCCGTATCGGAACTCTAATAAAAACGTGGCCAGGCTGTCAAGCTCCTCGTAAAACGCTTTTTCTTCCTGAGTTATGAAGCCCTCGACCTGCTCCTCATGCAGGTCAACGCCTAAGTTTTGGGCGTATTCCGCAAGCCCTCTGAGGAATCGCGTCGTTTCGTTGCCCCCTATCGGAAGGTAGGGGAAGTTATAAAACGGCTGCCCGTACTTTTCTTCGAGATGTTCAGCTATCTTTAGTCCGTACCAGGGAGATATGACGACGTTGAAGCCGGCTCTCGGTATGCTCTTCCACTCCTCGACTCCCCGCGAGTAAGGCCCGAAAAGGACGTTCACCTTCAGCCCGATGCCCTCTATGACGCGCTTGAGCTCCTCGATATTTCCCTTCCAGAACGGATCCTGATAGGGAATCGTCGCGAAAAGGTTGACGAGAGCTTTATCTTTTTCCGTGTTGTTGTAGGCGAACAGGTCCACGTACTGGTCGATAATCGCGTTCACTATAATGTCGTGCGCCTCGAAGTTGCCGCATTTGAAACCCGGAGTGTCGACGTAGACGATGGGCTTTCCGAGGCTCGCGAACTTTTTCACGACCTGCGACACGTCGTCGCCGACTATAGCCGAGGTGCAACCGGTCAGCACAACCTGCAAATCCGTGTCTAAAACTTTGTACGTGTTTTTGATGAGGTTTTCTAATTTATCTTCCCCCCCAAAAACCACCTCTCTTTCCGTGAAGTTGGTGCATGGCGCGGTGCTGCCCCCGGCGTACCCTTTCGCCTTGTCAAAAAAGCCTGTGACCATCGTTCCGCAGCCCGGCCCCGAGTGCAGAATAGGTACG
>BOCC01000430.1 GCA_026002715.1 Synergistales bacterium
CTTCCTCGTTGGCTATCATTACATCGACGTACTTAGCCATCTCACTCATGACTTCTTTCGGCGTCTTGCCCCACTTCCAGAGTTTTTTGCGGTAGTTCAGGTCGCAGGAGACGGTGACGCCTTTTTCTTTGGCTTTCTTCATCGCCTCTATGGCGACGTTTGCCGTGCCCTCGGCGATGGCCGGCGTTATGCCCGTGGTATGAAACCATTTTGCGCCGTCAAAAATGGCGTCCCAATCGAAATCTCCGCATTTGACCTCCGCTATGGCGGCGTGGGCGCGGTCGTAGATGACTTTGGAGGGACGCATCGCCGCGCCCGTCTCCGTGAAATAAATGCCAAGTCTGTCCCCTGAGCGGCGGACGTGCTTTGTACACACGCCAAAGCCGCGCAGTTCCTTGATGAGCGCGTCCCCAATTGGGTTTTTTGGGGCCGCCGTCACATACGCCACGTCCTCGCCATAGTTTGCCAAAGACACGGCCACGTTGGCCTCCGCGCCGCCAAACGTAGCCACAAACTGCGGTGTCTGAAGCAGCACCTCGAGGCCCGGAGGCGTAAGCCTGAGCATCACTTCGCCGAACGTTACGAACTTTGCCATGTAGTAACCTCTCCTTTTCGATTTCACTGAAAAATTTTTCTTGACAGAATAGGTAAAAATACCTTTATTTTAACACCAAAAATCGCGTCCCTTTGATTTAGGGGCGCGATTTTTAGTTTTGCTATCTTTTCAATCTTCTTTTCAATCTTCTTTTCAATCTCATCGCAGCCAAGCCTTAGCTCAACCAGATCTGGCCGCCGGGGCCGAGAGGAAAGTCCATCATAACCCACGCGACCAACTGTATCAGCCAGAAGATGGTGAACCAGAAGGAGAACGGAATCATATTGGCTATGACAGTCCCCATTCCTGTGTCCTTCTCATAGCGCCTCGCAAAGCCCAAGATAACCGGGAAGTAGTAGAAGAGCGGGGAAAGCGGGTTTGTGATGGAGTCGCCGATACGGTAGGCTATCTGCGTGACGGCCGGATTCATGTTCATCAGCATCAGCATCGGGACGAACACGGGAGCTAAGATAGCCCATTTGGCCGAGGCCGAGCCGATGAAGATATTGAT
>BOCC01000431.1 GCA_026002715.1 Synergistales bacterium
CACATGCGCGGACGGGCTTATTTTTTGGATAAATGCGCCTATGATTATAGAATTAAATAATGTAGAATTAAATAATGTAGAATTAAAGAATGCAGAATTAAAGAATGTAGAATTAAAGAATGTAGAATTAAAGAATTAAGATATATATTTACGATGCATGTTTTTCTTGAGGATAAATTATTTTATACATAATGGGCAGGTAGAGACGCGATACATTGCGTCTCTACCTCTTAAGGGGGTTGAAAAACATGAAGGCCGTAAGGACAATGCCGAAGATAGTGAATACCAAGAAAATCAGCGCGATAAAGAATATCGGCAAAATCGGCGCCGTCAAGTCGAAGGCAGCCATAAAAAGCATGAAGAGCATGGGTAAAAATATGAAGGCCAAGGCCAAGGCCGAGGTCAAAGCCGGCGCGAAGGCGTTCAATGTGCCCAATATACTCAGCCTGACAAGGGTATTCTTGGCCCCCCTTGTGCTGCTGTTCCTTACCTTGCGCATAAAAGGTCACGTACCGTTTTTTGACTTCTTGGGATACGGCAGAATGACGATGACATGGGGAGACCTTCTGGCCGGGGGTGTTTTTATAGTAGCGGCCCTGACGGACTCGCTTGACGGCTATATAGCGCGCAAACACAAGATAGTGACGACGCTCGGCAAGTTCATAGACCCCTTGGCGGACAAAGTATTAGTCATAGCCGCCATGCTGGCCCTGATAGAGCTGCACAGAATACCGTCTTGGATGGTGCTTGTAATTATCACAAGAGAGTCCGTCGTGACAGGTCTCAGGCTCGTGGCCGCCTCCGAGGGCGTAGTTATCGCGGCGTCGCGCGGCGGCAAAATCAAAACCGTCTTGCAAATCGTGGCTTTATCGTTCCTTATCCTGAATTTGCCGGGCGGGGTGGCGCTGATGTGGGCGGCTATGTTTATGACGGTATGGTCGGGCATGGAATACCTGATGAAGGGCGCCAATATTCTTGTGGGGAAGTGATGCCCTACGCGTACATCGCCCGGTGCCGTGACGGCACGCTTTACGCCGGATGGACGGACGACCTCGAAAAAAGAATGTCGGCGCACAATAGCGGCGGGGGCGCCAAATACACGCGC
>BOCC01000432.1 GCA_026002715.1 Synergistales bacterium
TCTGTAACATCTTGAAGTTCCCGCTCACTCCGTAGTAGTTGTAGTGACCAAGAAGCGATACCCTGACTATCTTCATCGTATCTGTGATTGGTTTAGTCAACCTTGACCTGAGCCATTCCTTTGCGGCCGCTCTCTTCGCCTTCAGTTTCTTCTTGCTCGTCCGCACGCCTACGCGGTATTTACCGCTTAGGGTATGCGTGTTGAAGAAGGTGAAGCCAAGAAAGTCAAAGTCTTCCTTTGTTCCTTTGAATCTTCCGAAAGGTAATACGCGCGTCTTGTCCTCAGCGAGTTCAAGACCGAACTTCTTCAGTCTGTCTTTGAGTAGTTCCATAACGGTCTTCGCTTCGTTTTCATATTGAAACATCAATATGAAATCATCGGCGTAACGCACATAGTGTACTTCACCCTTCAGTTTCGCTTTCAGAACTTTCTCTACCCATAAATCTAACGCGTAGTGAAGGTATACATTGGCAAGTACCGGCGAAATCAGACCGCCTTGCGGCGTTCCGATGTCGCTTTCCTTTCTTTCTGTCCCCTCCATTACGCCGGCTATCAGGAATCTCTTGATATAACGCAGAAAGTTCTTGTCGGCTATGTCATGCTCAAGAAACTTCATAAGCCAGTAGTGGCTTACGTTGTCAAAGAACCCTTTAATGTCCGCTTCTAATACATAACCTACTTTGTGAGTCATGATGGTCTGGTCTATGACTTTTACCGCGTCGTGAGCGCTTCGACCTGGTCTGAATCCATATGAGCAGTCAAGAAAGCGCTCTTCATATATATCGCTCAGTATACCAGACATCACACCCTGTACCAGCTTATCCTCATACGACGGTATCCCGAGAGGGCGAGTTTTTCCGTTTGCTTTAGGAATAAATACTCTCCTAACGGGTAACGGTTTATAGCTGAACTTCTTCATGCTTGCAATCAAGCTCGCAACGTTTTCGTCCAACTTTTCCCCGTATTCGTCTTTGGTTACTCCGTCTACTCCTGTCGCTTTGTTTCTTGCCTGTTTGCGGTGTTATTTCTTGAGCGAAACTTCGTTGACACGATTCATCAGTGTTTCTAATCTCTCGTACTTGGCTGATTGATACCTTATATCC
>BOCC01000433.1 GCA_026002715.1 Synergistales bacterium
CTGCCGACATTCGCGCCGATTACGGCGTATGCGGCAAGCTCAACGGTGGATATTAACGGCAAAGACAATACCGCAATCCAAACTGACATTCAAGCCGCGTTGGACGTCGCAAGCTCCGGCGAAACCGTGACCGTGACCGGCACTGTGACCGGCGCGACTGACAGGCCTGCGCTGAATATTCCGACAGGCGTCACCGTCGTGTGGCAAGCAAGCCTTACGGGTACGGCGAGTACCTTGGTCAGAATTGATGGCGGCGGTACGTTTGAGGTGCCTGCGGGCGGTTTGCTGAAAACCTCCGGCGCCAGCCAAGCAATATATGTGGGCGCGAATACCACCGTTAAGGTGAGCGGCGGCACGGTGGAAGCCACCGCAAGCGGCGCAGCCGCCATCTTTTTGTATGGCGCGGGCGCGAAAGCCGAAGTGACCAGCGGCGAAGTAAAAGGTGGTAGTCGGGGTATTGCAAGTAATAACGACAATATCGTCAGCGTATCAGGCGGCACAGTCAGCACAGTCAGCGGCGGCAGCACCGCGATTTATGTAGATCAGGGTGCGTCAACGGTAGAAATCAGTGGTAACGCTGCTGTTACAAGTGCGAATGGCAATGCAATTTTGACCTCAATCAGCTCTACGGCTGAGGTGTCGATTACAGGCGGAACGGTTACAGGTCTCAATAGTGTAAGCGGCGGCACTATGCATATCAGCGGCGGCACGGTTTCCAGTCCCAACGGAAATGCGCTTTTACTTGAATATAGCGGCAATGCCGTCATATCCGGCGGCACGATTACCGCTAAAAACGGCGATATACCAGTTGTCCGTAAAAGCAATCACACCACCGGCAAGGCATACTACATCGGCGAGCGTGCCGGGCTGTTCGACACCACAGGCACAAGTCAATCCACGCAGGGCACATATCAATTCACGCCGGGCACCAATCTGTTCGCGCTGGACAGCGTGAGCCTGACCACAGATGACGGCCCTTATAGCTACAATAGCAGCACCCCCTCGACTGAATATGTGGTCGCCACGCTTTCGGCCTGGTTGAATTTGACCGGCGCAAGCGTGGCAGCCTCGGCGGGTAACACGGCGATAGATAGGACAGCG
>BOCC01000434.1 GCA_026002715.1 Synergistales bacterium
CTTCGGCAATGTAATTTGCGGCGTCAACCCACGGATGAGGAGGGGTTGCAGTGACAGCGAGCCTCAATTCATATTCCGGGGCAGCCGTTACCGGGCTGGTAAAACACATCCAAAAAGCTACGGTAGTGATCAGGATATAAGCAGTTTTCTTCATTCTTCACACCTCCTGAAATATTTTGCAAATTCATATGAGACTCAACCTGTGCGCTAAAATTTTCATGGGCAAACTTCACTTCACCTCCTCTAAAGCAATATTTAAAGCGTGTTAAAGTCCTGGTATCGAGCATCCATATTGATAAGTTCGGCTAAACGAAGGTCGTCTTCGATGAAACTCGACGCTTTTATGGCTGTTTCGAAAAGAGAATGCTCAAGTAGCGTTCGGATATTATTGATTTCTATAATCTCCTTATCAGGTAAGTCTCTAACAAACCAGCCTTTATACTTGACGGCTCTGATGAACCCTCATTAAGACTTAATCTATCCTATTGAATAAATAATGTCAAGAGAATTCGAAATTAGAGGATAGAAAAGTACGGCGTTCCGTTAGCGCTTTATACGGACAAGCATATGATTTTTCGGTCGTCCGATGAGTTTTTGCGTTTTCGATTTTAGCGGCGCGAATTTTTGGTTTAAATCGGGCGATAACCAATATAATAGAAGACGTCTTAAGACAAGCTCTAAATCGCTGCGCGCGTAAAATCCGGGAGTGATTTTTTTGTTTATAGATTTGGAAAAAACAAAACAGTGGTTCGATGAGTATGCGCGTTCTTTTGATTTGACCGTGCCGATGCTCAAAGTGAAATACGATCATAGCTTCGACGTAATGAAAATCGGGGAGACGCTCGTCAAGGCTATGGCTTGGCCCGGGAAACGCGCGAACGTTGGCGTCGCGGCAACGCTCTTGCATGACACCGGGCGCTTCACGCAATACCGGCAATTCGCCACTTACAGCGACGCGGCGTCGATAGATCACGGAGACCGCGGCTGCGATATTTTGTCCGCCGAATTCCCTTCCTCCCTGACCGACGACGAGGCGCGAGAGGCCGTGCTGGCGGCCGTGAAATGGCACAACAAAAAAACGTTGCCAAAGCTGAGCC
>BOCC01000435.1 GCA_026002715.1 Synergistales bacterium
TTTTTATAGCCTGTTCCATAATCCTACTCCTCCTTTTAGCGATATGAGCGCAAGAAGAAAACACAAAGCCAACGCGCTATTTACAAGTACCCGTTCTCTTTCAGCACCGCCGCGGCCTTCTCCGCGTGACGCGCGGAAAGCTTCACGACCGGCCCCGTGCATCCCATAGACGACTCGGCGTAAATCCCTGCCTTCCAGAGAGACTTTACGGCGTTCTCTATCTCCAAAACATCCACGCCGTGAAGCTCCTCGTCCGTGGGCTCGCTCGGCGGGGCTTTTACGTCTTCCTCCGCCGCCCCGGCCTTTGGCGTCAGGGCCGCTATCTCGTCGTCAAGCCCCGCCTTTTTGGCCGCCGCCAGTTCAGAGGCCACAAGCGCGCTCAGCCCTCCGGCTATGACGGAAGCTGTATAGCTCAGGGCGTTAGCTATGACAGCCGCCCCTGACGCGCGGGAGATTATCGACACGACCTCGCCCCAACCCTCGCCGCAGGACGGACCATAACCCCAGCCGGTAGTCTCGTAAGCCCCGCCCGACGTGAAGGACGAGAACATCTTGACGAGCACGTTGCAGGTGAGCGTGTCCGTCACGCAGACATCTACCGCCCCGACGAGCGCGTCGTTGCCGCGCAGCACCGCGCCGCCGTCGGCTCTCACGGACGAGCCGAACCGCAAGCCGTACCCCTTCTCCGCCATACGGGAGAGGGCGCGGAAAACCGGCTGAGCCGTATCGACGTTCAGAATGCCGACGGTCGGATTTTTGATTCCGAGCGCCTTCGCCGTGGCTATGCCGTAGACCGCGTTGCGAAGCATGGCCTCGCCTCGGTTAGTGGCGGACGTACCCGTTGTGGACGCCAAGATCATCGGACGCCCCCTTGACGGCGTAAGCACGCGCCCTATGGTCGTGACGCCGAGCGGGAAGGGATAGTGCAGGGCCACCGCTCCGGCTATGGAGCCGTCTTTTATAGCAGCGTCAAGAGCCGCGCCTATATCGGCCTCACAGGCGCTTTCACAGAGCCACTCGAGGTCATCATAGCCAGGGACGCGGGGGCCTATCATGACGGGGTGTACGTTGCCTCCGCTTTGCGCGGCCAAT
>BOCC01000436.1 GCA_026002715.1 Synergistales bacterium
CGCGCAAAGCTCAGTAAGGCAGCCGGTGAAGCCGTTTGAATCTGTTTTTTATCAGCATGGGCTGCGCCAAAAACAGCGTGGACAGCGAGCACCTCATAGGCCTGCTCACACGAGCCGGACATAAAATCGTAGACGACACAGAGAACGCGGAAGGCGTCATTATCAATACCTGCGGCTTTATTCAAGACGCCGTCAAGGAAAATATCGACGCCATTCTCGATCTTGAAATTATGAAAGAGCGCGGTGATATTGAAAAGATAATCGTCACCGGTTGCTTGGTCAATCGTCACGAGCTCGATTTGCGAAAAGAACTGCCGTCGGTAGACCTTTGGGCAAGGGCCGAAGAATGGGATAAAATTTTGGCTTTTCTGGACGACGGCTCAAACAAAACACTTCCCGAGGCAGTGTCTAATTGCGCGCCGCGCGGGATGTTGCCCGAAAATAAATTCTGGTCGCGCTATCTCAAAGTTGGCGAAGGCTGCGATACGTGCTGCTCTTATTGTACTATTCCATTACTCAGAGGGCGCCTGCGCAGCGTCCCCATGCCACAGTTGGTCGATGAAGCAATCAGACTTTCAGCTCAGGGCGCTAAGGAGATTTGCCTTGTCGGCCAAGATTTGACGGCGTACGGACGCGACATATACGGCGCGGGCGCAATTGAAAAACTCCTGACGTCTCTCGGCTCCGCCCTGCCGGACGATATATGGATACGCCTCCTGTATCTTCACCCCGACCGCGTGACGCGTGAATTTTTAGATTTCCTGTCCGAACAAAAAAAAGTCATACCCTATCTCGATATTCCCATACAGCACATCGACGACGACATACTATGCGCCATGAACAGAGCCAAAGCGAGCGGGCACATCCGCGACATAGTCAGTTACGCGCGCGCGTCTAACCCGGCCTTTGCGCTTAGAACGACCATAATGGTAGGCTTCCCCGGCGAAACAGAAGAGCAGTTCGAGAGCGTCCTCGATTTTCTGGAGGAGGCCAAGCTCGACAGAGTCGGCGCGTTCGTCTACTCGCCGGAAGAAGGGACAAAAGCCGCCGCCATGCCCCAAATCCCCGACGAGGTGAAAGAGTCGCGGT
>BOCC01000437.1 GCA_026002715.1 Synergistales bacterium
TCATAGGGGTGCGTATCTCGTGGCTCATGCGCGCCAAAAAGTTTGATTTCGACTTGTTGGCCTCGTCGGACTTCATTTTACCAACGCTCAGATGAAGCAAAAGACCGCAGAGCGTGAATGTGACGACGCACCCGAGAACGGTCAGCACCGCCGCCATGTGTTTCATGTCCCTGTAATAGGCCGATATAGGCGTGGCCATGCCTACATACCAACCGTTATATATCGGCCTTAAAAAGAGAATCACATCTTTGCCGTTGCTGTCAAGGATTTCCTTAGCCGATACAGACGCTCCCAACTGAAGCTTTGACACTATATCGAAATGATGATTGGAAAGCACGTTAAATTTAGCGCCAATCAGCCTGTCGTCATTATGAGCTATTATCCTGAATTTGTCGTTCAGCAGGATTCCATAACCGCCCTCGGCCAATTGCAGTGTCGATATATATCGGGTGAGTTTGGCCAGCGATACGTCTATGACCACTATCCCTATAAATCTCCTGTCCGGGGCGAGCAATTCCTGGGAAAAGGAGATGACGGTCTCTCTTGTATGAAGGTCGATGTAGGGCGGCGTAGAGGCTATACCGCCTTCTTTGTTATGAGCCGCTATATACCAGGGACGTTCGGACGGTACGTAATCGGCGGGAGGCCTCCACCCCGACCCGTCCATATATCTGTCCTGACCCGTGAATCTATCCCGAACGACGCCGTACAACCCGTTGAAGCTGGACGTGCTGTTCCCGCTTTGCGTGAGCCATTCCGTCATGTCCGTTATGTATTTGAGGATTTCCCCATACGGCGCGGCGCGGACGTAGACCAAGTTCAAAATAACAGACGCGACGCTGAACAAAGTCGTCTCCGACTCGCGAAGGCCGGCTTGTATATTGACCTCTACGGTTCGCAGCATTTCGTTTACGCTCCCCGCGAGGTTGTCGCGCATTATCCTGCCGACATAGAAATAGCTGACGCACACCATCAGCGCAAAGGCCACAAAGACAAAAATCATCTGTTTATAGTCCGCCTTTATCGCGGCTATATATCTGCGGCTCATTTTTATTTCAGTCCGTTTTCTTTCATATCGGAATTCTCCT
>BOCC01000438.1 GCA_026002715.1 Synergistales bacterium
GGGCCGGAGTATTCACGCGGAACGCGAGAATAGCGTCGTCGCTCACCAAATGATCCGGCATGACGTAGCGGACGCCCGCGCCGGGGCGAACCTGAATTGTTTTCTTCTCGCTTCCCGTTTTCCCGCCCGCGTAGGCGGCGGCTGAGCGTCCGGCCCTCTCCGCTTCCTCGGAAACCCAGTCAACGAGGTCGTGAACGTGCAAGGCGTTGCCGCAGGAGAACACGCCGGGCGCACTCGTCATGCAGGCGTCGTCTACAAGAGGCCCGCCCGTTATGGGGCTCATGGCTATGCCGGCGCCTCTTGCGAGCTCGTTTTCGGGGATTAGGCCGACGGAGAGCAAAAGCGTGTCGCAGGGCACAAACCGCTCCGTCCCCGGGATTTGCTTGCGGTCTTTATCGACCTCGGCGACTTTCACGCCCTCGAGGCGCTTCATGCCCACAATATCAACTACCGTAGTGCTCAGATAAAGCGGAATATCGTAATCGACGAGGCAAAGAATAAAGAGGAGGTTTAGCCCATGCGGCTTATGCGAATGAAGCGTTTTTCGATGAGAAATCGCGGGATAGGATGGAGAATATTTTTAGTGAATTTTTTCTTGGTGCTTATGGCCGTTATCGCGGTGTCGTTTACAACGCTGAACTTTTTCGAGGGAGTTCTCGTAGAAGGTATGGACAACACTATCACTGTCACTATGGACGGGACGGCTAAGGAGTTCGACTCCATGCTTACGAGGATGAAGACGTTTGGGGAAATAATAGCCGCCAACAGGGAAATCCCTTACGCTATACAGTATAGAGACCACAACACACTGAACAAAGAGCTTTTGTCTTATCTGCGCGTATCTGGGTTCGACACCATAACGGTCACTGACGCCAGCGGAGATGTCATAAGCCGCCCCCACGCGCAGAGCAGAACGGGCGACAACCTGTCGGACAAGGGCTATATAGCGCCCGCTCTGAAGGGTGAGACCACCGTTGTCATGGAGAAGGGTACAACCATAGCTCTCGGGATGTTTTACGGCTTCCCCATAATTCAGCGCAAGGCGGTTGTAGGGGCTATAGCCATAGGCGTCGACCTTGGCAGCCCC
>BOCC01000439.1 GCA_026002715.1 Synergistales bacterium
AGGCCATAAGCCACGTTCTCGGACACGTTCATGTGAGGGAAAAGCCCGTAGCTCTGAAAGACCATCGAGGTGTCGCGCTTGTTGGGCGGCACCTCCGTGACGTCCGAGTCGCCTATATAGATCTGCCCCGACGTGGGGTTCTCGAAGCCCGACAGCATACGCAGAACCGTCGTCTTGCCGCAGCCGGACGGCCCCAAAAGAGTCACGAGGTCTCCCGGCGCGATCTCGAACGACACATTGTCAACCGCCGTAACGGGCTGTCCGGATTGCGGGTCTTTGAACGTTTTGGTGATATTTACGAGACGCACTGATTTAGCGTGCATTTAGATACCCTCCTTAATTTTAAGCCCCTATGGTCTTGGTCAGGTTGTCGTTGCGGCGCACAAGGAGGTGCATCAGGCCAAAGACGCCGAACACTATGATAATCAAAACCGTCGACAGTACGCTTGCGAGTCCGAAGCGCAGGTTTTCAGAGAAGTTGTATATCAGTATCGTCAGGTGATACCACCGGGCCGATATGAGGAATATAACGGCGCTGACCGCGGTCATGGAGCGCACGAACGTGTAAGACAGGCCGGACAAAAAGGCCGGGCGTATGAGCGGCAAAACGATTGTGCGAAACACCGTCGCCGAATCCGCCCCGAGGTCCGTGGCCGCCTCTTCTATAGACGGGTCTATCTGACGCAAAGCCGCCATGCCTCCCTCTATGCCGACGGGAAGCTCTCTGATGGTGTAGTTTATGACGATTATGGCCGCCGTCCCCACCAATATAAGGGGCGCTTTACTGAACGCCAAGACATAGCTTATGCCTACTAATGTACCGGGCAGGGCGAACGGCGTCATCATGAGAATCTCCAAAAGTCTTTTCCCGCAGAAAGTCTTGCGTACAAACAGGAGCGCCGACACCATCGCGAGGATGCCGGCTATAGGGGTCGCCGCCAAGGAAAGCGCCAGGGTATCGAAGAGCGCGTCCTTGCCCCTCGTGACGGCCTCAAAGATGTTGTCGAGGCTGAAAGTGTAGTCTATGCCCCAGTTTTTTACGAAGCATCCGGCGATAATCGTGCCATAGAGCGAGATCAAAAAGAT
>BOCC01000440.1 GCA_026002715.1 Synergistales bacterium
GATATTGTGTCTGCGTCCGTTGAGGACATAGGCGGTAAACTGTAATAAAAATAACGCTTGTAGGGGCGACCGCTTTCGGTCGCCCTATTTTGTTTGAGTTTATTTTAATTTGTTTTCTATAGAAGCTCCGACAAATGCCTTGAAAAGTGGGTGAGGGCGAGTGGGGCGGGATTTCAGTTCTCCGTGAAACTGTCCCCCGACAAACCAAGGATGCTCCGGAAGCTCTACTATCTCCACTAAGTCGCGCTCTGAGCATACGCCGCTCACCTTGAGTCCTGCGCTCTCAAGTCTCTGTCGGTAGGTATTGTTAAACTCGTAGCGGTGGCGGTGACGTTCGCTTATTTTGTCCGTTCCGTATGCTTTTTGCGCGCTTGTGCCCTGTGCGAGATCGCAGTTATAAGCGCCTAATCGCATCGTGCCGCCAAGCCTTTCGATGCCTACTTGTTCATCCATCAAATGAATAACGGGATGCACAGTCGCCGGATCCATCTCCTGGCTGTGAGCGCCAGCGAGATGACAGACGTTTCGCGCAAATTCTATCACCATCATTTGCATACCCAGACAAATCCCAAGAAGCGGAATTTTATTCTCCCTGGCATAGCGCACGGTGGCGATTTTGCCATCTATGCCCCTATTGCCAAATCCGCCCGGTATGAGAATGCCATCCGCGCCGCTCAGCATCGCGTCCACGCCGCGTTCCTCGACGTCAGTGGATTCGACTGAGCGCACGTTCACCTTTACGTTGTGGCTTATGCCGGCGTGGTGGAGAGCCTCCACAACGCTCAGGTACGCGTCTTTGTGCTGAACGTACTTTCCGACAAGCGCTATCTCGACGGTTTTGGGCGCGTTCATAAAACGATCAACAATGCTCACCCAGTCGGAAAGATCTGGCTCTTTATCACACGGCATGGAAAAAGTTTTCAGAATCAAATCGTCAACCCTTTGGCGGTGCAGGCTCATCGGGACATTGTATATGGTGGGTTCGTCCATAACCTCAATGACAGCCTCCGGCGGAACGGTACAAAAAAGGGCGATTTTATTCTTCATATCCTCGGACATGGTGTGGCTCGTTCTGCAAATCAAGA
>BOCC01000441.1 GCA_026002715.1 Synergistales bacterium
TCAAAAAATACTCCGGTGCGGACTCCATAGCAATGGATTTTCATATCCTGTACGACTCCGTGGCGACGTCAATTAAAGAAATACGCAATAAATTGACGTTCAGCGAGCTTGCAGGTACAAATAAAGAATTTGTTCGCTTTCTGACGGCCAAACCCTACGTTCTCGATAGGGGGAAAGGGCCTACAGACGCAGACTTGAAAGACAAAGAAAAAGAGAAAGAGAAATGGCTGGAAAAGAGAGACGCTTGGTTGCAGCTTCACAATTTCCCCCAGTTCCTGAAGGCAGTTCAGGCCCTGAGCGCGAAAAATCCGAAAACGGAAGCGAGACTCCTGCCTTCCAGCCAGAGCCACGCGGTTCGGACCTCCCTTTTCGCCGAAGACGTCGAAACGCAGGAGGCGGAGTGGCTTTTCTTGCTGGAAACGTACCCCGACTTCAAAAAACTCTGGCACGAGGTGATGGAGAACAAGTTGAAGGAGAAAGAGGAGAAGAAGGAAGAAGAGAAGAAAAAAAACAAGCTGTACGCCGAGACGATATCTTTGTCTGAATCTTTGCCTGACAGAAAAAAAGACCGGACTGAACAATACACTTATTTTCTCGACGCTCTGGAAGCTGTGGATTTTGTTTCCGAGTCCGGTATGAAACTGGGGAACATGCCGAGAACGGAGGAATCTGACCATGAGCAAATCGAAAAACGGTAAAAAACACCCATTGAAAGGTACAGGCACACACGGGAAGGCCGCATCCATTCCAAAACCTTCGCCGCACGCTGCCTCTCGAGATAAATCAACATCCGAGAATACCAATCCCGCCGAGGATAAGAAAAAGTACGTCAAATGCGACGTTCTGAAAGTCACTTTCGAATCGGATTGGCATATCGGTTCCGGAGCGGGAATTCCCGGAAGCGTGGACCGTCAGGTGCTGCGCGATGCCGACGGATTGCCATACGTTCCGGGGAAAACCCTCACCGGTATCCTGCGCGACGCCGCCGAGTGGTTGGCGGACACGCGGGACGCGGCAAAGAGCGGCCAGCGCTGGCGGAAGGCTCTGATTTCGCTGTTTGGGAGACAGCCGGAGAGCCACGGCGG
>BOCC01000442.1 GCA_026002715.1 Synergistales bacterium
TGGCGACGGCACAAACGACGTCATAACGATTAATGGCGGCACCGTCAACGCCATAGGCGGCGGACACGGTTCTGGGCTTGGAGGCTCGCACGGCACCGCTGGAACCGTCATAATAAACGACGGTCAAGGCACAATTGTGGGCGGCATCGATACTGGTGGCAACCCAAGTGCCGCCATAGGCGGCGGTTTTGGTAGCTTGGACGCCGATATTACCTTGACAGGCGATTATGACGCCGCCAAAGGTGAATTGATCACTCAGGGCGGCGGCAAATTCAACCTCATTCCGGGTGGCACCAATACTCCATATGTTAATGGAAACATTCACATTAACCCCATAAACGATATATATGTATGGACACCCCGAACTCTTATGGAGATATCGGAGTTTTATACACAAACCGGCGTATTCACTGTCAGACAGCCCCAGACTATCACCGTATATCAGGGCGACGGCAAAAACACATCCGTCACACTTTACGCCGACGATACGATGTACGACGTGGCGAAAAAAATCAACGACGCGATAGCTTTCAGTCTCGATCAGGGCGTTTACGTGAACAACACTAATCAGTTCTGCACCATATCCGACGGAACGGAGAATACGTCAGAATCGATATTAACCAAAAGCGATCCGATTTACGGCAGGCCTACATATCAATATGACGTCAACGGACAAATCGTCATTGGCCCCGACGGCCAACCGGTCATTTTAGCGCCTACAGAGCTCGTCGGCTACAACCACTACTACGCTACCATGCTTGTCCGCAGCGCCATCCCCGGCGCTGACGGCGAACTATATTTTTCAGGTGACGAGGACTTATTGAACACCCTCGGCCTAAACACAATCCAACAGTCAAAAGAAAGCGAGTTCACCGTAACAGTCTACGACGCCCACACAGGCAAACTGGTAAACTCGCCTCAACAGGTATCCGGCAGCGTGATATACTGAGCCATTACCGACAATATAGACGTGAAGTTTAATCCTTTGGCCAATATAAACGTATCGTGGAACGAGAATACCAAAAGCTACAACTTCTCCCAAATCTCAGAGCCCTACACGACTATAGTCCACATAGCGAACA
>BOCC01000443.1 GCA_026002715.1 Synergistales bacterium
GGCGGAGGAACAACTTGAGGCAATCAACTTAGCTATGTCAAGAATTTTATCTGATAGTTTTTCGGGTGTAAACTACGATAAATCAGATTGGATAAAAATCCGAGATTGCGTAAAAAAAATTGGTAGCGGCGCAACGCCGCGCGGTGGACAAAGCTCATATAAAAAAGCGGGAATACCGCTTATACGGAGTCAAAATGTTCATTTCAATAGATTTTCTCCGTCAGGATTGGCATATATAGACGAGCGGCAGAACGCATTGCTTTCAGGTACTGTAGTCAATAAGGGCGATGTCTTGTTAAATATAACAGGCGCTTCGATAGGCAGAGTATGTGTTGTTCCGAATGATTTATGCCCGGCTAATGTCAATCAGCATGTTGCGATTATTCGGTTAGATGATACATTTGTGCCGGAATTCGTGTCTTTTTATATGTCAAGCCCGGTATTTCAAAAGCAAATATTAGATGAGCAGTCTGGCGCCACAAGGCAGGCATTAACAAAGGAGCAAATACTTGAATTTTGCATACCTAAAATTGAAAAATCTATGCAATACGAGATTGTGAATCAATTCAAAGAAAAATTAGAAAAAATGAACGCGATTCACGATATATTGTCGAGTCAGATTTTTTATATCAACGCTCTGCCCGCCGCAATACTCCGTAAGGCGTTCAGTGGCGAGCTTTAGGATGTATGCGAATAAGGAGACTGTTATGGAATACAAGATATTATTAATGTGGGACGACGAAGCGAGGGTTTGGATTGCCACAAGCGAAGACTTGCCGGGGCTCGTATTGGAATCAGGTTCTCTGGACGCTCTTATGGAGCGAGTGAAATTCGCAGCGCCGGAATTGTTGGAGCTGACAGACAAGGCTTGCGATAACCTTCATTTGCTCTTCAAAATGGAATATGATGCCGTGGTAGCTTAGAGAACACTATGCTAAAAACTAAACAAACCGCCATAAAAAAACAAACTTCGCTCAAAAGCGAAATCAAGGCCATCTGCGACATAATGCGTCGCTCCAACTGTGCAGGCGCTATGCAGTACGTGCCGGAACTCACATGGTTGCTATTCCTCCGCATACTG
>BOCC01000444.1 GCA_026002715.1 Synergistales bacterium
GCGCGCGTTATCCCGTTTGAACATATCTCGCGCGCGTCGCTCGTATTCTCGGATTTGAAGCCGGAAAAGCCCAAAGCAAACAATAAAAAGCGCGCCAAAAATCACGCGAAACGGGAAATCCAAGAAAATCGAGATCGAGAAGGTAACGATTAGTGCGGGAGGGTTTATAAATGCAGTTAGGGAAAGACTTCTTGAATGCTTTAGAGCAAATAACCAAAGAACGCAACCTCTCAGCCGACCTTATAGCCGAAAGTCTGCAAGCCGCTTTGAGTTCCGCCTACAAAAAATATCAGGGCGGAAACCAAAACCTCGAGGTCAAGGTAAATTTTGAGAGTGGAGATATAACGGTCAGCGAAGTGCGAACCGTCGTCAAAACTACGGACAAACCACTCGAATCACCGGATACGGAGATAACGCTCAAGGAAGCGAAAGAGATAGGCTTTAAAAAAGCCGCCGTAGGAGAAACCATCAATATCGACAAGAACCCGGAGGATTTTGGACGCATCGCGGCCCAAACCGCCAGACAGGTTATTATCCAGCGGCTGAAGGACGCGGAACGTCAGGCCATTTACGATGATTTTTACGGCCGCGTCGGTGAAATGATGACGGGCGTCATATTCAAGGCCGAGGACGACCATATTCTCGTCAGGCTCACGGAAAAGGCCGAGGCTATCTTGCCTAAAGAAGAGCGCATTTCCAGAGAGAAATACATCCCGGGCGAGCGGATGAAGTTCTATATCTTAGACGTGCGACAGACGACGCGCGGGCCTCGTATAGTTGTATCGCGCACGCATCCAGGGCTTTTGCGCAAGCTGATGGAGCTCGAAATTCCGGAGATACGCGACGGGGTTATCGAGATTAAAAATATCGTAAGAGAGGGTGGGGCCAGAGCGAAGGTAGCGTTGTCCACAAACGACCCGAACGTAGACCCAGTAGGAGCCTGTGTCGGAAACGAAGGTGTGCGCATAAAGGCCGTCAGCAACGAACTCGCAGGGGAAAAAATCGATGTCATAGTATGGAGCTCCGATCCCTTGGTCTACATTCGCAACGCGCTCTCCCCGGCAAAAATCTCCAAGGTAG
>BOCC01000445.1 GCA_026002715.1 Synergistales bacterium
CGCGCGCACGTTTTTAGACGAGCCGCGCTTTGTGATAAAGAGCGCGTCGGGCGAGTCCACGACAATAAGTCCCTCCACGTCCGATATGGCCGTCAGGCGGCTTGAGCTTTCCACAAAACAATCCGAGACGTCAAGCGACAGAACATCGCCCAAAAACGCGTTGCCCCGCTCGTCCTTGTCCAAAATGTCGCGAAGCGAATCCCAAGAGCCCACGTCAGACCAGCCGGCGTCAAGCTCCACCACCGCCACTCGAATGGCGTTTTCCATCACGGCGTAGTCGAACGAGACAGAGGGAAGCGACTCGAAACCGGCAAAGAGGCCGTCGTATCCGCTCTCCATCGCCGCGAAAAGAGGCGGGGACGTTTTTTCGAGTTCGCGTCGAAGCGCGCGGAGCGTAAATACAAAAAGTCCGCTGTTCCAAAAATACTCTCCGCTTTTTATATATTCCTCGGCTTTCGCCCTGTCTGGTTTTTCGACAAATTGTTCGACCTCAAAAGCGGCCGCCTCTCCAAGCCTTGTACGCGCGCGCTTTATGTATCCGTACCCCGTTTCCGGGTGAACGGGCGTTATTCCGAGCGTGACCACGTAGCCCAAAGAGGCCGCGGCTATAGCCTGAGTAAGCGCGTCTTTGAAAGCGTTCACGTCTTTTACAAGATGGTCGCTCGGCGTGACGATGACAAAGTCGTCGGGTTTCGCGCCGTCTCTGGCCAGACGCGAGCAGGCCAAAAGAATAGCCGGCGCGGTGTTGCGCGCGCAGGGCTCCTCTATCAGGAAATCGTCCAAAACGCCGGCTGCCTCGCGCGCCTGATAGTCTACTAAGGACTTCCACTTGACACCGGCAACGGCGCGGATGTTCTCTTTCGGCATCACGGACAGCAGGCGCGTTATCGTATCCTGCAACATAGTGTTTTTTCCGGCGAGCGACAAAAACTGCTTGGGTAGCTCCGCGCGGCTCTTTGGCCACAGGCGCGTTCCGCTTCCTCCGGCGAGGACAACTCCGTATATATTGAGTCAGTGCATTTTCAGCCGCCTTTCGTCAGCTTCAGTTTCGACGCGCGGAGCATTTTTTTGAT
>BOCC01000446.1 GCA_026002715.1 Synergistales bacterium
AGCAGTTGAACAAGATACCCGAGTGGAAGAACGTAAATCCGTAAGAGGGTCAGTCGCCTTATGAGACGGATGGGTATAGAGGCTGTTTATCCCAAGCCGAGATTGAGCAAGCCCAGCAAGGAGAATGGCAGGTATCCGTATTTGCTGAGGGGTTTGTCCATTGATAATCCTAATCAGGTGTGGAGTACAGATAAACTACATACCGACAGCAAAGGGCTTTGTGTACCTTGTGGCTATTGTAGATTATTACTCCGGCATTCAAAATTCGATAAAATGTTCGTCAAAAGCCCTAAACTACAAAGCAGTTTCTAAAACTCGTTTTTCGATATTTTCGTGCCGGAGTAATAGTATAGCCGTTACGTTCTGTCGTGGGAAGTATCCAACAGTATGGAGTCGTCGTTTTGTATCAAAGCGCTTGAGCGCGCCATAGCAAATTACGGTACGCCCGAGATATTCAACACCGACCAAGGCAGCCAGTTTACTGATCGTAGGTTTACAGGTATCCTTGAGAAGAACGGCATCCGAATAAGTATGGACGGCAAGGGCCGTTGTCTGGACAATGTTTTCATAGAGCGCCTATGGCGGGACTGTGAAGATATGAGGAGGTGTATATCAAGGGATATGAAACGCTACAACGACGCACGAGCTGGCCTGAAGAAGTATTTTTGGTTCTATAACAACGACCGCCTCCACTAATCCTTAGACTACAAGACCCCTTCTGAAGTCTACCTAACTATAGGTAGAGATGGAGCGCTGTCAGAGGCAGGAGCTATTTCTCTTAAATCTGTCGCATAATGGTCTTGACAGATGGGGCCACTTTACACGCCTACTATCGCCAGTTGGATAAATATGGTAGAAATATGGTTCGGTATTTTGGGAAGAAAATCTTTACGAGGCAAGAGTTTTACCTCAACAGACGAGCTGGGAAGCCATATTAAAAGCTTTACCCGTAGTTCCCGAGCATTTCTGTAACCTATAAATGAACCACATCTGGCAAGTCCAATTTTAGTTCGTTAATGATTAGGTTTGCGTTCTTGTTTGCCTCAGTTATCACAAGTGTGTGGCCAAAG
>BOCC01000447.1 GCA_026002715.1 Synergistales bacterium
TCCAACAACACAGCAGAAGCAGATACTTCGCCAATGGATGGGAGTGTCACGGTATGTGTACAATCAAACGATAGCATACCTAAAGCAACCAGATACAGTCGCAAATTGGATGGCAATAAAGAAGTGGTTGCTCCCAAGTCTCCCCAAATGGGCAAAGGACGTTCCGTATCAAATTAAGGCTATAGCCGTAAAAGATGCTTGCCAAACTATTATGTTGTGCAAACGTAAGTTTAAGTTGTCACATCAATGGCAGGATGCCTCATTCCGCACACGCCATGACAGGAAGCAGACTATTTTTATTCCTAAGTCGGCTGTAAATCCTGCTCACGGTGCGTATTACACTTTATTAGGAGACATCAAGACTTATGAGCCTATTCCAGTGCCACGTGGCGACTGCCGTTTAACTTTGTGGAATAATAGATGGTTTGTCAGTGTATCTATAGCTGCTGACGCAAAAGCCGAAAACCAAGGCCGTACAGTTGCTGTTGATCCCGGTGTTCGTACATTTGCAACTTTCTACAGTTCCGAGTCTTGCGGCAAAATCGGAACAGGTGATTTTTCGAGGATACAAAGACTTTGTTATTATTTAGACGACATCATCTCTCGTATGTCTAAAGCAGCGCATAAACAACGTCACAAAATGAAGAAAGCCGCCGAACGTATGCGCTGGAAGATTCGTGACCTGATTGATGAGTTGCATCATAAGACCGCGCTCTTTTTCGTTACAAATTTTGACGTTATTTTTATTCCGAAGTTTGAGACAAGCCAAATGGCAAAGCGCGGTTATCGCAAGATAAGATCTAAATCAGTCAGGTCAATGGTGACATTCGCTCATTATAGATTTCAGGAGTTTTTGAAGTTCAAAGCGTCGGAATATGGAAAGCAAGTCATTAACACAAACGAAGCCTATACCTCAAAAACCTGTTCCTGGAGCGGCGTAGTCAAAAACATAGGCGGCTCTAAGTTTATCAAAGACGGCAACATAGTTGTAGACCGGGACTACAACGGCGCTCGTGGGATACTTCTGCGAGCTTTGCGAGATTCAGCTTTACCCTGCCTCATATGAGG
>BOCC01000448.1 GCA_026002715.1 Synergistales bacterium
CGACTATATCAACTGCCCCTTAGACAAAGAAGAGTATCTCGCGTTTTATGAATGTCTGAGCCGCGCCGAGCGAGTCGTCCCCCACAGTTTCGAGCGGGGCATGCGTTTTGAGAAAGACTCTTATTTCGAGGGTTGTATGCCTATCGAAGAGATGGCGTCGCGCGGCGTCGACACTCTGAGGTTCGGCCCCATGAAGCCGGTGGGCCTCAAGAACCCAGCGACGGGGCGGGAGCCCTACGCGGCGGTGCAGCTTCGTATGGACAACAGAGAGGGTACGCTGCTGAACTTGGTGGGCTTTCAGACAGGTCTGACATGGGGTGAGCAGGAGCGGCTTCTGAGGATTATCCCGGCTTTGGAGAGCGCCGACATTGTCCGTTTCGGCGTTATGCACCGCAATATATACGTCAACGCCCCGACTGTGCTTGACGAGCATTTGAGGCTCAAAAGCGCGCTGCGCGACAGCGGTGAAAGCGTCTTTTTGGCGGGGCAGATAACGGGCGTCGAGGGCTACATGGAAAGCACGGCGATGGGCCTCGTGGCCGGAGTGAACGCCGCTTGCCTTTTGCATGGCGTCCCCCTCCCCGTCTGGCCTCCCGAGAGCGCCATCGGCTCTCTCTTGCGCTATTTGGGCGACGATACGAGCGGAAAAAAATTTCAACCTATGAACACAAACCTCGGTATATTTTCGCCGCTCGGCCTAAATAAGATCAGAGACAAAAAGCTCAAAGCCAAGATGTTTTACGACAGGAGCATGCTCGCTTCCAAGGCGTTTTGGGAGAACATGCTATGACGCGCTATATCTGTTCTGACTGTGGTTTTTCGACCGTCACAAAAACGGGAAAGTGTCCGTCCTGCGGGGCTTGGGGGACTCTTGAGCCGCGTATTGAGGCAAAAGCCGCGTCCGCGACGGGCGAGGTGCGAGTGGAAGTGGTCAGCGCGGTGTCCGTGTCGCCGCCCCAGCGCGTCTCCTCCGGCATAGAAGAGCTTGACCGCGTGCTTGGCGGCGGACTTGTGCCGGGCGGTGTGGTTTTGCTCGGCGGACAGCCGGGCATAGGCAAATCCACGCT
>BOCC01000449.1 GCA_026002715.1 Synergistales bacterium
ACTTTTTCGATACGGTTTCAGTGTTGGGATAATCAACAGTGCTGTCTAAGGGGTGATTTGTGCCAAACAGACCGTTGATGAATTGAATGACTGCTGCGCTTGATAATCGTATCAACTGCTTCAAGATTAAGTCAAAGATCTGCGCCGTATCGCGCTCTTGTTTTTTGTCTAACTTTTTCGTCACTGTACGACATCCTCCCGCTTTATCTAATCATGCCGCTATTTTATAGCAAAAAGCGAAACACCTCAACAAGACATTTTATGACGATGTGTTCTTGATGTAGTGTTGCTCGAAAAGACGAGTGCCGTTTGGAAAGTGAAAGTTTATGAAACGGCCGTGGTGCGTGAGTTAGAAGCTAAGAAAGCACGATCGTTTCAGAATTTTGTGTATCGCATACTGCGAATAGGCGAAAAAGACATTGACCCAAAGGTCAAGGGAGTATGGAAAATGCGGTTCAGGCCGATAGACGATGTGGTTAAGAATAATTATCTGCGTTACGCAAGAGAGGCAGGCGTGGAAGAAGGCATAGAGAAGGGCATAGAAAAGGGCATAGGAGAAGGCAAATTCGAGGTCGCGCGAAAAATGCTTGCCCGCAAAATGTCCGTCAGCGATATTATTGATATCACCGGACTGAACGAGCGGGATATACTCTCAATCCAATAGACACGGTCTTCTTGCTCAAGTATTAAATGGCCATAACAACATGTTATTACTCAAAAGAACAGCCGGGCGAAACTTCGCCCGGCTGTTCTGTATCGCGCCGTAGCGTACCGCGCTATTTCTCTTTCCGTTTCATACCCGCGCGCGCAAGGGGCGGCAGGGCAAGGGCGAAAACTCCAGCTCCCGCGTCGCAGCCGCCTCTGCTTCTGCCTCTGCCTTCACCTCCGCTTTCGCCTTCATCGCCGTTGTCGGGGTTGTCGGGGTCGTCCGGAGTCGCGGGGCCGCCGAAGATTATCTGTCCGTTGACGATAACGACCGTATCGGCTCCGCTCATCTCCGGGGGATAGGGATTTGTGCCGCTGTTTTGGTCTGTTATCTCCGTGTGTCCGCCCGTGATGGAG
>BOCC01000450.1 GCA_026002715.1 Synergistales bacterium
GCCATAGGCGTTCTAGTTGGAAACGCGGAGAAACTGTTTTGTTTACCCTTGTACGCAAGCGTGCAGGACGGAGACAGTACAATACGTAAATGGGACAACAAAAAATACAAGGTCGTCAGTCATGTTGTGCGAATGATAAAAGACGCGTTTTCGGTTGTATCCGTAATGGGCAGTTCCATTTTATTGTTGGACGCGTATTTTTTCACAACGTCGGCGCTGCGTGAATGGATACGGCAAACGACAGAACAGAAGAACAAAGCCCATGTGACAATTGTGACGAGAGCCAAAATATCTGTTGTAGCGTACATAAAACCCTCAGCTCATAAAGGAAGAGGCAGACCTCGTAAAAAAGGAGCAGCTGTCAAAGTCAAAGAACTCTTTGATGCCGAACGAGAAAACTTCAAAGAGATGAAGACAGTTCTTTACGGTAAAGAAGAATCGATACGGTATTTAAGCAAAGATTTGCTTTGGGGAAAGGGGCTGTATCAACCGCTTCGTTTCGTGTTAATAGAATACGGGGCTCGTTGGGCGATATTTGTCTGTACGAATTTGGATTTTTCCGCTGAGCAAATCCTGCGTTTGTACGGATATCGTTTCAAAATAGAAGTGACGTTCAGGACGTTGAAACAGTTGTTGGGAGGATTTGGCTATCATTTCTGGAGTACGGCAATGCCGAAGCTGAATCGTTTCAGTAAAAAAGGAGAGCCCAATCCACTGGAGCGAATAAGAAAACCGGAAGTACGAATGAAGATTCGAGAAGCTTTTTCGGCAATAGAGAGATATGTAATGATGTGCTTGATAGCGACAGGCATGTTGCAGATTTTAGCGTTAAAGTTCTCGTCGGAATTGAGGGAAAACAGTTTTTCGTGGTTGAGAACAATATCCAAAACGATACCTACAGAAACAACTATAGCCGGATTTTTACGCAGAGAATTTTTTGTGCAGTTTCTGAAAAATACTGATTTGGGCATTGTGCAAATAATTCGTTCTAAAATGGAATCAAACGACGATTTCAAGCGATCAACAGCAGCTTGATACATTCGAACTTTGAACTCTTAAG
>BOCC01000451.1 GCA_026002715.1 Synergistales bacterium
TCATTTACCCTTACCGCTTATGTGGTCTGTAGTTTCGTAGTAGTAGTTTAAGCAGAGTCTGTCAGACCTCCCAGGTATGCGCGTATTATCTTTGTATGCTCGCGTGCGCTCTTGGACCCCGACGGAAAGCTGTTCACTCTCGCTTAACGAGTGAGACATTGCTGCCTGCTGTACGAAGGAATACATCGGCTTCCGCTTGATGTAATTACGGGGCTGAATCGCTTCACGCTTTCGCATTGCGGCTCTCATACTCCCATGCCTACGCTTAAACCTCACCTCGCGGCTTTGGCTCCAAGGCTTGGTACTGACTGCTTGCTAAGCTTTGTCAGGTCGGGACTCTCACCCGACTATATTACGCACACCGAACTGGCGCACCCCTCCTTGAATTCCGCGTATTGAGCAAACAGTTCTCTGTACAACCGCTCCATATGCTCTATCACTATACGCTTGTCAGCTTCGCTCACTAAGCCGGACGCCTCGGCGCGGTCCGCCGTCATCACAAGTTCGTCCACAATGGTTTTCATCTCTATGGCTAATTCCGCGCGGCGCTTGGATGTCTTAGCCGACACTGTTTGTTTCCGTAATTTTAGCACATAGAACGGCAATAGAATAGCGAGTTTACGCTCTTCAAGCTCTTTTATACCATGCTCAAGAAATTTGAACGACTTTACTTTGTAATTATATTGTTCACCTTCGGGAAATTCTAAAGAAAGCGTTACTTCATCCGGTGTTTTTTTCGTAGTCTCCCAATAGATAATCCTTGCGCTTGGGAATTTTATCGATATTTTACTCCCGTCCTCCGATAGCGTTTTTGTACGCAGGGCCTCAGCCAAGCCGTACTCAAAGACGCGGACAACGATACTTTCGTCGTACCCTATTTCAGCTTCGATATGATAAGCGTATGTTCCGCCTATGATAATAATGGTGTCTGATTGGAGGCGACGTAACTTTTTCGATACGGTTTCAGTGTTGGGATAATCAACAGTGCTGTCTAACGGGTGATTTGTGCCAAACAGACCGTTGATGAATTGAATGACCGCTGCGCTTGATAATCGTATCA
>BOCC01000452.1 GCA_026002715.1 Synergistales bacterium
GTATCGTCAACATAAAAGACGAAGCGTTGATGGTCAAGTACAGCGAGATTTTGCGACAATACAAAGAGGAGGGGAAAAATATGTATATACCGATAGCTTTGAGAGACCAAGCGGACGACCTGTTAGCGAGAGGCAGAAAAGAAGGCATGGAAAAAGGCATGGAAAAAGGCATGGAAAAAGGCAGAGAAGAAGGTAAGCTCGAAATGGCGCGCAACCTTCTTGCCAATGGATTTACTCCAGATGTTATCGCCAAAAGCGCCGGTTTGCCTCTGGATCAAGTCCAAGGCATGATGAACTGACAAACCAATCCATTTTACCGAATATAGAAGTATCCCCTGTATGTAAATGATAATTACAGGGGATTTTCTTATTCTTCTGCTCTTTACAGAGCGTATCGTCAACATAAAAGACGAAGCGTTGATGGTCAAGTACAGCGAGATTTTGCGGCAATACAAAGAGGAGGGGAAAAATATGTATATACCGATAGCTTTGAGAGACCAAGCGGACGACCTGTTAGCGAGAGGCAGAAAAGAAGGCATGGAAAAAGGCAGAGAAGAAGGCAGAGAAGAAGGCAGAGAAGAAGGCAGAGAAGAAGGCAAGCTCGAAATGGCGCGCAACCTTCTTGCCAATGGATTTACCCCAGATGTTATCGCCAAAAGCGCCGGTTTGCCTCTGGATCAAGTCCAAGGCATGATGAACTGACAAACCAATCCATTTTGCCGAATAGAGATGTATCCCCTGTATGCAAATGATAATTACAGGGGATTTTCTTATTCTTCTGCTCTTTACAGAGCGTATCGTCAACATAAAAGACGAAGCGTTGGTGACCAAGTACAGCGAGATTTTGCGACAATACAAAGAGGAGGGGAAGAATATGTATATACCGATAGCTTTGAGAGACCAAGCGGACGACCTGTTAGCGAGAGGCAGAAAAGAAGGCAGACTCGAAGTGGCCCGCAACTTGCTTACCAATGGCATACCGACAGATATTATCGTTAAGAGTACCGGCTTGCCTCTGGATCAAGTCCAAAGCATGATGAACTGACAAACCAATCCATT
>BOCC01000453.1 GCA_026002715.1 Synergistales bacterium
GTCATTCCGATGAGCGTCAAGCTCTGCCTTCACCCATTTGAGGCTGATCTTCACAAGCGTTATGAAGTCAAAATGAGCAAGGAAGAGAGCAGAGAGGTTGTGTTCGGAGTAATAGCCGTTATCCGTAACAATTTCAGCATCACCCAGACCAAGTACCGACAACTGCTTCAGAGCGTTCTCTATGGTAATCACATCCGGAAGGTTGCCTGGCTGCTTCGTGAATGCTACCGGTTGCTTAGTCTCAATTGAGTACAGGGCCAGAATGGTCTTTAGACCGTCAGTAGCCTTATTGAAGCCATACCTCGCTTCTATCTGGTTTTCGGAATAGGTCGAAATAGTAGTTGAATCATAGGCAAGAACAGCTCTCCCTTTGATACTGGTACACCGACTTGCAAAAAATTCTGCTGCAGGGATTCATCTCGTCCAACTTGGGCGAACAAATCATGATACACATCCTCCGTTATCCCGTCCTCATAGGGGAGTGGGTGGTTGTACTGCCATGCGAGGATGCCTGGCAGGCTATTTCCATCGGTCGCAAGGAGATACCTGGCAATGGAGAGTATCTTCTGAGCAGTGCCAAGATCCGTATTGCAATAAATCCCGTCGTCAATTCCGGACACGGTTCCAATATGCTCAATGAGTTCCATCATACCGATACGGTCACGGGACGCTGTTATTTTTCTGGAACTTTTTGATTCTTTGTCAGAATGAGACTTTTTAGGTCGGGTTTGGACGGGAATTTTAGAACCTTTTGGAATTTTGGATAGAAGCTTAGTGCTCAGTACCCTGTTCCGTTTTTTATCCGAATCATATATAGTTTGCCGCTCAAGAACATAGATATCTCCGTTCTTTTGGGCGTTGTGGATGATACGGGTTTTGATCTCTCCAGATGGTTTTGCCGGCATATTGGCCTCCTTAATTTAAGTATATATTTATTATAACATATACTCAAATTAAGGGGAAACAATTACCCTGCATAAATACAGGGTTTTTGATAGTTTAACGCACTTGTTTTCCGGGATTATGATGTTTTGAGTATATATAATCCGACTTTAGGG
>BOCC01000454.1 GCA_026002715.1 Synergistales bacterium
GTGAATGCTTGTGGCTTTTAAAGACATATAGAGCTACCCCTTTCTTTTCTATGGAATAGTTCTATTTTTATCACTTCTTTTCTATAAGTTCAAGATCTGAGCGTGGTTTTTTATGCGTTTGCCCTGCTGTTCTCTCGTCTCAGCTTTTTGTTTTCGAGAATGTTTTCTTCTAACTGCCTGAAAAAGTCTTTGTTTGATCTATCCATATAAGTAGTATACACCTTATGAAATTTCATAGGGTGTTTTTGATTCCCCCCGCTGGACAGTAACCTCCAAATGCCCGCTCTTGATAATCCGCTGCCTACGTTCTACGCTTTTGTCCGTGTCTGGTGAATTCCTCGCCATTATAAAGCGAACGAATTACGACCTCACAATTTTCAGGTCTGTACATTTACCATCTCCCCTATGTGTCTTTAGGGCACGCTGTAATAATTCGTGTCCAATTCCACTGTGGCGTCTCTCGCCACTTTTCTGTGACATTCCCGTATTTGCTGAAAAGGCAACTTGCTTCTCTCTCGAAACGCTCTATTGGCGTTTCTCCGGTTGGCTTACGACATGAACATCAGCCACTTCGCGCATCCACTGTAAAATATGAGCGGACAACTCTTCATGGCTTTTGAACTGCCTGCCTGCAAGACCATTGTTCTTGCCGTAACCGACGTATCTCTCCACCTTTCCCTTTGTCCTGGACGCGCGCGGCATACAGGCTTTAATCTGAAACCCGTAGTAAGCTCCAAGCGCCTTGAATCTCTCGTTCAGCGTCAGTTCTCCTGACGAGGCGTTGTGACTCTTTACCAACGCCTTCGCGTTATCTGCCAATACTTCCATAGGAACCCCTCCGAAATATCGCAACGCCTCCTCTGTACCCTCAAACCATGACGCCTGTGTCTCACTTGCAAATGCCTTAACATACTGTCGTCTCGAATACCCTAAAGTGGCTGTAAACAGATGTACTTTAACCCACTCTTCGCCGATAAGCATTCGCTTCTCTCCAAAGTCAATCTGCATCTGACGGCCCGGCGCTGTCTCGTAACGTATTGTGGCCTCCTCTTCCAC
>BOCC01000455.1 GCA_026002715.1 Synergistales bacterium
ACTCTATCATGCCGGTGGCCACAAGCGCGTCTAATGTTTTTAAATCGATACCTAAGATTCTATTTATATCATAGACTGTAAAAAGCTCTCTCTCGTTGTCTCTTAGAAAATTACGTACCACGCTTCCGACGTCTCTGAGTGTGTCTCTGCACGCCGGGCAGGCTTTTTCGAAACTTGGCCCGTTGATAAAGGCTTTTTTGCACAGTTCGCATACGACAAGCGCCATAAAAAACGTCTCCTTTCATAAATAAACGCTTAAATAATACACCATTTGTTCTCTATTTTACCTTCCCGAACGATTTTTTTGTGATATTCTAACTCTTACTTACAGAGAAGAGAAAGATTTTTAAGGAGGAATGAATATATGGAGAAAGAGTTTTCCGTGCAGATTGGCGCGCAGCCGATGGTGTTTCGCACGGGTAAAGTTGCGAAGCAGGCCAACGGAGCTGTTATGGCGTCGCATGGAGACACCGTGATTCTGAACACGGCTTGCATCACAGACACGGTTCGGACGGGCATCGACTTTTTCCCGCTGTTGGTCGATTTTGAAGAGCGGTATTACGCCGCCGGAAAAATCCCGGGCGGCTTCATCAAAAGAGAGGGGCGTCCCACGGAATCGGCTATCCTGAGCTCCCGCGTGGTCGATCGTTCTATCCGGTCTCTCTTTGACGACGACATGCGAAACGACGTCCACGTCGTGGCCACGGTCATGGCGGTCGATCAGATTTATCCGCCAAACGGCTTGGCAATAAACGGCGCGTCCGCGGCGCTCGCGATATCGGGCATACCATGGGGAGGCCCGGTCGGGGCGGTGCGAGTGGGCCTTATCGACGGGCAGCTTGTCGTAAACCCGACAGAGGCGCAGATGGCTTCGTCGTCTCTCGATCTCTTAGTCGCGGGGCACGACGACGGGCTTACGATGGTGGAGTCCGGCTCGAAGGAGATACCGGAGGAGGTTCTTATCGACGCGCTCGATATGGCGCAGACCGAAATCAAAAAGATAATAGCCCTGTTCCGCAAGATGAAAGAAGAGATAGGCAAACCCGAGATAGC
>BOCC01000456.1 GCA_026002715.1 Synergistales bacterium
TCGGTTTCACGCCCAAAAACACTCACCGTAAACTTGACTTTGCCTTTTTCCGGCACAACGTCAACCACAGGGCCAACCTGACCCGCAAATGGTCCGCTCTTCACCTTTACGGTATCCCCAAGCCTGAGGTTTATCTCCATTTTGGGTTTTGTCTGTTCCTTGCCGACGCGAGACAAAATATCCCGTATCTCCTTATCGGAAAGAGGCAATGGATAACTGCCGGCTCCAACGAAACCCGTCACTCCGGGGGTATGGCGCACGACATACCAAGATTCTTCGCCAAGAAGCATTTCCACAAGGACATAACCAGGGTAAAGTTTTCTGGAAATCTTCCGGTTTTTTCCTTCTTTTACAAAAACACGTTCCTCCACAGGGATAAGAACAGAAAAAATCTTACTCTCCATGCTCATCGTCGCTATACGCTGTTCTAAATTAGCCTTAACGCGATTCTCATAACCCGCGTATGTCTGAACGACATACCAACGACGCTCGCTCTGTGGCTCCATTTTGATTCGAGTTCAATCCGTTTCTATAAAATCGAAGAAAAAAGTAACGTCAGTAGAAAATCCACAATTCCAAGATAGAAAGATACGCAAAGTGTAAAAACAATGACTATAAGGGTCGAATACCAAATCTGCATCTTCCCCGGCCACGTAACTTTCTTCAGTTCGGCCTTCGCTTCACGCAAAAAATCAAGCCCCGGAATAGAACGTGCTAATTCTTTCGTCATCAAACGATGACCTCCATATTAAAATAATAAATTAAAATAACAAAAAATGGCAGGCCCGGCAAGACTCGAACTTGCAACCCCCGGTTTTGGAGACCAGTGCTCTGCCAATTGAGCTACGGACCTGCGTAAAAGCAACGGAAAATATCTTACACTACTTCGACTCTTTATGCAAGACAGAAGCTCTGCACCACTTGCAAAATTTCTTGACTTCCAACTTCTTAGCCTGCTTTTTTTTGTTCACCGTAGTAGTGTAGTTGCGTCTCTTACACGTTGTGCAAACAAGCCCGACAATTTCGGCCATCAGCCAAACATCCTCTCTA
>BOCC01000457.1 GCA_026002715.1 Synergistales bacterium
TCCATGCCCTTTTCCATGCCGCGCTGTTCAGCCTCGGCGGTCTCGTCTTTGGTAAGCAACGATATGTACATAGCTTTTCCCTCCTTAGCATATTGCAACAGAATTTTCTTATATTCAGTCAATATCTCCTCATCTTTTATATTGACTATTGTCGTAGTGAAGAGCAGCAGATCGCGCTTATCTTCCTCACTCCAACCTCGCTCGTTCAGGAGTTCAACGGATTTGCGGAGAAAGTTGAACTTCTGACGTTCCTCATTCTTACCTATAGCGAACTTCGCCGCGTAGAGAACGATGTCTATAGGGTTATCGCTCGACAAAAGAACGTCATCGTCAAGTTCGCTGAGTACAAGATTATTATACTTGTAAATGATTGCTGTTCCAAAGTGACAATGCGAATAATAATTTGCCTCTTTCTTCGGACGAACCCCTGTGACTATAGCAAGAGCGACCGGTTCTTCCCTGTGATGCGCGTAAATCAAACTTCGATAGTGATTCATTCTCTCAGGGAGATAGCCGCCTTTATGCGACTGCTGCGCCTCCACGTGCAAAAGCACTCTTCTCTCATCGCCGTTTTTCAACGGGACTTTCACAAGCAAGTCGGCGTAATGTGGGTTTTTAAGAATTTTTTTGTCAGACGTAAGCAATATGTCCTGAAACTCCTTGTCGAGAAAATCCGGCTCCTTATCCTTGTCCGCCTCTTCATAGAGCGATGGTATCGCTCTTTTAATCAGCAGATAGAAAAATCTCTTCGCGAGATCTTTCCAGAAGTCATCAAAAGGGAACCTCTCTGTTTCCTTAGCGCCGCTGTCCTTGATTTTGGTGTTCTCGTTCTGTTTTGTTCCGGCCATTGGCTATTCCCCCCTATCTCTTTACAATGCAATTATAATTGATTTTACGTCAAAAAAACAGGATACGCCTTGTGCGTGAACGCTCTTTTTGTTCACGGGGCCGAAGTATCGGCTGTCAAAGCCGCGTTCAGGGGGTGGATAGGGGGCCGGATTACTTGTAGAAACGACCGTCCTTGGTTGGTCGGTCTTTTTTATGCGTTT
>BOCC01000458.1 GCA_026002715.1 Synergistales bacterium
CCGGAGGACTTGGAGATTTTGCAGGAGAGCCTGAAGGGTGAGTTCGAGGACGTTTTGCGCGGGGTTAGGCGTCTTGAGGTGAAGCCGGACGCCAGCGTCGATAAAGGGAGTTGCATTGTGGAAACGGACCTTGGCATATACGACGCGCGTTGGCGGACTCAGCTTGACCAGATAGACGGCGTGTTTGAAAAATTACTCGTTCAGCTCGGCAAGCCGCCAAAAATAAAAACAGAATTTCACGCCCGCCCCAAAAAACCTATAGGGGCGGATATAGCTGTAGAAAATTATCCTGAAGATAGCGTAGAAGCTGACATTGTAGGCAATATTGTAGACAATATTGAAGATAATCTTGAGGATCATGTTGAGGATAATCTTGAGGATCATGTTGAAGATAATCTTGAGGATCATGTTGAAGATAACGCCGAAGATGAAGATGTTTCAACAGAAGATGTTTTAGAAAATAGTTCTTTGGATAATAAAGACGTGCCCGACGCCCTTGATAAGCCTATTGAACCCGCCGAACATGCCGATTTTGCTGAGCCGGACGAGAGCGAAACTTCGGCTTCCGCGTCATTGGAAAGCGAAGTTCCGGAAGTTTCGGTTGTTGCTTCGCCCAAGAAGCCGGCGCCTAAAAAAAGAGCCGCTTCCGCCAAAAGGAAAACGGAAACAAAATAATGGAGGATACGGAGCTTTTTTCTGTCCTTGAGCTGGAGCTCGAAAAATTACAACTCGTTAAAATCAACGGGCGTGTCGTACAGGTTGTGGGTCTTGTGGCGGAGTCGCAAGGGCCTGATGTTAGGGTCGGAGATCTTTGCAGAATTTGTTTTCGTGACGGTTCCCATGGCCTTAGCGCCGAAGTGGTTGGTTTTCGCGGCGACAGAGTGCTTTTAATGCCTCTTGGAGACCTCAGAGAAGTTGGGCCGGGCAGTGACGTTCTTTCTATGGATCACCCATTGGGAGTGGCGGTCGGAGACGGTCTCTTGGGACGTATTCTGGACGGATTGGGAGAGCCTCTCGATGACAAGGGGCCGCTTATAACCACTGATTAT
>BOCC01000459.1 GCA_026002715.1 Synergistales bacterium
GTATGACAGAATAGGCGATGACATAGAAATGGCGCGACGCGCCAGAGACGCGGAAATGCGGGCAATTGTTCTTAAAAGCCATCACGAGCCTACATATAGCCGCGCATGGCACACAGAACGTCAAGTGCCGGGCATAAAAGTCTTTGGAGGAGTTGTGCTCGATCATCATGTGGGCGGAATCAATCCGTCCGCAGTGGAGCCTTGCATAAAAGTTGGCGGAAAAGTGGTATGGATGCCCACCTATCACGCGTTTGGACACCAACTAAAATACGGAACTATCGGAACATTTGGCTACATGGGCGGAGATTCTAAGGCATCGTTAAAACCACTCATGGCAATCGACGAAGACGATAAACTGCTACCTGAAGTACACATCATTATGGAAATGTGTAAGGAAGCCAATATCATCCTCGCAACTGGCCATCTACAAGAAAAAGAGATTGTCTTGCTTGCGGAAGAGGCCAAAAAGAAAAATTTCCAAAAACTTGTCGTTAACCACCCGTTCTTCAAAGTTCCCAGATTGAGTGTTGATTCTGTGGAAAAACTCGTAAAGCTGGGAGCCTTTATAGAATTTTGCACTGGTTCCCTTTGCCCTATTCCAGAACCTGCAAATATAGCTGACTATAAAACTTGTATTGATCGTTGCGGAACGTCACATATGATCATCGCGACTGACGCAGGGCACAACAGAAAAGGCTGGCCAGCCGACGACATGAGAATATTTGCGCAACAATTCCTCTATTTGGGAGTCACGATGGAGCAGGTGCAGGATATGTTGTGTGATAACTATACTTATCTGCTTAATCTCTGAATGATATTGTTCCTCAAATTAGAGGGGAAATCTGAAGGAGAAGTTATTGTCCGGATAAAAAATCATTGGAACGATGATTTGTGCAACTAAAAGAAGGAGGAGAGATTTCCCATGAAAGCATCAGAAGCCATCATCAAGATCTTCGAGCTTGAAGGTATCGACACGGTCTACGGCATCCCCGGCGCAGGTATCAACGGAGTGTATAAATATCTCGGACAGTCCAAATTTATCAAACAC
>BOCC01000460.1 GCA_026002715.1 Synergistales bacterium
TCAGCGGAAACATATTTCAGATTAAGAATGTTGATTATCGGTGTACCTTGTGCCATAAAAACCATTAGCAGCGCTATATAACCGCCGGAATAAGCCAACAGAAGCGTGGTCGTCATCGTCCCCATTACGCTGCGCCCGATTGACAGCCCTGATTTTATCGCTTCAAGTCTGCCCATGTCAGGGCGTTTCTGCGTTATCTCATGAACCGCGCTTGTAATATCCACAGCCAAGTCCATAACGGCTCCGCTTGAAGCTATGAATATGCCTGATATGAATATTTCCGTCAAATTCAAATCCGCGTATCCGGAATACAGCAGTTGCTCGGAATATGACATAACGGCGCCGTGAATCTTAAACAGACGTACGAACACAATCGCCGTAGCGCACGTGACGAGGCTTCCCGCCACCGCCCCGCATATGCCTGCTAACGATCGTTTGTCGAAACCATACACAAGACCGATAATAACCGTCGTAAGAATGATTACGATAAACGCGCCAAGCAGTATCGCGTTTGCGCCGTTCAAAAATTGCGGCAGCAGGACCTTCCAAATGGCGAGTATTGTGAATACGAATGATAGGAGAGCCTTAACTCCTACCATTCCGGCAAACCCAACGAGCGCGATCATGAATAGAGCGGCTAGAAGAATTTCCCAATTAAGGCGGTAATGGTCAACAAGATTGACGAACACTATTTCGCCGGCTTCGTTATAATCGACAACCACCAGCGCCTTATCGCCCGGTCGGAATATTTTATCATTCTCCAGAGAACCGCCGAGGTGATTGACGGCTTGCGCGGTTTGTCCCTTAAACCGCCCGCCGCGTATAACAACTTCGCAATATTGCTCACCGAACTGCACAACGCCCGCCCGCACAATATTCGCGTCGTCCGCGGACATTATTTCCGCTTTTACGCGTTCGGTGTTTTCAAAAAGTTTCTGCCCGTATGGCGCGGGCAGAAACAAAAGTATTATACACAATGCGCCAACGACGGCAATCGGGGCCATATCTCGCCGGACGTTGATTTTTTCGAGCGCTCTATTTAACAT
>BOCC01000461.1 GCA_026002715.1 Synergistales bacterium
GCCCATATAACTTGCTCCTTCCGGCAATACCTTTGTCTTTAATATACCACTCTTCAGCAAACATTGTAACGTATCGGCGAATTATCTTTTCCGAACATGGGAGGCAGAATGTAGCAATAATACCACCCGACTTTTACAGCAAAATTTCAAAACACAGCACATGGAGTCTTATAAACACTAAATAATATCGGTGTATTACTAAATATAAAATTATAGCTCCATAAAAGCTACATAACCGCTGTTTTATCGAAACTGTATTTCAATTGCTTTAACTCTACCGCTGTTGGAAGTCTCAGTGTGGCATTCACTCCAAAAGCGTCCAGAATCAGCTGTAAGTCCGCATTAGACTTAGTAAGCCTGTAATAACTACTCGGGAGGGAGTCGGCATTGAACGAATTAATTGCTTTCTGTATTCTTTCAGCGCTTAAGCCGGATTCCCAACCATCTATACTAAGCGTGTCTTTTCCTTGGTGTTTCAGAACTTTGTATTGAATAACGCGTATCATTGACAGAGCTATGAAACACAGTAGGAAATGAGCGTTGATATGCTCAGGCGTTCTGACAAAGACAGGTCTGCCCTCAAGGTCGCTTTTCGTTAACCAAGCTAAAAACCCTCTGGGCAGTCTCCGTGAAGCAGAAGAACATCGTGTTGCCGACAGGAATCCCCTCACTTTATTTAGTGAGGGGGGGATGTCAAATCTTCATCGCCGGTAGGGTTAAACATCCAAACTCTCTACTTCTTCACGGGTTAAGCCCGTGTACATCGTGATTTTTTCAACCGGCTCTCCCTCCGCTATCATCTTCCGCGCAATAGCAAACGTTGTTTCTTGTCGCCCTTCCTGTCGCCCTTCCTGTCGCCCTTCTTGTCGCCCTCTGTCCGTAGCGGTAGCTATATTGGATTGCATGTCAGTCTGATACATTCTGCGGCTGCGGTATACCGCGCGCTCCCGTTCGTCTTTGCTTACGCCCATTAACAAACTCCCGGCCATCTGCAACACCTCCTTTGAGTCAATGACCTTATTGACGGCTTCCCGGTACTCCG
>BOCC01000462.1 GCA_026002715.1 Synergistales bacterium
CTCCGTGCGGGTGATATTTACCCATCGTCTCGCCGACGACCGTTGCCGACTTTCTATAGGACGAACCGTGCCTCAGGCCAAGCTCGTTCATGGCGAACAAGACGCGCCTCTGCACGGGCTTCAGACCGTCGCGCACGTCGGGAAGAGCGCGCCCGACTATAACGCTCATTGCGTAGGGGTAAGCCTCTTTCTTTTAGGCAGATACTGCCTAATATGGTCACGAGCGGAAACTTGCTTTGCGGTATGTTCTCGCTCATTTTGTCGGTGCATGAGTACTACGTTCCGGCGGCTTGGATGATATTTTTCGCCGTCATTTTTGACGGTCTCGACGGTAAAGTCGCGCGCAGCCTTGGCGGAACGTCTCAGTTCGGACTTGAGTACGACAGCTTGGCGGACCTGGTAAGTTTTGGCGTGGCCCCCGCCACCATGGTATATATGGCGTCTTTGAGCGAGACCGGCGATGTTATGTATTTAGGCGGCATTTTAGCGGCGATGGTGGCCTGCTACTTTACGCTTTGTGTGGCGCTCAGGTTGGCGCGTTTCAACGTCACCCATGTGCCGGGGCCGTTTCAGGGGCTTCCGAGTCCGGCGGGCGGGCTTTTTATCGCGTCTTTCATACTGGCCGACGTACCGTCCGAGCCGATTTTGATGATACCCGCGCTCATTCTGGCCGGCACTTTGATGGTATCGAGCGTTCCTTACTCAAACCTTAAAAAGCTCACAAAGAAAACCGCCGACATGAAAAAGTGCTTCCTCGCCCTGACTTTTTTGGTTATCGTTTTCACGACCCTGCAAAACAGCGCCCCGCTTGTGCTTTTTTCGTGCTATATCCTGAGCGGCGTTCTTCACCGTGACTGGAGCGAGTGGCTCCTGACGCGGTCCGCGCGCGCGGAGATTGAAGACGCGCATAAGGTCTGAATTTTGTTATTAAATTGCGTTAAAGTTATTTAAATTATTTATTTATTTGGGAGGCGGAGATTTCAGAATAGAGACGCGGATTCCGATGAGAGGACGGATCGCGTCTTTTTTGTTGTCTAAAGC
>BOCC01000463.1 GCA_026002715.1 Synergistales bacterium
ATCGTGCCGGTCGTCGTGGGTGGAGACGACCTGACGGCCGTGATGGACGGCAAAAAGGCGATAGAGTTCACCCAAAAGTTTATGGGAGAATTTTGCTCCAGAACGGCGAAACATGCCGCCATGAAGGATATTTTGAATCAAGCAGAGCTTGTCCGCCTTGGCATGTGTGAGAACGAGCGGGGTCTTCGAATAGACGGCCAAAGCGTCGATTCCCGGAGATTCCTCCACGACCAGTCTGCTCCATTCCGTGATAAATTTCTGAGCGAGATCTTCGCCTCGGATCAATAATAGTGCCTTGCCTGATGTGGCGAGAGCGACCTCGATATACGGGCCTTCCGTGTCCTCGATCGCCTTTTCATTGCAAATCTCCTGAACTTTGAACTCTCTCTTGGTCGCCTCTTTTATGGCGCGCTCGACGTAGTCCGTCCCCACTCGATATATTAGCTCGGAGGCGCCGATGACATTCCGCAGCTTGTTGGTGGCGAAAATGGTCGCCTGGTTGCCCCCGGTTTCGAGCGTTACAAGATAAATATTCTTACCTTGACTCATCTTCTTCTGTTCCCTCCCTGGTTTTGCGAATATGACCGCAATGTTTTACCGATCTGGGGCAGGGAAAGTTTTTGCCCTCGTTCGTTTTGCACGAACCACTCATATATTGGGGCATCAAGATTTCCGTCTATGGAACTATAAGCGATTGTGCCGTCGACGCCCTGCATGGACTTGATCAATCCCTTCAGAAGACTGTCTTCACCCTGAGAAGGATATGCATTCTCCATCCGATCACTGTCTTCACCCTGAGAAGAATATGCATTCTCCATCCGATCTTTGAATGTTTTGATGCAGGCTTCAAAGATGTCGGTTATTTTTTGACGTTCTTCCTCCGTTGGCGTATTTTTTTGAAAGTCGTCAAGCTGCCCGTAGCGTTCTTTCAAATCTTTTCCTTTGAAAAGCGTCGGGGGCGCTTTGTCGATTTCAAGCTGGACGCTGCCCAAGCCCAGAGGTTTCCCGTATCCCAGACGAAAACAGCATCCCTCTTTTTTC
>BOCC01000464.1 GCA_026002715.1 Synergistales bacterium
TCCCTTAGCCACGACCTTTGCCTTTTTTAGGGCCGCGGCGTCGAACTGCGGGTGCAACAAGGCGTCGAGCGTGCGGGGGTCTACCTGCATGACGGCCTCCTTGGGGGAGATCATGCCCTCCGCCACCAAGTCCACGGCGACTTTAAGCGCGGCGGCGGCGGTGCGTTTGCCGTTGCGGGTCTGGAGCATATAAAGCGTGCCGCGCTCGATGGTAAACTCCATATCCTGCATGTCGCGGTAGTGCTTTTCTAGCTTTTCGGCTATCTCGACAAACTGTTTATAGACAGCCGGGTTGGTCTCCGCTAATTGAGAGATTTTCTGAGGCGTACGGATACCGGCCACAACGTCCTCGCCCTGCGCGTTCATGAGGTATTCGCCGTAGAGGGCCTTCTCTCCCGTGGACGGGTCGCGGGTGAAGGCGACGCCCGTGCCGGAGTCGTCACCCATGTTGCCGAACACCATAGACTGTACGTTGACGGCCGTGCCCCAGTCGCCGGGTATGTCGTTCATGCGGCGGTAGACTATGGCGCGGGGGTTGTCCCACGAGCGGAACACGGCCTTGACCGATTCCATGAGTTGAGATTTGGGGTCTTGGGGAAAATCGCCGCCCTTTTCTTCTTTATAGAGGGCCTTGTAGCGTTTGACCACTTCTTTGAGGTTGTCGGCCGTGAGGTCTGTGTCCTGAGCGGCTTTGTTCTCGCTCTTGACGGCGCTCAGTATCTTGTCGAACTTGGATTTTTCCACTTCCATAACCACGTCGCTGAACATCTGAATAAAGCGCCTGTAGGCGTCATAGGCGAAGCGCTCGTTGCCCGTGAGTTTGGCCAAGCCCTGAACCGCTATGTCGTTAAGGCCCAAGTTCAGGATTGTGTCCATCATACCGGGCATGGACGCGCGCGCGCCGCTGCGCACCGAAACCAAGAACGGATTGTCGAGGCTGCCGAACTTCTTGCCCGCTATCTCCTCTAACTTGACCATAGCCTCCTCGATCTGCTTCTCAATCTCGGGAGCTATGATCTGACCATCCGTGTAATAACG
>BOCC01000465.1 GCA_026002715.1 Synergistales bacterium
CTTCAGCTTCTGCAAAATCATAGCGGAGATCTCCTGCGGGGTGTACTTCTTGCCGTCGACGGTGACGTTGTGCTCTTTGCCCATCTCACGCTTGATGGAGATGACGGTCCTCTCCACGTTCACGATGGCCTGACGCTTGGCGAGCTGCCCCACCAAACGCTCGCCCTCCTTCGTGAAAGCCACCACCGAGGGCGTCGTCCTCATGCCCTCGGCGTTGGAGATGACCGTAGTCTGGTCGCCCTCCTGCACCGCTATGCAACTGTTTGTCGTTCCAAGGTCAATGCCTACAACTTTAGCCATATTGTTTTCCTCCTATAGATTGAATTTTTGAAATTAATTGGTTTCGTAACTTTCGTCTCGCTTATAGCTTCCGACCCTCACCTGCGCGGCCCTCATTACGCGCTCAGTTGAGCGGTAACCTCTGGCGAGTTCCCTCAAAATAACGCCGTCAAGAGTTGGATCGTCAACTTTTTCTGTCTCTATGGCGTTATGCAGCAGCGGGTCGAAGGGAAGCCCCTCAGCCGCGGCTATAACGCTCACCCCCATGTCCTCGAGGATAGACAAAAACTGCTTTTGCACCATGCGCACACCTATAAGTACGTTCTTGGCCGGACCTTCCTCCGGAGCTGTCAGCGCTCTGTCTAAATTATCGAGTGCCGGCAAAAAGTCCGCTATGCGGTCGAGTGTGAGAAGTTTGACGATTTTGGTTTTCTCTCGCTCCATGCGCTGCCTGTAATTGTAGAGGTCGGCTCGCGCGGCGGCCAACTGCGCCTTCAAATCTTCCGTTGTTTCAGCCGTCTCGAGATTAGCTTCGGGCTCGATAAACCCACCCTCTATATGTATCGTTTCGCCGCCCTGAGCGCTGTCGCTCAGCACTTCGTTCAAGTCTCGGTATTCCGCATTGGTCCCGACAGGATTTACGCTTGCGTCATATATTTTGCTCTCGTCACCCATATGATTGTCCTCCTTCTTCGCAATTCTCTGTAATTCTCTGCAATTCTCTGCAATTCTCTGTAATTCTCCATAAT
>BOCC01000466.1 GCA_026002715.1 Synergistales bacterium
GCCTTTCATCAATACTTACTGAGTGAAGGTATTGTCTACTGCCCCTCACAGAACCGTACTTGCGGTTTTCCCGCATACGGCTCTTCAAACCAGCTTCGGTTCTGTGGGGTTTTGTCCGCCGTGCCCTCCTAAGCTGCCTCCTATGAAGGCCGCGTCGGCAAGCGCGTAAAGCTCAAACAATACTCCGATTTTATCGACTACCAAGACATCCCATTCGTGGATTTGATTCGAAAACAGCGCGGTTCTATAGCGCGCCTCGGATAGCGCCGCTACGGACGGCGCGCGCTCGGGGTGCCGCGGGACTACGATAAGCCGCGCGTCTTTGCGGGCCTTCCGAACTTCACCGAACGCGTCAAGCACGATCTCGTCTTCACCCTCGTGAGTGCTTCCGGCCAAAAACAACGGGCCGCTTGCGCCGTCCACGCCAAGCTCGCGCTTCAAGTCAGAAGCCTTCAAGAGCGCTTCATCCTTACGGCTCAAGATAGCGTCTATCTTGCAGTCGCCTGTGACTATGATTTTTTTGTCTCCCACGCCAAGGCTTAAAAATTCTTCTTTGTCGTCTTCGAAGCGCACCAAAATACGCTCGAAACATGACAGCACTCCGCGCCAAAAAACGCGCTGACCGTGAAGTTTTCGCGCGCTTCGGGGGGAGAGCCTTCCGTTGGCCAAAAACGCCGGAATTCCGCGGGAGCGAAGCTCGGACAACATTGTCGGCCAGCGCTCGGTCTCCATCGCTATATAGGTTTTTGGCTTGAGCGTGTCGAGAGCTTTTTTGACAAATTTTGGCGTGTCCCACGGGCTGTAAATCATTCTGTCGACTTTCCGCGCGGCGAGTTTTTCGGCCATTTCCCTGCCGGTCGCCGTAACGGTCGAAAGCAAGACTGGCAAATCCGGACGATTTTCTCTCGCCTCGTCTATAAGCGGCATAGCTGACTGAACTTCGCCTACCGATACAGAGTGAACCCACAGGGCGTTTTGCGGGACGGCCTTGTCGAATTTGCCCATGCGCTCGTCAATACCGACTTTAT
>BOCC01000467.1 GCA_026002715.1 Synergistales bacterium
TACGGTCTTGTCGCTCTTTTTGGTGCTCTTAGATAAAATATAGCCGTTGCCTGACTTCAAAATATGAGCGATGTTCTTGTCGCTGTTCAAGCCGCCGTCAGCTACTATAATGACTCTACCAAAATTGAGGGTATCTATGCTTTTCTTTAACGCTGGACGTAAGGTAGTCTGGTCTATGTTGTTTCTAGGGAAAAGCTTATACGCTACAGGCAACCCGTTATCATCTATGAAAAGCCCCATTTGAACTATAGGCTCGCTACGTTTTTCTTTGGAGACTCCTTTCTTGCGAAGTCCGGCTTGGACGACTTTTCCTGTGTCGTCCAATACATCGGCGTCGTTTCCCCCTATTTCAAAATAATAGTTCGTAACGTCATAATAGCAAACCTCAGTGTTGCGTCCTATATCGCCTTTTGTTATCTTCGTGTTCATACGCTTTTGAATAGTGTCAGCAGTCGCGTTCAGACAATCCAAAGCTCTGTAAACTTCCGCTGCGCTCTCAGACGATGTGACATCAAACACATAACGATTTCGCTCGCACCATGTTCCAATCTTAGAGTCAGGATTCATCACTCTTCCGAATACGAGCAATCTTACTATACCATTCAGGTCATATTCTATTTTTGTCTGTGATTTGTAGTGGTTGAGACACTCGTATATCCCAAGCGAGTCATATAACCCATCAAGGAGAAAGTATCCAACATTCTTCGGGTCAGACATGCAGTCAATGTCGTTTTCAAGGTCGAAAGAAACATTAATACGTTTTGGCGCAGGTGCCGGTCTTGTCTCTAAAAGCTCTGAAAGCGAAGTGATTAAAGGTTTGCCATCCTTGAATGATTGACGAAGACGTTTCAGATAGTCCGGTTTGCCGTCATCAAAACGCGAGAGAGGGCCAATGTTTTTGACTAAACGGCTACGGTTTTTCGTCACTCCGTTTTCTTTGATGTAATACGCTTCATGTACTTGAAGATAATCGGTACCATGATTTTTTGTGCAAGCAATGTACATCTCCGCACCC
>BOCC01000468.1 GCA_026002715.1 Synergistales bacterium
GTCATTATCGGCATGGTCGTCGCGGCCTGCCCTGAGCCGGACGGGATGAAGAAGTTTATGACCGACTGCACGAGGAACATCACGACCGCCGATATGGCTCTTGGAACTTCCGTGACGAGATTGGCCAGGAAATGGATTATCGTGTCGATTATCTGTCCGTTCTGGAGCGTGACGAGGATAGCGCGGGAGACGCCCACCACAAGCGCGCCGAACGTTATGTCAGCGCAGCCCTGGACGAACGCGCGGGCTATGTCGCTCGGAGAGAGCCGCCCCAGAAGCCCGCCGACGACGCCCATAGCGAAGAAGACGGTCGCCAGCTCCATGATGTAGAAGTCTAACTTCATGACGCCGTACAGCATATAAATCATGAACAGCAGAATGTCTATCAGAACGAGCCCATGAGTCTTCGTGAAAGTTATGTTATCAAGAGAGCGAACCTTCTCAGCGCCCTGACGCTCCACTCCGTACAGGTAGCTCTTGGCCGGGTCGAGCTTGACCATTTTAGCGTAACGCATCGTGTACATGACGGCGCTGATGTAGAGAGCTACGTACCCTATAAGCCTGAACCCGAAGCCGGAGAAGAGGGGCAGCTCAGCGACGGTCTGCGCGACGCCCACCGTGAACGGGTTCGCAAGGCCGGCGGAGAATCCGATGGCCGCGCCCGTCGAGAGCATGGCCACGGCCACAACGTCGTCGTATCCGACGGCGCGGGCCAGGGCCACCCCAATGGGCACAAAGACTATAACCTCCTCAGACAGCCCCATAGTCGCGCCCGTTATGGAGAACAGGAACATGATGAATGGAATCATCAGTTTTTCCCGCCCCCGCACGGCGACGATGGCCTTGCTCAACCCCGCGTCGATGGCGCCCGTGGCCTGCAATACCGTGAAAACCCCTCCGCATATGAAGATAAAAAAGCTGATCTCAGCCGCCGCCACCATTCCCTGCGGTACGGAAGAAAAGAGCTTGAACGGACTTACGGGGGTTCGCTCGACGACGTGATAGGAATTTGGGT
>BOCC01000469.1 GCA_026002715.1 Synergistales bacterium
GGAGAAGCCGAACTACGGTCGTCGCTCATGCGAGAACCGCACTTAAAACAAAATTTCGCATCCATCTCGTTTGCGGCGTTACATCTCGGACATAAAATGACTTGAACTTGTGTCTGTACTTGAGCTATAGCTTGTGCCTGTGCTTCTTTAGCTTTAGCTTGTGCTTGTGCGATAGCCTGTGCCTGAGCCCGTGCTTCTTGGGCTTGAGCTTGGATACTCGAAATGGCTGTTGACTTTGAAGCAATAAGTCACCTCTAAAAACCCCTGAATCGAAAAATTTAACGGCTATAAAGCCAGTGAAATCAAGGTGAAAATTTTTCACGATGGAGATTTTTAGAGGTGACCGTATCAATAACAAGGAAGAACTAGTGTTCTGAGACCTGTCAAAAATATGAACAAGTTAGAGCAGCGATGGACTCAAGAGCGGCGCGGACACACAAGCAAGAGACAACGACGGAAAAAGGATAAAAGGAGTGTTCTTTCATATCACTTTTATCTATAACATACATTATTGAGGGGAGAGCTTTTGAATGAAAAAGATAGCTTTAGCAGTTCTTTTGTTAGTGGGGATTTTTGCGTGTTTGAGTAATAGCGGCGATAACGATAGTAAAAATATGCGTGCGATTTTTAAAAAACGTATGGATCTTTATGAAGCGTATTGGAGTGAACAGGCTGATTATATGGGTAAGCGGACTGATCTCTTCAGTCATATGATAATGATAGAAAAATTCAATGAGACAGCGAAAGAGTTGAAGGAATTTGACAAGAGTAAGCTGTCACCAGAAGATCTTGAATATTGTCAAGCATATTATAATGAAGTAGAAAGTCGTGTTTCTAAAAAGCTGTTAGGATTACTACAACGACGATAAACCCCTATTGTCTCTTCTGTTCCGTTGTTACGCTGATAAGATTAGCTTATTATACTCATTTGCCTTCAAATTTACCAGACAGTCAATTAGGCGGCAGAACTTATCTCTTTGGATTCTGGCAAATTATTCAGCACTTGAGTGTAATA
>BOCC01000470.1 GCA_026002715.1 Synergistales bacterium
CCTTGATTTTATGACATTTTAGTACGTTCTTTCATAATTATTGTTGAAAAAACGAAAATCATACTTATGCCTCGAAACATTGATTTTACAGTGTTTTTTTAGCTTTATCGCCCCGCTGGACAGTAACCCTTTTAGGGATTGAAACTCACGAGCAAAGGTAACTACCCTTGCATTTGGGCACGTTTTGTGCTTTCCTTTTAGGGATTGAAACGGTTTTACGCTGAAAACGTATGTTATCAGCGAATTTGTTTTGTGCTTTCCTTTTAGGGATTGAAACCGCAAATCCCGACGTGAAAAGCGGGGGTAGTGCTTGGTTTTGTGCTTTCCTTTTAGGGATTGAAACACATTACACGTTGCGGGTGTATAATGGTACTTAAGGTTTTGTGCTTTCCTTTTAGGGATTGAAACGCCGGGCGAAATAGCGGCTAAACCTTGATGTTGAGCGTTTTGTGCTTTCCTTTTAGGGATTGAAACGGTTTAGATTAGCGCAGAGTGGGGGCCGGAGCATCGGTTTTGTGCTTTCCTTTTAGGGATTGAAACTCCATCAAATGTACGAGGCGCTGGGCTGCGTACATGTTTTGTGCTTTCCTTTTAGGGATTGAAACATGATCGCCGTAACATTTGTGGCCTGATCTATAACGTTTTGTGCTTTCCTTTTAGGGATTGAAACTTTTGCGCCGGGTTGGGAAGCCGCGAGAGGCTGCAAGTTTTGTGCTTTCCTTTTAGGGATTGAAACCTAAATTCCGTACGTGGTCTAATTGTGCTTCCAACTTGTTTTGTGCTTTCCTTTTAGGGATTGAAACAGCGCGTGTAGGTTTTTAGACAGTTGAACGAAAATGTTTTGTGCTTTCCTTTTAGGGATTGAAACACACGTAACGTTGGGTATGATATAGTCAATTAACTTAAGTATGCATAAATAGCATCGACCAATGTTCTGAAATTCCGAACCAAATCTTTCAACGCCCTTTTCATATTCGCCCAAAGCTTCTCAATGGGATTCAAGTCCGGTG
>BOCC01000471.1 GCA_026002715.1 Synergistales bacterium
ACATTGCGCAGGCTCCCTCAAAAATTCCGTCGCCGTGTATCGTGGCTATTATCGGAACCCCGTCTCTGGCCAGCGCTTCCGCCGCAAAGCGTTCCTCGCCTCTTCGGGCCTCCATCGCCGGCCTGCAAACTATGGCCCCCTCCGGCGTCATGAGCACCTGATCCCTCATGAACATCGCGTTAGGCCTGTCAAGCCGATAACCGTCGACGTAATGCACATTCACGCCGTGTTTTTTATATATGTCAGCCAACGCGTCGTGCTCCGCCCTCGCCTTATGCGGGTCAATAATCTCCTTGAACCTCACCGCCGCGGGGTCTTTCACCTCATCCAGCTCGGGGCCGGGGCGACGCATCAGCACATCACGTAAAACTCCGCATTCCGAGTCACAGTACCAGTCCCCCCAGTAATCGGCAATGGACTCCCTAAAGTTCCTCTCGCTTGGAAACCATCTCTCACCGTTCACGTTTACGCCGGGAATACCGGAATTAGAATTAGAAGTAGCGCTCATAGTTCTCACAACCCCTCACAGTATTTACAAGTTTGCGTTCGCGGCCTCCGAGATTATGTCCTTCTCGAAGAGGCTGAACAGCTTTGGCCGTCCTTCTTCCAACCCGATTCTTCCGCGGGCGAAGACCCAACTGATACTAAAGTCGTCCTCAAGCACCACGAGGTCGGCGTCCGAGCCAACTCTCACAATCCCCTTCAGGGGATACAGACCGAGCCTACGCGCAGGGTTAGCCGTGACAAGAGATATAGCGATTTCCGCATCCATGCCGCCGGAGATGAGGGCACGGACTTCATGCCACAGCGAAGATACCCTCTCAAGATAAAGGCCGCGTTGAACGCGGTTCTCGTCGCGAATCGGCATTCCTACGTTGCCGTCGGTGCTCAGGCTGAGTCTATCCATCGGCGCGCCGGCATCGATAGCCGCCTTGACGGCCTTGTGCGCGGCAACCGAGGTGAGGCTGCCGCGCGCGGTATCCAAAATTGTGCTGTAATCAAT
>BOCC01000472.1 GCA_026002715.1 Synergistales bacterium
CAGACAGCCAATTAGGCGACAGAACTTATCTCTTTGGATTCTGGCAAATTATTCAGCATTTGGGTATAATATCTAAGCGACGTCTGCCATAATCAAGGCGAACTTCTTTGATTTCTCAAGGTTCATGAATGTCTAACGCGGCTTCAAAGATACGATATTCTCGGCTGCTCGTTTTGTAAGGACTTCCCATTCTCTTTCTCCCCAATCTCTAAAAGCTGGGCTTCAGTATAAACTCTCCACTCTCTTTTTGTATACGCTTTTCTGTATATTTTCGTTCCCACAGCAAATGCGAAGGAACCAAATTTCATAAGGTGTATACTACTTATATGGATAGATCAAACAAAGACTTTTTCAGGCAGTTAGAAGAAAACATTCTCGAAAACGAAAAGCTGAGACGAGAGAACAGGCTTTTACTTGATTACAAAGTGGAAGCCTTAGAGTTGCGTACAAAAATAAAAGACCTGGAAAACTCTATAAATGAGCGAATTATTAAAGCTGTCGATGAAGCCGTCGCGAAAGCGACGGCTCCTTTATTGGCAAAAATTGCCGAACAGCAAAAAGAGATATTACGCCTGAAAGCTCAAATCAACAAGAGCTCTGAAAACTCATCAAAACCTTCGGGTCACAGATGGTTTCAAAAAGATTCCGAACAACCGCGAGTTAAGCAATAATAAACATGGCGGCCAGATAGGCCACATGGGAACCAGACTGAATATACCCCAAAATTTAGATGAACTTGAGATGGCAGGAAAAGCGGAGCACAATGTTATTTACGTGGACGTAATTGAAGGACAACCATACGTTTCTGATTGGGAGATTGACCTGAAATCATACCTGTTTACACAGAATATCGCCGATCTATTGGCGCTCCTCAAAAAAATCAGCTATGGAAATAATTTTAACGTATTGGCTGTATATTTATCAGTCGTAGGACTTATCGCGGTAAAGCGATTGTCTGATTTCTTCCGTGAACTCACGTATGGAATGGCCACAGTTTCAAA
>BOCC01000473.1 GCA_026002715.1 Synergistales bacterium
GGTGTACGCATGATCATCTCCCCTTTCAGGGAGTATCATATATTAAATCTTTATTGAATGCAACTTGGTATTAGTGGCAAGACGGTTACGCTCGCTAAGGCTCTCGACCTCGCCAACCATGAGTGGACTTCGATTGGGTGGAACGGAGCTTTTTCAGGCATCTTTGATGGCGGCGGATATGAAATATCGAACCTAACCATAAGCACCATAGCTAACGGCGGCGGGCTATTCGGCAGGGTTTCATATGGGACTCTCAAGAACGTCAGGTTGACCGGCGTAAACATGTCCGGAGTACGGGAAAGTGGTAGCCTCGTTTACGCAGTGGATGATAGCAATATAACGAACTGCAGTGCTATTGGCAGTATCACTGGGTCTGGCTGTGGTGGTCTTATCGGTTCGGTTTATGGGGGATTTGGATTCTCAACGGTGGCAAAGAGTAGCGCCAACGTTAATGTCACAGGAGGTTCGTCTGCCGGTTTCATTGGCATTGTCTCTGTATCCGACGAAGATGTAGTAAGAGTGACAGTGATAAACTGCCATGCCAGCGGCAAGGTCACAGGATCGAGCTCTGCTGGTTTCATTAGTCTTATTGTCCCTCCGGATCAATATTATTACCCGGGCTATCTTCGCGTCATGATCACTGGCAACACCTACGACAAACGGGGCACGGGGCAAGCTTACGGGATAGGGGCTGATCCCCGGGGCAGATACACAGGGACTCCCATATACAACCCCAGCAATAACGGCGCGACGCCGAAGTAGTTGACAAATAGCCCATTTCAGTCCACGCGGGAGCGCTCCGAAACGGGCGCTTCCGCTTAATCTGCCGGAACTCTACCATTCCCGCAGAAGCTCATTATCGTAAGCGTCAAAGCCTCGTGAGAAGTCCGAGGCGCGGAGCTTTATTGAAAAATTCATACTTAATTTTATGACTCTGGCATTCGTCCGTTAAGAGAGTTGACCTTGTTGACACAAGAGTGGTGTTATGCCACTATAGTGT